>JANOIR010000410.1:0-7595 GCA_031407765.1 Vicinamibacteraceae bacterium
ATCGTGTGCCGTCGGACGTGGGGCCTCGGTGAACGCCGCCTGCGCCGTGCGCACGTAGACGACGTACGCCGCGGTGCCCAGCGCGAGGGCGGCGAGGATCGACGCCACGACGACGGCCATGCCTTTTGGCGGACGCGTTGACCCTGAGCTGGGCGCCGCCGCGTGAGCCGGCAACGGTGCGGGCCCCGGCCCGGGCAACGCCGCAAGCTCCGGCAGTGACGCGCTCGGTTCGGGCCTCGGTTCGCCCGGCGCCGGCTCTCCACGATCCACCGCGGCGACGAGGCGATAGCCGCGGCGAGGCACCGTCTCGATGTAGCGCGGCGTGTCGGCGGAGTCGCCGAGCGCGTCCCGCAGCCGCTTGATGATCGCGTTCAGGCCGTGCTCGAAATCGACGTAGGTATCGGCGGGCCAGAGTCGCTGCCGCAGCTCGTCGCGGGTGACGAGCTCGCCGGGGCGCTCGACCAGTGCCAGCAGGACTTGGAGGGGCTGCGCCGACAGCGTCAGGCGGCCCGCCTCGCCGCGCAGTTCCCCGGAACGCGGGTCGAGCACGAACGCGCCAACGCGAATCGAGCCGCCAGTCGCACGCCGATCTTCAGTCATGCTTCGACCCCAGCGGCAGGGGGAGCCGCCCGGACGCGCTCAGTGCACGACTATAGCGCCGCGGTCGAGGGGAAGCCATCATCAGATGGGCCTCCCATTCGCCTTGCGAAACAGCAGCCGTGCCAGCTGACGCGTGGGCGCACGACACTATAATCGCGGCGCGTGAGTGACATCCTCGCCCCGGACGCCCTGCGCCGGATCGACGCGTTCTACGACGCCACGCTCAAGCCGAAGCTGGAGGCCATCGACGACCGCCGTCGCCAGGTCCGCTGGCTGATCATCAAGTCGCTGCTCGTCGTCCTGCCGCCGATCGGCGTCCTCATCGCCGGTGATCTGCTCGATGGCATGCTGCCGTTCACCTCGGGTGTCGGCACGATGGTGGCCGCCGGGCTGTGGCTGGTCGCCGGCCTGGTGTTCGTGCTCATGCGGTACCTGCTACCGGGCATCACCGCCTACGCCAACTATCGCAGCCGCTTCAAGCAGGACATCGTCGCCGGGATCTTCAAGGTCGGGTTCCCGCTCGGGGTCTACGATCCGCTCCAGGGCATCACCAGGGACGTCTTCGACGCGGCCGGCCTGTTCAACACGCGCGGCGGCTTCGAATGCGACGACCGTGTGCGCGGTCGCATTGGTCACACTCCCTTCGAAGGGTCAGAAGTCGGTCGCGCGTATTCGACCGGGAGCGGCAAGAACTCCCGCAGCTACGTCGTCTTCCGTGGGCTGTTCTTCCATCTCGGCTTCCATCGGCGCCTGAGCGGCGTGATCGTGATCGACTCCACGCAGGCCGAGTCGTATCAGCTTGGAGAACGCGACGGGCTGAGTCTGCTCGCGCTGGGCGACCCGGCGTTCGAGAAGGCGTTCACGGTCCACGCCTCGAACGAGTCGGAAGCGCGCGCCCTTCTGACGCCGGCGATGATGGAGCAACTGCTCACCGTGGACCGACGCGTGGGCAAGCCCGTGTTCGTCGCGTTCAGAGACCGCCGGGCGTATGTCGGCGTGCACTACGGCCGCACACTGTTCGAGCCGGGCGTCGCCCAGAGCACGTCGAAGGAGGCGGTGCGCGAGATCGCGGAGCACTTCGCGTTGGTCGAGGCCATCGTGCGCGAGCTCAGTCGCGACGCGCCCGCGCCGGAGACCGACGAGACGTGGTTTCAGGGGCCAGACGTCGAGCCACACGTGCTTTCGCGCCTGGCTGCCGAGAAAGCCGGCACCCTGACCACGTCCGACCTCTGGGCGGCGGCCTCCGCCTCAATCGACGACGGGGCCAAGGACGGTGGCGCGCCGGCGCCGCGGCCAGCCGGCACCCGTATCCGCCTGGAACGAGGGCCGGGCGAGCTGTCGATCACCTACGGGTTGCGCTTCGGCTTCTGGGTGATCCTGGCCATCTCAATGGGCGGTGTACTACTGGCGTCGAGCGCGCTCCGCGCGCCGGGTGCGCCCGCGTCGGTGGGCCCGGCGTCCGCGTGGGTGCGGACGCTGCCGCCCATCCCGTGGCTCGACGCCTTCGCCGCGGATGCGCCGGTACCATGGCTGATCGTCGGCACGGTCGTCGCGGTCCTGTTCGCGCTGGGGTGGACGGGATCGGTCCGCCGGGTGGTGATCGATGTCGACCGCATCCGTATCTCTCGCGGGCTGCGCCCCGTACCGCGGGTCTATTACCGCACCCAGTACGGCCGCACGATCCGTGTCGGCACGAGGCTGTACATCGCCAAGCGCGGGAACCTACGTCTGATGAACCCGACGGCGTCACCCAGCCTCACCGAGCCGGAAGCCAGGTGGCTGACGTCGGAGATGAAGCGAGCCTTGGGGCAGGCCTAGCAGCCCCCTGCGCTGGCGACATCCGCCGGTCGGTTCATCGAGGAGGGACGTCAGGCCGCCAGCGCCACCTGCTTCGGATCCAGCGCGATCGCCAGCACCTCTTCGACCGACGCGACCGGATGGAACGTCATCTTGTCGCGGACGTCGGCCGGCACGTCGTCGAGGTCCGGCGCGTTGCGCTCCGGCAGGATCACCTCGGTGAGGCCGGCTGCGTGCGCCGCCAGCACCTTCTGCTTGAGGCCGCCGATCGGCAGGACGCGCCCCTGCAGCGTGACTTCGCCGGTCATGCCGACCGTGCTCTTCACCGTGCGGCCGGTGAGCAGCGAGGCCAGCGCCGTGACCATCGTGATGCCCGCGCTCGGGCCGTCCTTGGGGATCGCGCCCGCCGGCACGTGCACGTGGAACTCGCGATCGCCGAACGCCGCGTCATCGATCCCGATCAGGTCGGCGTGGCTGCGGACGTAGGTCAGCGCGATGCGCGCCGATTCCTTCATCACGTCGCCGAGCTGACCGGTCAGGACCAGGCCGCCGCCCTTGCCGGCCATCGACGCGGCCTCGATGAAGAGGACATCGCCGCCGGTGCCGGTCACGGCCAGGCCGGTCGCGACCCCGGGGACCGCCGTGCGTGCCGCCGCCTCCTGCACGAACTTCGGCCGGCCGAGCGCCTTCTTCACCGCCGCCGCGTCGATCACGATCGGCTTCGGCGCATCGGAGGTGGCGACGCGTGTCGCGGTCTTGCGTAGCACCGTACCGAGCTCGCGTTCGAGCTGGCGGACGCCGGCCTCGCGCGTGTAGTCGCTGACGACCACCCGCAGCACGTCGTTCTCGATGGTGACGTCCTCCGGCACCAGGCCGTTGCGTTCGACCTGGCGCGGCCACAGGTAGCCTCTCGCGATCGACACCTTCTCGTCGGTCGTGTAGCCGTCGAACTTGATCACTTCCATGCGGTCGAGCAGCGGCCCGGGGATGCTGTCGGCCACGTTGGCGGTGGCGATGAACATCACGTGCGACAGGTCGAGCGGCACGTCCAGGTAGTGATCCTGGAAGCTGTGGTTCTGCGCCGGATCCAGCACCTCGAGCAGCGCCGACGACGGATCGCCGCGCCAGTCCTGCCCGATCTTGTCGACCTCGTCGAGCAGGATCACCGGGTTCATCGTGCCGGCGTCGCGCAGGGCGCGGACCAGCCGCCCCGGCAGCGCGCCGATGTAGGTGCGCCGGTGGCCACGGATCTCGGACTCGTCGCGGACGCCGCCGAGCGACATGCGCACGAACTTGCGCCCCGTCGCCTTGGCGATCGACTCGCCGATCGAGGTCTTGCCGGTGCCCGGAGGGCCGATCAGCGTCAGGATCGCGCCCGAGCGCTTGTCGTCGGCGAGGCCGCGATCCTGGCGCAGCTTGCGCACGGCCAGGTACTCGGTGATGCGCGTCTTGACGTCGTCGAGGCCGGCGTGATCGGCGTCGAGGACCTCGCGCGCGTGCAGCGGATCGATCTTGTCCTCGGATCGCTTCGACCACGGTACCGAGAGCAGCCAATCGAGGTAGGTGCGGATCACCGACGATTCGGCGCTCTGGTCACCCAGCCGCTCGAAGCGCGACAGCTCGCGCTCCGCCTGCTGCTGGACGTGCTCCGGCATGCCGGCGTCCGCGATCTTCTTGCGGTAGTCCTCGGTGACCGAGGCCTCGTTCTCGCCAAGCTCCTTGCGGATGGCGTCCATCTGCTTGCGCAGGAAGTAGTCGCGCTGCTGCTTCTGGGCGCCGTTCTCGACGTCCTCGCGGATGCGCTTGCGCACCTGCAGCTCGGCCAGCCGCTCGCGCTGGAACGTCAGCGACAGCGACAGGCGCTGCACGACGTCGAGCGTCTCGAGCAGCTCGAGTTTCTGGGCGCTGTTGAGATCGGGGGAGTAGCCGGCCGTGTCCGCCAGCGCGCCCGGCTCGATGATCGAACGGACGAAGGCGCTGATGCGCCCGTCGTCGCCGCGCAGCTCGAGAATCTCCTCGACCACGGCGCGGTACTCGCGCTCCAGGTCGGCGGTCAGTTCCTGCGGCGGGGCGACGTCGGGGTGTTCCTCCACCTCGACGCGCAGCACGCCATCCTGATCGCCATGCGCGATGCCGGGGATACCGCGGTGCAGCGCGTCCAGCGTCATCACGTCGGTGCCGCGGATGGTGTGACGCTTGGTCACCTCGGCGACCACGCCGACGCGAGCGTAGCCCAGGCCGCGCCGCGGGATCAGCAGCACGCGATTGTCGCGCGAGGAAAGGGCCGGGCCAGACGAGACCGGCAGCGTGACGGGCATGCCGGGGAAGACCACGGCGTCGTCGAGCGGAACCAAGGGTAGGGCAGCCATGAATAGACGATACGCTCGACAGTTGATGATGTCAAATATTGAACGGCTCAACTTGACGCGATGAGCTGAGTCGGCGACACTAAAGGTCGCCATGGCCATCAAGCGTCCCACCTCGCACGCCTGTGACGCCTGGCAGCTCCTGGTCAAGTTCTCGTTCACCCAGAACACGCAGGTCTCGCCGCTGGCCGCGGAGCTGGAGCTCTCGCCGGCGCAGTGCCACGTGCTGCGGCTCCTCGAACCCGACAAGCCGGTGCCGATGCGTCAGCTCGCGGACGGGCTGTGCTGCGACGCGTCGAACGTCACCGGCCTGGTCGACCGTCTGGAGTCGAAGGGCCTGGTGCGCCGCGCCGCGTCCGACGAGGATCGCCGCGTCAGGGTGATCGAGCTGACGCCGAAGGGCGCGCGCCTGCGCGCCGCCTTCATGGAGCGCATGACCGCTCCGCCGGAAGGCCTCGAGCGCCTCAGCGTCCGCGAGCAGCAGACGCTGGTGCGGATCCTGGCACGCCTGCTCGAATAGTCGGCCGCCGGCCCGGGTGTCAGAGAATGCGGGAGGAGGACCCATGGTGACGTTCACGCAGGTGCTGTGTCCGACGGATCTGAGCGAGGCGTCCCGGCCGGCGCTGGCCTACGCCGCGGCGGTCGCACGGCGGTACGGGGCCAAGCTGACCGTGCTGCACGCGACGCCGCCGTTCGAGCCGCTCGTCGTCCCGTCGGCGGAGGCCGCCTCCGCGGGACCGGTGGACCTTTCGCCGAGCGACGACTTCAAGGAGGCCGTGCGAGCATTCGCGTTGGACTCGCTGGCAGGGCTCGATGCGGACGTCGTCGTTCAGACCGGCGACCCGTCGCGGGTCATCGTCGAGCAGGCCGTGGTGTCGTCCGCCGACCTGATCGTCATGGGTACGCACGGCCGCAGCGGCTTCGATCGCCTGCTGGCCGGTTCGGTCGCGGAGAAGGTCCTGCGCCGCGCCCCGTGCCCGGTGCTGACCATTCCGCCGCACGCGCCTGAGGTGCCTGCTGGTGGGACGCTCTTCACGCACATCCTCTGCGCCGTCGACTTCTCGCACGCCTCCGAGCAGGCCCTGGGCTTCGCGATCGAGCTGGGGTGCGCGACGGGCGGAGGGGTGACCGTCGCAACCGTGCTCGAATGGCTCGCGGAGGAGGTGCCGCTGGCGTATCCCGAGTTCGACGTCGCACCCTACCGGGCGCACCTCGCCGACGACGCAGGGGCTCGCCTGCGCGCCCTGGTGCAGGCGGCAGGGGCGCCGCCGTCGTGCCAGATCGACCATGTCGTGCAACTCGGCCGCGCGCATCGCGAGATCCTGCGTCTGGCCACCGAGAAGGGCAGCGACCTCATCGTCATGGGCGCCCAGGGGCGTGGCGGCGTCGGCCTGGCGCTATTCGGCTCGACCACCCAGCAGGTCATTCGGGCCGCGACCTGCGCCGTGCTCGTCGTCCACCCACCGCTGCCGGCGTGAGCGGCTGGCTGGCTGACCGCTGCCCTCGCATCGCATTGGAACCAGTGGCGTGAGCCGCCCGTCTTGCGGTCATGGCCGCGGCGCGTAGGTACCGTCGAACGCCGATGTCCAGGTCTTGCCGCCGTCGGTCGACGATTCCCACACCTGCCGCACCGTTCCGTCGCCGTTCTTCGACCACGTGATCCGCTGCACGTCGACTCCGGAGTCGGTCTTGCGCGGCGCGCTGGCGAGGGTCATCTTGCCTTCGGCGAACGTGCCCGAAAGGTGCAGCGCGTTGCCGCCTTCATCGATCCACGCCTGCGACCACGTCTTCGTGCGCCGGTCGTAGAAGTTGAGGCTGGTGCCGTGCCCGCCGCCGGCGGAGGACCAGTGCTCGAGCACGCCGCAGCCGTTCATCACCGACTCGATGTGGCTGGAGCCCGCCGGCTTGCCGGCCGCGGTGACGGTCCATGTTCCGATCCAGAAATCGAACTGATGGTGCTCGGCCGCGGAGCAGTCGGGGCGGGCCCGTGCGGCCGGCGGTGCAGCGGCAGCGGGCGCCGGCGGCGCCTGGGCGCCCGCCGCGAGAGGTGCGGCCGCGAACACGAGCAACACGAGCAATGCGCGGATCATGCGTGCCTCCTCCGGCATCCTATGCTGCCAGGCTGTCGCTGTCTCAGTCGCTCGGCCCAGGCCCGTCACAGCCGGACAGCCCCCAAGCGGTCACGGGCTGCTAGCCGACGTACGGGCCCTTCACTTCGCCCCAGCCCCACTTCGGCATCGGGGTGCCCGGCGCAATCGAGTTCTCGTCGGAGGCCGAGTTGATCACGGCGAGGCGCGAGCCCCATTCGAGGTAGCCCACGATCGCCGAGCGGAACTCGGGATCGTCGGGCACGCCGATCTGGTCGGCGGTGTCGAGCAGCAGCGCGATCCACTGGCGGCGCTGCTCCTGCGTGAGGTGCCGGCTGAGATGCCGCGACACCATGTGCGCGTGACCGCCGTGCTGCTCCGAGTAGGTGGTGGGGCCGCCGAGCACTTCGGCGAGGAACAGCGCGACGTGGTGCGGGTGGTCGCCCACCATCTGCGCGAACACGGGCGCCAGGATCGCGTCGTCCTTGACGCGCTCGTAGAACCGCGTGGTCAGGCGGTCGAGCACGGCCAGGCCGCCGAGCCACTCGTAGAGCGTCGGCGTGGGAGTCTCACTCATGCCCCGACTCTATCAGGCCACCGGGCGATGACGTCCGCCCGCCGCGCCGCGCCGCGCGGATCGCCGCGGCGAGGGTGGCCATGCCGCCGTCGAACAGGTCGGGCGGGACCGCCGCGAAGCCCAGCACCAGGCCCTGCGCGGCGCGCCGGCGTCGATCGAAGGCGTAGG
>JANOIR010000411.1:0-2181 GCA_031407765.1 Vicinamibacteraceae bacterium
CGATGGCCAGGTTGAGCGCGGTCTGGCCGCCGACGGTCGGCAGCACCGCATCCGGCTTCTCGCGCTCGATGATCTTGGCGACGACGTCGACGGTGAGCGGCTCGACGTAAGTGCGGTCGGCCAGTTCCGGGTCGGTCATGATCGTCGCCGGGTTGCTGTTGACGAGCACGACCTCGAGGCCCTCGGCGCGCAGCGCCTTGCAGGCCTGGGTGCCCGAGTAGTCGAACTCGCACGCCTGGCCGATGACGATCGGCCCCGAGCCGATGACGAGGACGCGGCGGATGTCGGTGCGCTTGGGCATTCGCTACTGCTTCTTCCCGTCGATCGAGTCGAGGAACATCCCGAACAGGTAGTCGGCGTCGTGCGGCCCGGGCGCCGCCTCCGGGTGGTACTGCACGCAGAAGACCGGCAGCTCGCGGTGCTTCAGCCCTTCGACGGTGTTGTCGTAGAGGTTCAGGTGCGTCACCTCGACGTCCTTCGGCAGCGACGCGGGATCGACGGCGAAGCCGTGGTTCTGCGACGTGATCTCGATCTTGCCGGTCTCGAGGTGCTTGACCGGATGGTTCGTGCCGCGATGGCCGAACGGGAGCTTGTAGGTGGAGCCGCCCATGCCCATGGCGAGCACCTGGTGGCCGAGGCAGATACCGAAGACCGGCACGCCGGATTCCGCGGCGACCTTGGCGTTGCGCCCGACGTAGTCGAGTGCCGCCGGATCACCAGGACCGTTGCTGAAGAAGATCCCCGCCGGCTTGGTCGCCAGCACGTCCTCGGCCGGCGTCGTCGCCGGGAACACCTGCACGTCGAGTCCGTGGGTGGTGAAGCGCCGCAGGATGTTCCACTTCATCCCGAGGTCGTAGGCCGCGATGGTGCGCCGGCTGCCGGACACGCGCGACGGCTCGACGATGAACTCGGACGGCCCGGCCGGCGCGCCGGCCCCCTGCGGCGCGCTCGCGGCGTTCCAGAGGAACGGCGCGTCACAGGTCACCGCCTTGACCCAGTCGGCGCCTTCCATCTTCACCGACGCCTTCGCGCGCTCGACCAGCGCCTGCGGGCTGACCTCGCCAGTGGCGATGACGCCGCGCATGACCCCGACACTCCGGAGAACGCGCGTCAGCGCGCGGGTGTCGATCTCGGCGATGGCGACGATGCCGTTGGTCTTCAGGTAGTTCGTGAAGCTGTCCTCGGCGCGCCAGTTCGACGACATCGGCGACGCTTCGCGGACGATGAAGCCGGCGACCGAAGTCCCGCGCGACTCGCAGTCCTCACCGGTGACGCCGTAGTTGCCGATCTGCGGCGCGGTCATGGTGACAATCTGGCCGGCGTAGGAGGGATCGGTCAGCACCTCCTGGTAGCCGGTGAGGCTGGTGTTGAACACCACCTCGCCGACCGTCTCGCCGTCGGCGCCGATCGAGACGCCTTCGAAGATCTGGCCGTTTTCGAGCGCGAGCGTTGCTGTCATCGTGGTCTTCTGGATCCGTGATGCCTTACACAAGTCCCGGAGCGCGGCGCCCCGATGGCAAGGCGCGACGAGGGAGAATATTGGCGATATTCGACCGAGGAGCAACGCGGCCAGCGGGGATGCCCCGCCCGGGAATTGTGTGAGTCATCACGGTTCCAGATGACCTCAGTTGCTTTCCTCGAGCGAGGCGGCGACGCGGACCTGCTGGCCGGCGACCACCGTCGATGCGGTCGTCCAGGGGCGATGCCCGGGCTTCTCGAGCCGCACCTGGTAGAGGCGGGGTGCCAGCTCGGATACCTGCAGCGGCGTCACGCCGACGAGGCGGCCGTCCAGGAAGACCGCGGCTTCGGACGGACGCGAGTCGAATCGCAACGAGCCGGTCTTGGCGGCCGACCGCACCGGCACGGTGGGGGCCCGCTCGACCGCGCGAACGCGCGCGAGCTGGAACGACACCGTCGTCGGCGACGTCCGCGCGTCGACGGCGATGCGGCGCATCTCGGCGACGTAGCCGTCCTCGACCACGCGGACGGCGTGCGTGCCGACGCTCAGATCGCGCACGGTCAGCGGTGTGCGGCCGCGCCAGGTGCCGTCGATGATGACGCCCGCCCGGGCCGGCGTCGAGCGGATGGCGAGCTGGCCGGTCGCCGCCGCCGCGGGCGCGCGGCCGCGCGGAGCGGCCGCCGCGGCCTCGGGCGTCGGTTCGCTGCGTCCGGCGGCTGCCG
>JANOIR010000437.1:0-3579 GCA_031407765.1 Vicinamibacteraceae bacterium
GGCCGGAGTCAGCTTCATCAACGCCGTAATGGCAGACGAGGCACCCGCGCGAGCACGCATTTCCAGCCAGTGGCCGAGCAGAATGAATACCAACAGCACAGCGACCGCCTCGTAGAACTGTCCACCTCCCTTGAAGACGAAGGTGGCGCCGACACTGAAGAGATAGCCGGTGCCGACGCTCAGCACGATCAGCGCCGCCATGCCCAGGGTGCCAGTCCTGACTGCGCGCCAGGCGGCGACGAAGAACGGCCAGCTCGGATAGACGATCGCGAGCGTGGCGAAGCCGAAGAGCCACACGTTGAGGTCGAGGCCAAGTGGTGGAGCGGGCGGGGTGAACATCCCCATCGGCGAGTAGACGAAGAGCGGCACCGTGAAGATCAGGCAGATCCAGAAGCGGTTGCGCATGTCGCGCACCATGGCCGATAGGTCCTGGCCGCCGCCGTGGCCCATCTCGTGCGCGACATCCGGAGACAGCGAGGGGGGGCCGGCCGCCTCGACGTGACCCTCGTGCGTGCTATCTCCGGCCGTGGCAGGGGCCACAGTGGCCGCGGCAGCCATGGGACGTGACGCGGACGGGTCTGGCATTGGCACGATGGGCCCTCGTACATCCTTGGTGCTCGACGTCTACCCCAGACGGTGGCTGCTGACGGTACCGCAGCACCCTCCGGCACTGTCCACGACCGGCAGGCTCGTCGCGCGATGCTCGTGCAGTGCCTTTCGTACCCCTTCTACCGGCTGATCTACGCCACAACACGTCGACGGAGGCCGCATGATCTCGTCGACGCGAACGTCAGACGCCTGGCGGTCATCGGCCGCCACTCCGCAGCACACATCTCGTTCGGTGACGACGCCTACGAGCTTGAGGTGCTCCTTGTCCTCAACCACGGGCGCACAGCCGCAACCCGATGACCGCATCGCCTGAGCGGCCCGAGCCGCGGTGTCGTTGGGGGTGCAGCACGCCGACGCGGCAATCGGTTCCATGACGTCACTACAGCAGCTCATTGTCTTGCCCTTTCACTGATTCAGATGGTGTCGTGCACGCGACGGCGCGGGCGCAGGCGACATGCTGCCCATTCCGGGGCCCGGACCTCGAGTGAGGCCGTGAGCGACCACCGACGAGCTGAGGTTCGGCCTGCAACAGTGACGTGCGACTGTGGCCGCTGGCTGTACCGAAGGGAACAGGGTGCACTGGCAGACAGCGCAGTCGCAGCACGGCGCCACCTGCCCGGAGGCCCGGCTCCTACTTTTGACAAAGCGATTCCCTGTGGCCTCTATGGACCAACCATTCGTGAAACCCACCCGCCGGAGGCCCGTCGCAACGTACGGGCACGCAGGCATCAGCACAGGGCAACCCCGATGGCTCGCCCTTCCTCGCCAGCCGGGTTCCGGAGGTCCGCCCCGTCCGCCCGTTCGATGGACATCCGCTTCAGCACCGAGTCGAACGGCACGACCGTCACACGCGCGTTCGTGCGTTCGATGTCATCTCGATCGATCCCGCGTTCGGCTGCCGCCAAGAGGATCGCGACTTCGGTCGGATCCCCGATGCCTGGCCGGCCGTCGCGCGCCACTTCGGCGTCGCAGCATGCGGCCGCGGCCGCCAACAGGGCCTTGTGGTCGCGTCCCCACAGCTCGCGCACGCTCATCACGCCGGTGGTTGACGTGCCTGTCTTGTCCGTACAGATGACGGTCGCGCAACCGAGCGTCTCAACCGCCGGCAGCCGCCGAACGAGGACGTTCCTCGCCGCCATGCGTTGCACCCCGACGGCGAGTGCAATCGTCACGACCGCCGGCAGCCCTTCCGGGACGGCCGCGACGGCCAGCGACACGGACGCCATGAAGACCTGCATGAGCGGCCAGCCGCGGAGCAGCCCTACGAGAGCGACGACCGCCACGACTCCGCCGCAGATGTACAAGAGGGTCTGGCTCACCGCGGCGAGGCGCCGCTGCAAGGGGGTCACGGTGTCCTCAGCGGTCGCCAGCAGGTGTGCGATCCGGCCGAGCTCGGTCTGCATCCCGGTTGCGACGACTTCGGCCAGGCCGGTGCCGGTGCTGACGGAGGTGCCCATGAACACGCAATCGTGGCGCTCGGCCAGCGGTGTATCGGCCACCGTCGCAGACACGTCCTTGGCCACCGGGGCGCTTTCCCCGGTCAAGGGCGCTTCGTTCGTGGTCAGTGCATGCGCGATGCGCAACCGGGCGTCCGCCGCCGTGACGTCGCCGGCCTCGAGCACGAGAGGATCACCTGGGACCACGAGATCCGCGGGAATCATGACGCGGCCAGGAGCAGCCAGATCACGGGGCTCGCGAACTGACGCAGCACGAGCGTCAGGGGCGCGGTCGCCCGCTCTCGACGGATCTCGTTCCGGCCGAATTCATCGAGCCGGCGCTGGGCGTCGGCCGTCGACAAACCGGCCGGGGCGCTTGCAACTGGGGGCGCGACGGTGCCAGAGACTGTGCTCATGGCAGCTCCTGTCGGCGGCTCCAGAGCAGCAACAGCGCCAACAGCGCCACCAGGAGCAGCCAGCACACCCAATACAGGGCCACGATCCAGGTCGGTCTCTGCACTCCGCCTTGTGCCTCCAGGCGGTGCTTGTCCCACATGCCGAACGCGTGCATAGCCACGCCGACCACGGTGATCGGTCCAGCCAACGTGCCGATCGACGTCGCCAGCAGAGCCCCGAGGCCCACGCCCAGCACGAGTGCGCCCGAGGTCGACGTCAGCTCCGCGAGTTTCAGGCGGGTCATGACGGCTCCTCTGGTCGATCGCTGGAACCCGAAGGCGGTGTGCCCTCGGCGACCGGCGCCGGAGGTTCGAGGACTTCGCCATCAGACGGCTCCGCGGGTGGCTGCGCCGCCCGGATCGACGCTCGTACTTGACCGCGCCGCCATATCGCATACGCCGCCGGCAGCACGAGCAGGGTCAGCAGCATGCACGACCACAAGCCGCCGACGACCGGAGCCGCCGTGCGCGCAGAGACGTCCGCCCCAACCCCGCCCTCCCACAAGAGCGGCAACAGGCCCAAGACCGTGGTCGCGACGGTCATCAGCAACGGCCGGACACGGGCCGATGCGCCTTCGATGACCGCAGCATCGACATCCGACGGCTGCTGGATGCGGCCTTCCTGCATGTAGCGCGCGAAGGCCTCATCGAGGTAGACGACCATCACAATCCCCGTCTCGGCCGCGACGCCCGCGACGGCGATGAGGCCCACCCAGACGGCCGTCGACAGGTTGTAGTGCATGAACGCCAGCAGCCAGACGCTGCCAGCGACGGCAAACGGCAGGCTCGAGAGCACGAGGAAGGTCTGCGGCCACCCCCGCATCGCCAGGTAGAGCAGCGCCACCACGAGCAGGAGCGTCAGCGGGATGACGTAGCGAAGCCGCGCCTCCATCGCTTCGAGGAATTCGTACTGCCCGGTCCACTGCAGGCGATAGCCGGCGGGGAGTGTCAGCTGGGACGCCACCACCGCTTTGGCGTCGTTCACCCACCCTCCCAGATCGCGTTCCGTCTGATCGATGTCGGCGAACACGTAGCCCACGAGCACGCCGTTCTCGTCCTTGATCATGGGTGGCCCAGTG
>JANOIR010000440.1:0-14183 GCA_031407765.1 Vicinamibacteraceae bacterium
TTCCCTCACCGGCGGTATGAAGGCCTGGAGCCTGGCCTGGAACGATGCGGACGTGGCGACGACATCGGCGGGCACCCGCGTGATCCAGCTTCGCCGAACCGGCAAGGGCTGTCTGTCGTACGTCGTCGGAGCACAAGGCGACGCGCTGGTGATCGACCCATCACTACCAGCGGAGGTCTACGTCGGCGTGGCGCGACGGCATGGCTGGACGGTCCGTCACGTCCTCGACACGCACATTCATGCCGACCACCTCTCGCGGGCCCGGCAGCTGGCGGCTGCGACCGGCGCCGCGCTGCGGTTGCCCGATCAGCGGCGGGTGAGCTTCCCCTTCGTGCCTATGCGCGACGGCGACACGATCGCCGTTGGCGGCTCGACGCTCACGGCGCTTCACACGCCCGGACACACGGATGAAAGCCTGTCGTACGTCCTCGACGGCGCCATCGCGTTCACGGGCGACACCCTGTTCCTTCGGGGCGTCGGCCGGCCAGACCTGCACGCAGCGCCAGCGGAGGCGGACCGCCGGGCCAGAGCCCTGTTCGCATCCTTGAACCGGCTCAGGGCACTCGCCCCCGAGACGATCGTCCTTCCCGCGCACACGAGCGAGCCCGTTTCCTTCGATCGAAAGGCCATTGCGGCCAGCCTGCGCGACATCGAACCGTGGCTGGTTGGCTGGCTGTCGTCGGAACAGGCGTTCGTGGATCGCCTGCTCGCCCGCGTACCGCCGACGCCGCCCAACTTTACGAGCATCGTCGCGCTGAACGAGGCCGGCCAGCAGCCGGAGGGGGATCCCACCGACCTGGAAGCGGGTGCCAACCGCTGCGCCGTGGCCTGATCGGTACACGAGGGCCGGCCTGGAGTGTAATAGGGCCTCCGGAGGTACGACCCTATGAGCAAGCCACTCCTCGGCGTGTTGGTCGGCGGACTGCTCGGAGTCCTCGACGGGCTGTCCGCCTGGTTCTCGCCCGAGGCCCGTCCCATGATGATGGCGATCGTGACCGGCTCGACGCTGAAGGGCGTCGTGACCGGGCTTCTCGCCGGGTTCATCGCGCAGTGGAGACGCTCGACCATTCTCGGCGTCGCGGCCGGTCTGGCGATCGGGTTCGTGCTCAGCGCAGGCGTAGCAGTCGCCCAGGGCGATCACTACCTGGAGATCGTCCTGCCGGGGATGCTCGTGGGCGGTCTGGCGGGCTTCGCCACCCAGCGCTATCCGCAGCACAGCGGCGTCCGGTCACTGGCGATCGTGGTTCTCGCGGCGTTCGGCGCCACGCTCTCCCCGGCGATCCTGTCCGCGACTCGGCAGGCGTCTCCGGCCGCCAACAGGCTGGCGTCGCTGGCACCGCTGATCGGGCGATGGACAGGAACGACCGAGGGACAGCCAGGCAACGGCACTGTAGAACGCGAGTACGAGCGGATCCTGAACGGCCGGTTCATCCAGGTCCGGAATCGAAGCACGTATCCCCCGCAGGAGAAGAACAAGAAGGGGGAGACCCACGAGGATATCGGCGTCTTCAGCTTCGACTCCGGGCGTAGGCAAATCGTCCTGCGCCAGTTCCACACCGAGGGCTTCGTCAACCAGTACCTGCTCGACCCAGGGTCGGCGCCGGGCAAGCTGGTGCTGGTCACCGAAGCGATCGAGAACATCCCAGCCGGCTGGCGCGCCCGTGAAACCTACGTCCTGACCGGCGCCGATCAGCTCGACGAGATCTTCGAGCTCGCGCCGCCTGGCAAGGAATTCGAGCCCTACTCCCGCGCTCGGCTCACGCGGGCGCGATAGTCCGACGATCACTCTCGGGCGGCGCGCTCGGTTGACAGCACGGTCGCCAGCCCTCTGGATACTCGGGGTGTTCGGTGCCCATCAGGCGATCCCACCACGTGAAATAGAGGCCGAAGTTCCAGCGCACTCCGAATGGTGCAAGTCGCGATGGGTCACGGCGGTAATCGGCTGCCAGCGCAGCCAGCGGAGGACGACACGCGGCATCAGCTCGACCCCGCCGTGGCCGATGGTGTTGCGCAAGATCATGTGCGTCACGAACGCGAAGATCGCTGACCCGTGCGCCGGCACCACCAGCAGGCTCAGGGGCAGATACACCGCCTGGACCACGGTGTCGGCCGGCGCAAACGCATCGCCCTCACGCTTGGGCTCGTGCTTCCAGCCGTTCGGCACCGGTCGCTCCGGCCAACGACTGGTTGGGCGCAATCGTGACGTGCGGCGCGAGCAGCCGATGGGATGGAGGCGAGGGCGACCGCGGCAGCGAGCAGCGAAGCGATCCGAGGCGAACTCATGTGGGGGGGGGTACTTCATCCGGCCGATCGGCCGACGCTGGGGGCGAGCGTGGTCATCGGCGGGGGCGCTGGTCAAGTCGCGCCCAAGCGCGCGTTGACGACGACGGTCGAATGGCAGGTTATACTTAAGCTCTTGTCCACGGCCCGCGTCAGGCGACTCGGTGTAGCCATAGGCACGATGATCGCCCTCGTGTCGGGCTCGCTCCTGCCTGCGGCGCACGTGCACGACGAGGGCGACGCCGCGGTGACTGTGCACCGCCACCTCATCGATGAGGTGACGACGCCGCACGAGCCGTCGATCGGCCACGAGGACCATCGAACCGTCCAGACGCTCGACGTCACCTTCGTCGTCGCGCAGTCGCGTCACGTGCCCGGTGCGATCGCGATCAGCGCGTTCGAACTCGATACGCCAAGACCGGGAGCCCCGATCCACGTCGAAGCTCTCGGCGATCCCGTGATCCACGGCCCGCCCGGCCGGTCGTCGTCGCCCCGCGCCCCTCCCGCCTGACGCGCGCCCGCGCGTAGTGGCGTCGCCTGCCTGCGGCGCCGATCCCTCCACCGCTCGACAATTTCGCTTTCGTCCGAGGTCACTCATGCCTGTTGGCTTTGGCAGGGACCGCCGTACGGCGATCCGTGCTTTCTCGGCGTGCGTCAGCGGCAGCCTCCTGCTGCTGAGTGGCGCGGGGCCGCTCTTCGCCCAGGAGATGGTGCCGTCCGGCCCACTTGGACGCGAGTTTGCTCGTTTCGTCCCGGACCCGGGGAACGCGACGGCCGGTGTGCCGGCGCGGAATCCGACCGAAGCGCTGACGCTGCGCGACGCCCTGGCACTGGCGTTGATGCAGAACCCCTCGCTCGCGGCCTATGCCTGGGAGACCCGGGCGCGAGAGGCCAGGGTGCTGCAGGCCGGCCGCCGGCCGAACCCCTCGGTGAGCGGGTTGATCGAAGACATCGGGAGCGGCGCCTCCGCGAGCGCGAACCAGTCGATTCAGCCGCAGGCCACCATCCAGCTCAATCAACTCGTCGAGCTCGGCGGCAAGCGGTCCTCGCGACGCAACGTCGCCCGCGCGGAACGGGACCTGGCCGCATGGGACTACGAAGCGGCTCGAATGGGCGTCCTGACGTCGGTCACCCAGGCGTTCACGGACGTCCTCGCGGCCCAGGAGAGCGTGCGCCTCACGGACGAGACCACTGCGCTCGTCGAAAAGGTGCTGGAGAGCGTCAAGGCCAGGGTGACGGCGGGGGACGTCTCGCCGATCGAGGAGACGCGTGCCAGCGTCGTCCTGGCGTCCGTGCGGCTGGACGCGATGCGCGCACGACGGGCGCTCGAGGCGAGTCGCACCCGGCTGGCCGCGCTCTGGGGGAGTCCGGTCGCCGCCTTCGGCTTTGCGACCGGCGATCTGCGGGCGGAGCCGCCGGCGCTGCCGCCGAGGGAAGCCCTCGCCGCTCGCCTGGCCGGCAACCCTGACCTGGCTCGCTGGAGCGCCGAGATCCTCCAGCGCGAAGCGGTGCTCGCCGCGGAGCGCGCCAGGTCCGTCCCCGACGTGACCGTCACCGGCGGCTATCGTCGGTTCACCGAGATCGGCGACAACGCCGTCGTCGTGGGTGCCTCGATCGGGCTACCGCTGTTCGACCGTAACCGGGATGCCATCGAGGAAGCCCGGAGCCGCGTCGCCAGGGCCCGCGAGGATCAGCGGGCCGCCGAGATGCGCGTCAGCGCGGCGCTCGCGGATGCCTATGCGGCGATGGCCAGCGCCTACGACGAGGTCGCCGTCCTTCGGTCGACAGTGCTGCCCGGTTCGCAGGAAGCCTTCGATGCGGTGACCGAAGGGTACCGGCTCGGCCGCTTCACCTTCCAGGATGTTGTCGACGCGCAGCGCACGCGGATCGCCGCCGGCAGCCAGTACCTCCGTGCGCTCGCGGATTACCGCAAAGCGATCGCGAACGTCGAGCGTCTCATCGGCGCTCCCCTCTCCGAGCCCGCGCCTGGGCCGGACTCCGCGAGAGAGTAGCCATCATGCAGAAGAAGAGCATTGTCGTTGTCGCTCTCATCGTCGTCGTCGCCGCCGTGCTGACGGCCGCCATCCTCCGCACGGGCCCGCGGACCCAAGCCGGCGGCGAGGAAACGGGCCCTCCCGGTCCCCTCGACTACCCTCGCGGCCCGCACGGCGCCCGGCTTTTGTCGGACGCCGGCCTGCAGGTCGAGATGACCATCTACGAGACCGGCGTGCCGCCGCACTTCCGCATCTATCCGCTCGATGCCGCCGGTAAGCCCGTCCCGCCACGGGACGTGACCCTGCGCGTCGAGCTTCACCGGCTCGGCGGCCGCGTCGACCGCATCTCGTTCACGCCGGAGGCCGACTACCTGCGCGGGAACGAGACCGTCGAAGAGCCGCACTCCTTCGACGTCAAGGTCGGGGCAAGCCGCAACGGCCGTCAGCACAACTGGTCCTACTCGCAGACCGAAGGCAAGGTGCAGCTCGGCGCGGATCAGATCAAGAGCGCCGGCATCGGCATCGGCACCGTCGGGCCGCGCCTGATGCAGACGACGTTCGAGCTGCCCGGTGAGATCAAACCCGATGCGACCAGGCAGGCCGAGGTCGTGCCGCGCGTCGCCGGGGTGGTGCTGGACGTTCGCAAACAGGCCGGCGACTTGGTACGCAAGGGCGAGCTGATGGCGGTGATCAGCAGCCGTGAGCTGGCCGACGCCAAGGGCGCCTACATCGAGTCGCTCCACCGCGTCGAGTTCGCGAAGACGGCACTCGAGCGCGAAGAGGGCCTCTGGCGGAAGAAGATCTCGGCGGAACGGGAATACCTGCAGGCCAAGCGTGAAGCGGAGGAGGCAGCGCTCGCCCAGGACATTGCGGCGCAGAAGCTGACGGCGCTTGGCGTGCCCTCGAGCTCGCTCGCGGGCGTTCCAACCGCGCCGCGCGATTCCCTGCCGCGCTTCGAGATCCGCGCGCCCCTCGACGGCACCGTCGTCGATCGCGAGGTCACCGTGGGCGAGGCAGTCACCGCCGACAAGCAGATCTTCAGAGTGGCCGACCTGTCGTCGGTGTGGGTGGAGGTCTCGGTCTACGCGAAGGATCTCGCAGCCGTCCGCCGCGGCCAGGAGGCGATAGTCGTTTCCTCGGACCTCGGCCTGGAGGCGCCGGGCCGGATCGGGTTCATTGGCCAGCTCGTCGGCGAGCAGACCCGCTCCGCTCCGGCGCGGCTCACGCTCGCGAACCCGCAGGGCCGGTGGCGTCCGGGCCTATTCGTGACGGTCCGCCTCGTCCGTGACGAAGCGACGGTGCCGATCGCGGTCCTCAACGAAGGCATCCAGACGTTCCGCGACTGGCAAGTCGTCTTCGTCAAGTACGGCGACTGGTTTGAAGGCCGGCCCCTCGAGCTCGGACGCACCGACGGCGAGTACACCGAGGTGCTGAGCGGCCTCAAGCCAGGCGACCAGTACGCGACCGCCAACAGCTTCGCGGTCAAGGCCGAGATCGGCAAACTCGGCGCGACCCACGACCACTGAGGCCTGCCATGCTCGAACGCATCCTTTCTTTCTCGATTCGCCATCGGTGGCTCGTCGTCCTCGCGACGGCCGCCGTTGCGGCCTTCGGCCTCTACAACTACACGCGCCTGCCGATCGACGCGGTTCCCGACATCACCAACGTCCAGGTGCAGATCAACACCGAAGCACCGGGCTATTCGCCGTTCGAGGCCGAACAGCGCGTGACCTATCTGGTCGAAACGGCGATGGCCGGCCTGCCGCGGCTCGAGGAGACCCGGTCGATCTCGCGCTACGGCCTGTCGCAGGTCACCGTCATCTTCGAGGACGGCACCGACATCTTCTTCGCACGCCAGCTGATCAACGAGCGCATCCAGGAGGTCAAGAGCCGGCTGCCGCCCGGCATCGAGCCGGCGATGGGACCGATCGCGACCGGCCTGGGCGAGATCTTCCTGTGGACGATCGAGGCCAAGCCGGGAGCCACCAATGCCGCCGGCAAGCCGTACAGCGGCATGGAGCTGCGCGAGATCCAGGACTGGATCGTGCGGCCGCAGGTGAAGACGGTCGAAGGCGTCGCCGACGTCAACACCATCGGCGGCTTCGCCAAGCAGTTCCACGTGCGGCCGTATCCCGAGCGGCTCATGGCCCACGGCCTGTCGTTCAAGGACGTGCTCGACGTGCTGGCCCGCAACAACAGCAACGTCGGCGCCGGCTACATCGAGAAGAGCGGCGAGCAGTACCTCATTCGCGCCCCGGGGCAAGTGCAGGATCTCGAGCAGATCAAGCAGCTCGTCATCGGGACCCACGCAGGGACGCCGGTGTTCCTCGGCACGGTGGCGGATGTGGCGCACGGCAGCGAGTTGCGAACCGGAGCCGCCACCGAGGATGGCAAGGAAGTCGTGCTCGGTACGGTGTTCATGCTGATGGGCGAGAACAGCCGCGTCGTGGCGCAGCGCGTCGCCGCCAAGATGGAAGAGGTGAACCGCACGCTGCCAGCCGGCGTCGTCGCCAAGACGGTCTACGACCGGACCACTCTGGTCGACGCGACGATCGAGACGGTGAGCCACAACCTCGCCATTGGTGCGCTCCTGGTGATCGCCGTTTTGTTCGTGTTCCTCGGCAATTTCCGGGCAGCGGTCATTACCGCCTGCGTCATCCCGCTGTCGATGCTGATGACGATCACTGGCATGGTCGAGCGAGGCGTCAGCGGCAACCTGCTCAGCCTCGGCGCGCTCGACTTCGGCATCATCGTCGACGGCGCCGTGATCATCGTCGAGAACTGCATGCGGCGCCTAGGCGAACGCCAGCACGAGCTCGGGCGGCTCCTGACACGGCAAGAACGCTTCGAGACCGTCTTCGAGGCGTCGAAAGAGGTCCGCCGCGCCACGATGTTCGGCGAGCTGATCATCATGATCGTCTACCTGCCGATCCTGACGCTCACCGGCATCGAGGGCAAGATGTTCTACCCGATGGCATTCACGGTGCTGGCGGCGCTGTTCGCCGCCATGATCCTGTCGGTCACCTTCGTGCCGGCGGCGGTCGCGCTGTTCGTGACCGGCCGGGTCTCCGAGCAGGAGAGCCTCGTCGTCCGCTGGGCCGAGCGCGCCTACCGGCCGGCGCTGGCAGTGGCCCTCCACAACCGGCTGGCCACCGTTGCCGTCGCCGTGGCCCTGATGATCATCACCGCCGCCATGGGCATGCGCCTCGGCAGCGAGTTCCTGCCCAGCCTGGACGAAGGCGATCTGCTCGTGCACGCGCTGCGCATCCCGGGCACGAGCCTCCCGACCGCGATCGACATGCAGCACACGCTGGAGCGGAAGTTCAAGACCTATCCCGAGGTCGACTACATCTTCTCGAAGATCGGCACGGCGGAGATCGCGACGGATCCGATGCCGCCCAGCGTCGCGGACACCTACGTGATGCTGAAGCCGCGGGACCGATGGCCGAATCCGCGCCGCCCGAAGGCCGACCTGGTCGAGCAGATGCAGAAGGAGCTGTTGCTCGTCCCGGGCAACAACTACGAGTTCATCCAGCCGATCCAAATGCGGTTCAACGAGCTCATCGCCGGGGTGCGCAGCGACGTCGCCGTCAAGGTGTTCGGCGACGACGTCGAAGTCCTCGCCGATGTCGGCGACCGCATCGAGCGCGTCCTGTCGACCGTGCCGGGTGCCGCCGACACCAAGGTTGAGCAGACGACGGGCCTGCCAATGCTCACCATTCACCTGAAGCGGCCGGAGCTGGCTCGCCTGGGCCTCAACGTCGCCGATGTCCAGGAGGTCATCGAGATCGCCATCGGTGGGCGGGCGGTTGGTGAGGTCTTCGAAGGCGATCGCCGCTTCGACATCGTCGTACGCCTGCCCGACGCCCTGCGCACCGACATGGAGCAGATGAAGCGCATCCCCATCCGGCTGCCGGGCAACGCCCCGGCCGGCTACGTGCCGCTGGGGTCGGTCGCGGAGCTCGAGGTCGCGCCGGGCCCCAATCAGGTGAGCCGCGAGAACGGTAAGCGGCGCGTCGTCGTCACGGCCAACGTGCGCGGCCGCGACATCGGATCGTTCGTGGCCGAGGCCGAACAGCGGATCCGGGACGGTGTCGCGATTCCGCCGGGCTACTGGACGGCGTGGGGTGGCCAGTTCGAGCAACTGATTTCGGCACGCGAGCGGCTGCAGGTCGTCGTGCCGGTCGCGCTGCTGCTCATCTTCGGCCTGCTGTTCGCAACTTTCGGCAACGCCAGGGATGCGTTGCTGGTGTTCACGGGCGTGCCCCTGGCGCTGACTGGCGGCATCTTCTTCCTGTGGGTGCGGGGCATCCCGTTCTCGATCTCGGCGGCGGTCGGCTTCATCGCCCTGTCGGGCGTCGCCGTCCTCAACGGGCTGGTCATGATCACGTTCATCGACAAGCTGCGCGCCGAGGGCCGGCCGGTCGACGATGCAATCACGACCGGCGCGCTGGCCCGGCTCCGCCCCGTCCTGATGACCGCGCTCGTCGCTGCGCTCGGCTTCCTGCCGATGATGCTGGCCACCGGTCGGGGCGCGGAGGTGCAGCGGCCGCTGGCCACGGTCGTCGTGGGTGGCATCCTCTCATCGACAGCGCTGACCCTGCTCGTGCTGCCGGTACTGTATCGGCTGTTCGCTCGTGACGAGCGGCTCGCGACCCCGGACGAGCTACCGGAGCGCGCGTTTGCTGGTCCGGAGCCGCTGCCCAGCGGGGAGGGCGCGTGACCGGCCACGCCGCCGCGCCCGAGGGCGTGAACGAGTCGCTGTTCACGACGGGCCGGCGCATCGAGGCCGCTCGCATCGTGCTGGTCGGCGCCATCAGCCTGGCCTATTGGCAGGGCGTGGCGCCCCTCCCGGTCCTGCTGGCGGCGATCGCGATCGGGCTCTACCCGCTCGCGCGGACGGGGCTGGTCGAACTGTGGCGCGAGCACACGGTCGGCACCGAGCTCTTCGTCTCGGTCGCCACCCTCATCGCGATTGCCGGCCGCGAGTACCTCGCGGGGGCGGTCCTGATGACGATCATCTTGATAGCCGAGTTCATCGCCGACCTCAACACGGATCGGGCCCGTGCCTCGATCAAGGCGCTGATCGGATCCGTGCCCCAGACGGCGACGATGCGTGACGCCGGGGGGGATCGGACCGTGCCGGTCTCCGACCTGAAACCGGGAGACGTCGTGCTGGTCCGCGCCGGCGAGAAGATCCCGGTCGACGGCACGGTAGTCTCGGGAGCAGCGTCGGTGAACGAGTCCGCGATGACCGGCGAGAGCCTGCCGGTCGAAAAGGGCCTGTCCGCGTCCGTGCTGGCGGGAACGCTCGTCGACAGCGGGGCACTCGACGTCCGCACCGATAAGGTCGGCGCCGACACCTACTTCGCCCGCATCATCAAGCTGGTTGAAGACGCAGATGGCGAGTCGGCGCCAGTGCAGCGATTGGCGGACCGCGTCGCCGCGTGGCTGCTGCCGATCGTCATCGTCTTCCTGGTGGTCGTATTCGTGGTGACGCGCGACGTCAGCAAGGTCGTGGCCCTGCTCATCTTCACATCGCCCGCCGAGCTCGGGCTGGCCACGCCGATGGTGATGATCGCGGCGATCGCCCGGGCCGCCAGGCTCGGCATCCTGGTCAAGGGTGGGCTGCATCTCGAGCGGCTGGCCAAGGCGGATGTCTTCGTGTTCGACAAGACCGGAACGCTGACCATGGGAGTGCCAACGCTCGTCGACGTTGTCGTGCACGCTCCGTCGATGACGGAGCCGCAGCTCCTCGCCTACGCGGCGGCCGCCGACCAGCGCTCGTCGCATCCGCTAGCGTCCGCGGTCGTGGCCGCCGCACGGAATCGCGACATCGCGATTCCCGAGGTCCAGGCCTTCTCGACCGTCCACGGACGAGGCGTCGTCGCGACGGTGGACGGGCGGAAGGTGCTGGTCGGCAACGATGCGCTCCTGGGCGAGCACGGCGTGCCGTCAGCCGGCGAGGAGGGCGCGCCCTCCGGGCCAGAGGTCCGGGTCGCGGTGGACGGCGTCCACGCCGGAACCCTCCGGTTCGCGGACCAGTTGCGGCCAGGCGCGGCAGAGGCGCTGGCGGCCCTGCGCCGCGCCGGCGTGAAGCGACTGGTGATGCTCACCGGCGACGGGCCTGACGTCGCCCGCGCGGTCGCCGCCGCCGTCGGTATCGACGAGGTTCGCGCGTCGCTGCTACCGGACCAGAAGGTTCTGGCCGTCGAGGAGCTTCAGCGGCAGGGCCACACCGTCGCGATGGTCGGTGATGGCGTCAACGACGCGCCGGCCCTGGTCCGAGCCGATGTCGGCGTCGCGATGGGCGTCCGAGGAACTCAGGCGGCCATCGAAGCCGCCGATGTCGCACTGATGGGCGACGATCTCGGCACGATCGCCATCGCCCGCATCTTGGCGCGCCGCGCCTATCGCACGGTCCAGGAAAACCTGATCGTGGGCGTCGGCGTGGTCCACGTCCTCGGCATCACCGCCGCCCTCGCCGGCTGGATCGGACCGATCGAGGCCGCGATGCTGCACCTCGGTCCGGACATCCTCGTGTTCCTCAACTCGATCAAGCTGCTACGGGTGCGCCTATCAACGGCGTGACGGCGGCGGCGAGCGACCGGCGGCGGCTCAGAGGCGCCGAGCGTACTGGGCCTTGACCAGGTTGACCAATCGAATCGGCGCGCGCGATTTCTCGATCGAGGAAGTTCTAAAAGGGCTGGTCGAAACGCCGAGCGGCATCTGGGCTGGCTGCGGAAGCTCAAGGATCGGCTGGTGGTTTAGGATCTGCAGAATGGAAGTAGCGGACGCGCTGGCGCCGGTTGCGAGGCTGGTCGAAAATCACCGCGCATTTCTTGCGTATATCGAGCGCCGTGTCGGAGACCGGGCACTCGCCGAGGACATATTGCAGGATGCATTCGCGAAGGTTGTCGCCCGTCCGGAGCGGGCTCCAAGCGACGAGGCGCTCGTGCCGTGGTTCTACCGGACGCTGCGAAACGCGGCGGTCGACCAGTTTCGACGCCGAGGCGCTGCGGACCGCGCGTACGAAGCCTTCGGGAGGGAACTCGAGACCCAGGAAGCTCCTTCAGACGCCTTGAAGGTGGAGATCTGTGCGTGCGTAGCTCGCCTGGCCGCGACCCTGAAGCCTGAGTACGGCGAGGCGCTCGTGGCGATTGACGTCCACGAGACGCCGGTGAAGACCTTCGCAGAGGCCAAGGGAATTTCTGCCAGCAACGCCGCCGTTCGGGTGTTTCGAGCCCGCGAGGCACTGAAGAAGCGTGTCGCGGAGTCGTGCGGTACCTGCGCCGAACACGGATGCCTCGATTGCACGTGCAGCCAGGGCGCGGCGCGGTCGGCATGCGAGGAGAGCTAGCCAGATGTCCATGACTTCCGCATTGCGGCGGTTCACGCTGACTACTCACGTGACTTCGTCCGTCGGCTGGCTCGGGGCCGTGCTCGTGTTCATCGCGCTTGCAGGCATCGGGCTGACTAGCGCGGACGATCGCGTGGTTCGCGGCGCGTATCTGCTGATGGCGCCGGCGGCATGGTTCGTCCTGGTCCCGCTCGCCCACGCGTCGCTGTTGAGCGGGCTTATCCTGTCCCTCGGAACGGCCTGGGGACTCTTCCGCCACTACTGGGTGGCCCTGAAGCTCGTGATCACTTCCTTCGCGACGGTGATTCTGCTCGTGTACATGGCCACCTTCCGCGAAATGGCTGGAGTGGCTGCGGATCCCGTCGCCGACCTCGACCTGGCGCGCAATCCGTCGCCGTTAATTCACGGGATCTTGGCGCTCGTCCTGCTCGTCGTCGCTACAGTGCTCGCCATCTACAAGCCCTTCGGCATGACGCCCTACGGCACGCACCGGCTCGCCGTGGGGCGAGGCCCGCAGCGTACCCCAGCCAGTGTGGCGATAGCCGCGGACCGAGTCTCCAACGTGCGCGTGCTGTATCTTGTGGCCGCTCTGGCGATGCTCCTGGCCGCTGCGGTGCTTCTCGCCCATCACCTCGCGGGAAGGGCGCTACACCACTAGGCAAGGCAACGCCTGAGTGCCGCCCGTCCACGGGCGCGCATGGCCCCAGGCTCCCTCTTCGCCAGGCTACTTCTGCGCCGACATGGCACCCAGGTCGATCTGCTTGGCGCGCATGCGTTCGACGTTGTCCTTCTTCTCGGTGATGGCAGTGACGACGACCCGCATGCCCGACTTGATGTCGGCAACGGCGACCGGCTTCTTCTCCCTGAGCACCTTGGTCGCGTCAGTGAGGTAAACCATGTGCTCCTTGCCGGCCTTGTCCTTGAGCATGACATGGTCGGCGGCCGCCATCGTCACCGTGCCGAGGATCTTGTGCTCGTGGCCTTCGTGGGCCCGCAGCGGGGCGACGAACAGGGCGGCGGCGCAAACAACCAGAAGCAGACGTCGAGTCATTGTGAGTGTCTCCTTGTCCCAATCCGGGACGACTAGTTCAGAACCACGTTCGAAGGCCGACGACTAGGCGAGCCGCGCCCACGTCCTCCTCTTGGGCGCGCGCGAGATCTGCAGTACCGAAGAATGAGCGCGTCCAGGCGATTCCGACAAAGGGGGCGAGCTCTCGCTTCAGCTCGTATCGCAGCCGGAGACCGCCCTCGAGCGTGCTCAGGCCGCGGCCTACGCCACGCTCGGGATCGGACTTGCCATGCAGCTCAGCCTCGAGCGTCGGCTGCAAGATCAAACGGTTCGTGAGCAACAGTTCGTAGTCGGCTTCAAGCCGAACCATCGTCCGGCCGTTCGCGCCGACGTAGCCTGTCGCTTCGACCTCGAAGAAGTACGGCGCGAGCCCCTGCACGCCGCCACCGACCCACGTCTGCGCTGGTCCGGGCCGGAAGTCCTGCCGGGCCCCGGCGACGACGTCCCACCATCGCGAGACGCTGCGCCCCCAGAGCACGTCCACGAACGCACTTTCGACGCGACCACCGTGGGACTCCCCTTCGCTGCGCAGCCACACGCGATTGACGTCACCGCCAATCCAGGTCGTGTTGTCCCACCCGGGCCCGCCTTTATCGCCCCCTTCCCACTCGAGCTGATCGAAGAGCACCATGTAGTGGACCGCCTGATCGTGAACGGCGTGACCCTGCATCGCCGGCGGGAACGCCGCCGCGCGATCGGCGTCGGTGACGGGCGGAATCGGCTCCTTCGGCGTCTGCTGGCCCGCCGGCTGGGTCTTCGGCCGGTGTGCTGAGTGGTCCTCCGCCGGCGTCGGAGCCGTCGTGGGCTTCGATTGCACCGGCGGCTTCGGAGGCGGAGCGCTGGGCTGCTCGTGGCCCGGATGCTGCGCGCCCACCCGCGCCTCGAACGCCCCAACGGCCACAAGGACAAGGAGGCTGACAATCGGGCGCGTCATTCCTCCACCCTCACTTCCCGGAACATGCCGGCCTCCATGTGCAGCAGGAGGTGGCAGTGATAGGCCCACCGGCCGAGGGCGTCGGCCCGCACCCGGTAGGAACGCTTCGTGCCGGGCGGCATGTCGACGGTGTGCTTCCGAACGAGGAACGCGCCGTTGTCATCCTCGACGTCGCTCCACATTCCATGCAGGTGGATTGGGTGCGACATCATGGTGTCGTTGACCAGAACGATGCGCAGGCGCTCGCCGTAGTTCAGCCGGACGGGTCCCGCCTGCGCGAACTTCAGACCGTCGAACGACCACGCGAACCGCTCCATGTGCCCGGTCAAATGCAGTTCGATGATGCGTCCGGGCTCCCGACCGTCCGGATCCTCGAACAGGCTGCGCAGGTCCGCATAGGTCAACACGCGTCGCCCGTTGTCCCGCAAGCCGACGCCGGGATCATCGAGGCGCGACATCGGCTGCATCGCCTGGTTGTCGACGAGCGGATTGCCGTTCTCGCTCGGCGGGTGCATCTGCATCGACGCCTCCCCTGCCGGCCTGCCG
>JANOIR010000443.1:0-24811 GCA_031407765.1 Vicinamibacteraceae bacterium
GGTGCGCAGATCGCCCTGACCCTGGCCCTGCTCCTGCCGGCCGGCCTGCTCGTGCGATCGCTGCACAACGCCGCGGGGGTCGCGCCCGGCTACCAGACCGAGCACGTCCTGACCATGATGGTCACGGACGTCCGTGACGACTGGCAGGCCTTCCACCGGCGCGCCTTGGAGCGCGTCGAGCAGGTGCCCGGGGTCAGCGGTGCGGCATTCGGCTGGGGACTCCCGTTGACGAACACCGGTGCCTCCACCCGCGTCCGCGTCACCGCCTCCGCCGGCACTCCCGTGACCGTCCCCGTGCGCGCGGTGACCGCATCGTTCTTCGACGTGCTGGGGATGCGAGTCGTCGCCGGCCGCCCGTTCCGCGACACGGACGATGCGGGCGCGCGGTCCGTGGCGATCGTCACGGCCAGCATGGCGGATCGGCTGTTTCCCGGCGTCGATCCCGTCGGGCGCCTGATCGACGTACCCGGGTGGGAGGGACCACAACGGGAGATCGTCGGTGTCCTGGCTGATGTGCGCGCGCAGTCCCTCACGCAGCCGACGGGACCGGAGGTGTACTTGCCGCTGATGCAGGCGACGGCCTTCACCAAGCATCTCGTCGTGCGAACGCGACCTGAGACGGCGCAGGACCCGATGACGCTCGCCCCGGCCGTGCAGGAGGCGCTCCGCGCGATCGATCCGACGGTCGCCATCGAGTCGGTCAAGAGCTTCGCGCAGATTCGCACCGAGACGATGGCGGCGCATCGGCTGGCCATGAACGTCATGACGGCCTTCGGCGTCCTGGCGTGCCTGCTGGCCGCCGCCGGCGTGAACGGCTCGCTCGCCTGGGCAGTGGCGCAACGGCGGCGGGAGTTCGCGATCCGCGCGGCGCTCGGCGCCGATCGACGGCGCGTGCTGGCCGTGGTGGCCCGCGACGTCGCTGCGCCGCTGCTCGGTGGCACCGCGCTCGGCGTCGGGCTCGCGCTCGCGTTGTCGCACGGGTTGCGGGCCTGGCTGTTCGGCGTCGAGGCCCATGACCCTGCGACGGTGGCCGCGGCCGGCGCCGTGCTCCTGACGTTGATCCTGTGCGCGTGCTGGCTGCCGGCCCGCGCCGCGCTGGGGATCGAACCGAGCGCGGTGCTGCGAGCGGACTAGAACCCTGAGCCGGGTCCGCAGGACGGTCACCCGCGGCCGGGACGGACGAGCCGGGACGAGGCGATCGCGGCGCCGATGCTCGCGGCGATGCCCACGGTCGCCGGCGTGATCTCGGGCGGCAGCTGCGCGGCGAACGCGAAGCGCGCCGCGGCGGCGGCGAGTACGCCCGTCGTCATCGCCGCCAGCGCCGACCGCGCGCCGAGCCCACGCCAGAACAGGCCGCCGGCGATCGGCACGAACAGGCTGACGCTCAGCAGCGTGTAGAAGAAGCCGAGCGCGTCCGAGACCGCCTTGGTCACCAGGCTCGCGATGACGACGCCGGCGACGCCGGCCACGACCGAGGTGATTCGCGCCACTCGCAGCACGTCAGTGTCGGCGGCGGCTGGGCGCAGGAAGCGCTTGTAGAGATCCCGCGAGAGCGAGGTCGACAGCATGAACAGGATGGCGTCCGCGGTGCTGATTTCCGCGGCGACCAGCGCTGCCAGACCGAGGCTGCCGATCGCGAGAGGCAGGTCGTGGACCAGCAGCAGGGGCAGCGCCAGCTCGCGATCGGCGAGCCCTGGATGCAGACCGCGCGCGATCATCCCCAGCAGCACGGGCAGGAACGCGAAGACGAAGAGCACCGCGGCGTTGGCCAGTACGCCGATGCGGACGGCTCGATCGTCCTTGGCGCCGTAGACTTTCTGCAGCAAGCCAGGCGACAGGAAGAACGACGGGCCGAGCATCGCCAGGAAGATCCAGCCGGAGCCGCCGCCGCGCCAGAGGCTCCAGTAAGAGCCGCCGCTGTCGGTCGCCTGGCGCAGGCCCTGCCATCCGCCCACCGCCTCGAACGCGAACGGCACCGCCAGCGCGAACCCGAGCAGCAGCACCACGAGCTGGACCAGGTTGACCCAGATCGTCGAGAGCATGCCGCCGGCGGTGAAGTAGATCGTCATCACGAGTCCGCCGGTCAGGCAGCCGGCCCACCGCGGCCAGCCGGCGACGGCCTCGAGCACGAACGCCAGCGCCAGGAGCTGGCCGGCCAGGATGAACAGCGTGCCGATCCAGAGCATCGACGTCGCCGCCGCGCGGACGCGCCAGTCGTAGCGCCACTCGAGGAAGTCGCCGAGGGTCTGGAGATCGTGCGCCTCGGCGATGCGGCGGATGCGCGGCCCGACCCACAACCCGAGCACGATCGACCCGATCGCCGCCGACCCGACCCACCACCATGCCGCCAGGCCGTCGCGGTATCCGTAGCCGGCCGCGCCGACCGTCGACCCGGCGCCGATGTTGGCGGCAAGCATCGTCGAGAAGAGCATCAGCGGGCCGAGACGGCGGCCGGCGACGAAGAAGTCGCTGGTGCTGCGCACCCGTCGACCGATCGCCAGGCCCACGGCGATCTGCGCCAGACAGAACACGGCCAGCAGCGTCAAGTGCGTCATCCCGGGCCCATGCTAACGTTTCGCTCATGTTTGGCAAATTCGTGCAGGCGGGGATCGTCGGCGGTGCCTCGACCATCGCACTCGCCGGCGTGTTCGCCTCGGCGGGCGGCCAGCTACCCGCCGCGGCGTCGGGAGAGGCGGCCAAGGGGCTGACCGCCGTCGCCGGCCTGACCGTCGGTCACCACACGCTGACCGAGCGGCCGACGGGCTGCACCGTGATCCTGACCGGGCCGGACGGCGTCGTCGCCGGCGTCGACGTGCGCGGTGGCGCGCCCGGCACCCGCGACATCGAGCTCCTCGATCCGTCGAACAGCATTTCGCGCGTCCACGCGATCGTGCTCTCCGGCGGCAGCGCCTTCGGGCTGGATACAGCGAGCGGCGTCATGCGCTACCTGGACGAGCGCAAAATCGGCTTCAAGATCGCCGGCACGCAGGTGCCGATTGTGCCGGCGGCGATCCTCATGGACCTCGCGTTCGGTGGCAAGCCCGAGGTCCGGCCTGGCGCGGACTGCGGCTATCGCGCCGCGACCGCCGCCACCGCGGAGGCGGTGGCGGAAGGCAACGTCGGCGCCGGAGCCGGCGCGACGGTTGGCAAGCTGGGCGAGCCGCGGCGTCCGATGAAGGCGGGGATCGGCTCTGCGGCGCTGGTGCTGCCGGACGGCCTCGTGGTCTCGGCGCTCGTCGCGGTGAACGCCGTCGGCGACGTCGTCGACCCGGCGACCAACAAGGTGATCGCCGGCGTCCGCACTGCCGACGGCAAGGGCTTCGCCGACGCGCGGCAGCTGCTGCGATCGGGGGCGGCCTTCGCCGCCCGTCCCGGCGAGAACACCACCCTCGGCGTCGTCGCCACCAACGCCACGCTGAGCAAGGCGCAGGCGCGCAAGGTGGCGCAGATGGCGCACGACGGCTTCGCCCGCACGATCTATCCGATCCACACGCCGGCCGACGGGGACACGATCTTCACGCTGGCCACCGGCGCGCGCGCCGGCGAGCCCGACATCCTGCGCATCGGCGCGCTCGCGGCCGACGTGATGGCCGAAGCGGTCGTCCGCGCCGCCCTCAGCGCGCGCGCCTCGGGTGGGCTGCCCGCCGCGCGCGACCTCGCGTCACCGCGGCGTCCCTGATCTGGTCGGCGTGGACGCCCGAGCGGTGCGGGCATTCCGCGCTCACCCGTCTCCGTGCACGGGTTGACACGGTGTCCGCTAGATGACCATAGTAGTCATATGAAACGGACCGCCAGCGTCGTCGAGCTCAAGGCGCGGCTGAGCGAGCACCTCCGGCTCGTCAAGGCCGGCCATGAGGTCGTCGTCACCGAGCGCGGTGTCCCCGTCGCCCGCTTGCTCCCGCTCGACGACGGCGAACGGCGATCGACGCGCCGATCCCGCCTGACCCGCGGTGGTCTCCTGAAGCCGGGCCGCGGCAAGTTGCCCGCTGCATTGAAACAGGCGCCACACGTCCGGGATGCGGCGACGGCCGTCGTCGATACGCTCGTTGCCGAACGTCGAGATGCGGCGTCCGATCGCTGATGTTCTGGGACAGTTCGGCGCTCGTGCCCCTGCTCGTCGCAGAGCCGCGATCGGAAGCCGTCACGTCGCTGCTGTCGGCGGACGACGAGCCGGTGATCTGGTGGGCGACACCGCTGGAATGCCAGTCCGCCGTTCGGCGGCGGCATCGTGACGCCCCGTGGTCGCCAGCGGACCTTGCCGCCATCACCGAGCGCCTGCGCCTGATCGTGCAGCATGCCGACACGATCGCCCCGACCGACGAACTACGCCGGCGCGCCGGCCGACTGGTGGCGTCGCATCCGTTGCGTGCGGCCGATGCGCTGCAGCTCGCCGCCGCGCTGGTGTGGTGCGAGGAGCAGCCGCACGGAGAAGGGTTCGTGACGCTCGACGCGAGACTGGCGGAAGCCGCGGCCAACGAAGGCTTCACAGTGCATCCGCTCGCCCCGTAGCTGCGCGCCTCCTCAGGGCAGCCGATACTTCAGCGTCGCGGCGACGTGAGCGCCCAGCATCGGCATGACGGTGACGTCGTCCGGCCCCTTCGGCTCGCCCATCAGGTGAACCTGCACCTCGGCGCCGAAGATCCAGCGAGACCGCATGGTGCGCAGCAGGTACTCGGCGCCGGCGAGACCGTGGATGCCCCACGCGCCGCCGTTCGGCCGGGCCGGGAAGCGATAGAAGTGGAGGCCGGCCCCGCCGCCGCCGTAGGCGCTGAGCCGCCGCGCCGGGCTGAGCGGCACGGCGCTGCGGATCACGGTGGCGGTGAGCCGGTGCCGCCGCATGCGGCTGCCTGGAATCGCGTCGTAGGGATGGCCGTTGAAACGCCAGAAGCCGGTTGCCGCCTCGCCGCGCAACCGCAGATCGAACGACACGGGGACTTCGATCAACGCGCCGATCTCGGGCCCGCCAGTCATGACCGAGGCGCCGCTGCCAGCCGACGCCATGGTGGCGCCGACGACCACGGCGTCGCTCAGGCGATGGTATTGGGCCGCGGCCGCGGACGGCGTAGCGAGCCGTCCGGCCAGGGTCAGCATCAGGGTCAGCACGAGCAGACGCATGGGGCCTCCGAGCCCGGCGACGCCTGCAGCGGCGGGCCGGGACACGGGGCAATGCGCGAGCGGTGTGGAGATTGGCTCAGCGGAACCCTTACTCGGCCCGCAGCGCGACGATTGGGCTGACGAGGGTCGCGCGCCGCGCTGGAAGGTAGCAGGCGACGAAGGCCGCGGCGATCAGGACGCCAGCGGCGATGGCGCTCACCGCTCCGGTGTCGGTGGCCATGCTCGGCAGGACGGCGCCCAACAGTCGCGAGAGCCCGAAGGCGCCGACGAGGCCGATGGCCAATCCGGTGACGACCACACGGGTCCCGGACCGCATCACCAGCCCGAGAATGTCGATCGCCCGCGCGCCCAAGGCCATCCGCAGCCCGATCTCGTCGGTTCGCTGCGCGACCATCCGTGTCATGGACCCGTAGATGCCGAGCGCCGCCAGCAACAGGCCCAGCCCGGCAAACGCCAGGAGCAAACGGGTCATCAACGACATGGAGGTGGTGACGTCCCGCAGCGCGTCCGAAGCCGTCATGAGGCGACGCAGCACGAGCGCCTCGTCGAGCTCGGCGATCGCGGCGCGGAGGGCGCCAACCGTTGCTGCGGACGGGCCGCCGTCCAAGCGAACGGACAGCACGACGTTGCGCCGGGGATCCTGCGCTGCCGGCTGGTACAGCTGGTACGGTGCCGGCTCCTGAGCGAGGTCGATCGAGCGCACGTCGGCGACGACGCCGACCACTTCCATCCAGACCCGGGGTTCGGAGCCGGCCGAGCGGATGCGCCGTCCGAGGGCCTGCCCGTCCGGAAAGAGTCGTCGCGCCATCGCCTCGCTGATGATCACGACCTTTGGCGACAGCGCCGAATCGGCCGGCGTGAAGAGCCGGCCCGCGGCCAGCCGCGTGCCCGTGACCTGGAAATACGCCGGGGAGATCCCGTTGATCTTCGCCGTGAGCGTCGGCGTGGTTTCGCCGCCATCGCCGACGTAGTGGGCCGTACCGCGCAGCCCCTTGTACGGCAGGCCGTAGCTGAGGCTGGCGGCCATCACGCCGCGAACCTCCGCCAGCCGGGCGACGGCCCGGCGCTGGAAGGCCACGAGGTCCTCGTCGCTGGCATAGCGCTCGGTCGGCAGCGACAGATCCGCCTGCACGACGCCGTCGGCATTCCAGCCGTATTGCTGCGACAGCATCTGGCTGGTGCCGCGAAGAAAAAACGCGGCGCCGGCCACGAGCAGCAAGGCCAACGCGAACTGCCCGACGAGGAAGATGTGGCGAGCGCGAACGTGGCCCTTGGCGGCGGTCGCGCCGCGCCCGCCGCTCTTCAGCGCGTCGTTGGGAGCGACGCGTCGGGCGAAGAGCGCGGGGCCCGCGCCGCACAGGAAGACCGTGGACAGCGATACCGCCGCGGCGAAGCCCAGCACCCGCCAGTCGACCGGAATGGCTGGTCCGCCGCCGTCGACGACCACCGATTCGAGCCAGCGCGCCGCTCCGATCGCGACGATGACGGCGCCGATGCCGCCGACCACCGCGAGCAGCGCCGACTCCAGCAGCACCGTCCGGACCAGCTGCAGGCGCGACGCGCCGAGGGCGGTGCGGACGGCGAACTCCCGGGCCCGATCGATCGCCCGCGCGAGCAGGAGGTTGGCGAGGTTCGAGCACGCCACGAGGAGCACGCACCCGGACAGGCCGAGGAGCATCGCGAGCAGGATGCGGCCGGTTGGGCCGGTGTTCGAGTCAGGCAGGGGCTCGCTGCGCCAGGTGCTGCGGCCGTTCGCGGCGGGATCGTCGGCGGCCGCCTGCGCGCCCATCGAGGCGACGAACACGTCGGCCTGCGCTGGCGTCACGTCGGCGCGGCGCCGTCCGAGGATCGCGATGGCTCGCGACGTGCGGTCGGCCCTCGCCGCCGCGTCGAGCGCGAGGGGACTGAAGATCCGCACGTTGCCGAACAGACGGTGATCGGTGGCGTCCGCAGGCAGCACCCCGACAATTTCATAGGAGCCATCGGTGGCATGGAGGAGCCGGCCGATGATGTCGGCCGCGCCGCCGTACTGGTCCTGCCAGAGGTCCGTGCTGATGAGGACCACGCGATGATTGCCGGTGACCTCGTCGTCCGGGCGGAACGATCGGCCCAGGACCGGCTGCATACCCAGGACATCGAACAGCTCCGCCGACACGTCGACCCATTCGGTCGACCGCGCGGCATCGGCGAGGGCCCGCGTCGACGTCCGGAACGCGGCGAACCGGCCGAAGCCGGCTTCCGCGCGACGCAGCGCGAGGTAATCGGCCGGCGCGAGACCGCCCGACTGCTGCTCTGCGGTCGTCCGGTACAGCCGCACCAGCTGCGCCGGCTCCGCGAAGGGCAGCGGCCGGAACATCAGGGCGTTCATGAACCCGAACATCGCCGTGTTCAGTCCGATGCCGAGCGTCAGGGTCAGCGCGGCGATCGTGGTGAACAGCGGATCGCGGCGCAGCGTCCGCCCGGCATACCGCAGGTCGTGCCACAGGCCGCCGAGGGTGCGCCGCTGCGGGACGCCCGGCGCGGGCGGCGGCTGCCATCGTGCCGCGGCGAGCGCGCCCAGCCGAGAGGTGAGGAGATCGGCGCGTTCGAGCTCGGCGAGGGTCAGGGCCGTGGCCGTTTCGTCGTCCGCGCCGCCTGCGATCAGCGCGTCCCGCCGGTCCTCGAGATGCTGCGACAGCTCGTCGAGGATCGAGGCCTCACGCGCCGGAGAGAGGTGGAGAGAGGCGAGGCGCGGGCGGAGCTGGGCTCTCCAGTCACGCATGGTCACCGCCGGTGACGAGACGCACACCGTCGACGAAGCTGGCCCAGGTTTCCCGCTGCCGCACGAGGACGCGCCGGCCTTCCGCCGTCAGCTTGTAGTAGCGCCGCCGCCGCTCGCCGGCCTTCTCGAGCCACGTGCCCTGGATCCAGGCGCGCTCCTCGAGTCGATAGAGCAGGGGATACAGCGAATCGATGTGGAAGGTGAGCTGGCCGCGGGAGCGGCGCTCGATCAGCGTGCTCAACTCGTAGCCGTGCCGCGGGCGCGCCTCGAGCAGCGACAGAATCAGCAGCTCGCCGGCGCCCTTCTTGAGCTCCCGGTCGAGTGCCCGAGTGTCGAAGCCTGTCATAAACAGATAGTATGTAGACAGGCGTCTCCCGTCAAGGTCCGGCCACGCCGACGCCGCCCGATGGAAGCCCGCAGTCGACCTCAGCCGAAGCCCGTCAGCGCTTTCTGAGTCGATCCAAGCCCGTGTGAGTCCGTAGCGTGCTGACCAGGTTGCCGCGGCGCCCGTGGCGCAGCGCGAGGAAGGGCGCATACGGATGCGCACCGAGCGCCAGCGCCACGGCGCTCGCCGGCCGGAAGACGAGGCCGCGCAGCGCGGCGGCCGCCGCGCGTCCGAAGCGGAAGCGGTTGATCTCGCGCTCGCCGCCGATCGCCGCGCGCTCGAGGGCGGATTCGCGAAAGCCGGGCGCGGTCATGCGTCGGGCGAAGTAGTCGTGCTCGGGGCTGCGCGCGGCCAGGTAGCTTCCGCGGCGAGGGCTGGCCGGCACCGCCAGGACGCCGACGTGCGCATGGCACCGCAGCCGGGCTCCGCTGCGCCACGCCCGGAAGATCCAGTCCTGCGACGCGGTGACGAACGTCTCGCGGCCGGACCGCCACGGGCCGATCCGGTCGGCGAGCTCGCGCCGCATCAGCCACGATGACGCGAACACGAACACGCGCGGGTCATAGTCGTCGCCAGAGGTGACGCCGCTCAGCCGGAACTGCTCCCGGCCCTGCGCCAGGTCGGCCTCCGATGCCGGCAGGGCGACCAGCAGCGGCGACCACACCAGGTCGGCCCCGGTCGCCTCGCAGCACGCGATCGACGTCGCCAGGTGGTCGGGGAAGTACAGATCGTCGTGGTTGAGGAACGCGAGGTAGCGTCCCCGCGCCCGGCGAATGCCCTCGTTGTTGGGGCCGGACTGTTCGCCAACGTTGACCGGCAGGTTGACGTAGGCGAAGCGCGGGTCGGCGAAGCCGGCGACGACCGCCGCCGTGTCGTCGGTGCAGTGATCGCCGACGACGATGGCCTCCCAGTCGGTGACGGTCGATCGCACGATGCTGGCGAGGGCGTGCGCCACGACCTGGCTGCGGTTGTAGGTGGCGACGACGATCGAGACCAGGGGAGTTGTGCTCATCCGCGTGCCGCCCGGGGGGCGGCCATCGCGGCCAAGCATACAATCCGGTCATGCCCCGGCGCGATGTCTGCTCCACGACGTGACGCACGTTGCCATCCTCGGCGCGGGGATCATGGGCTGCAGTGCAGCGCTGTGTCTGGCGCGGCGGGGTGCTCGGGTCACCGTCTTCGATGCCGCGCCCGTTCCCCTCGCGGGGGCCAGCCGCTGGAACGAAGGGAAAATCCATCTCGGCTATCTCTATGCCGCCGATCCCTCGCTGGCCACTGCCCGCCGCGTCCTCGATGGCGGCCTCGCCTTCAAGCCCCTGATCGAGCGGCTGATCGGGCAGTCCCTGGACGCGGCCACGTCTGCAGCCGACGACATCTACCTCGTGCACCGGCGGTCGGTCGTCGACGCTGACGACGCCGCGCGCTATTACGACGCCGTATCCGCGCTGGTGCGCGGCCATGCCGATGCGCGCGCTTATCTGGTGCCGGCACCGCACGCCTCCGCCCAGCGTCTCTCCGGCTCCGAGCTCGGCGCGATCTGCGACACGCGCGACATCGTCGCCGGCTTCCGAGTCCCCGAACGCTCCGTGTCCACCGTCTGGATTGCCGACCGGCTGGCGGCAGCGGTGGCGGCGGAGCCGCGCGTCGAGGGGCGGTTCGGCGTCCGAGTGACCGGCGTGCGGCGGCCGCCGGCGGGCCCCGACGCACCGATGCACGTCGAGACTAGTGCGGGTCGGGACGGCCCCTTCGATCGCGTCGTGAACGCGCTGTGGGACGGTCGGCTCATCGTCGACGCCGTCCGGGGCCTGCCGCCGCCGTCGACCTGGTCGCATCGCTTCCGGCGGTCGCTCTTCGTCCGTACCTCGCAGCCCGTCGCCGTCCCGAGCGCCGTCATCGGCGTCGGTCCCTTCGGCGACGTCAAGAACTACAACGGCCGCGACCTGTACTTGTCGTGGTATTCGGCGGGGCTGGCCGCGGACGGCACGGAGCTGGAGCCGCCGCCGGTGCCCCAGCTCGACGCCGCCGCGGCAGCCGGCCTGGTCGACTCCGTGATGGCGTCGCTCGGCGCGGTGCTGCCGGCGGTGGCGGGACTGCGCGATGCGCTCGCGGCCGTCCGGGTGGAGGGCGGGTGGGTCTATGCCGCGGGCCGCGGCGCCCTCGACGACCGCCGCTCGACCCTGCATCGCCGCGATCGCGCCGGCGTCATCCGGGATGGGGCCTACGCGTCGATCGACACCGGTAAGTTCTCGATGGCGCCCTGGATTGCGGACCACCTGGCCGACGCGCTGCTCTGATCACAGGCGGCCAAGGGCGAGCCCGCCGTCGACGTGGATCACCGACCCGGTGGCGTAGGGCGCGTCGCCGCGCAGGAGGGAGGCGACGACCCGGCCGACGTCCGCCGGTGTGCCCCAGCGGCCCTCGGGCACCAGCCCGTCGGCGATGCGCCGATCGTAGATGTCCTTGACGCGCGCCGTCATGTCGGTGGCGATGATGCCCGGCCGCACCTCGAACACCGGGATCGCCTGCGCCGCCAGGCGCAGCGCGAACAGCCGCACCGCCATCGCCAGGCCGGCCTTGCTCACGCAGTAGTCGCCGCGGTTGATCGAGGCGAGCTCGGCCGACACCGAGGTGACGAACACGATGCCGGCGCCGGCGCCGCGCTCGAGCAGGTGTCGCGCCACCCGCTGGGTCAGGAAGTACGGGCCCTGCAGGTTGGTGCGGACGAGCGCCTCGAAACTGTCCTCGCCGGCGTCGAGGATGTCGGCGCGCACTGCCGGGGCACGGCCGGCGTTGTTGACCAGGGCGTCGATGCCGCCGAATCGCTCGATGCTCTCCGCGACGAGCCGCTCGCGATCGGCGGCGACGGCGATGTCGGACGCGCAGTAGTGGGCCTCCGCGCCGAGCCCGGCCAGCTCGTCGATCACGCCGCCGACATCGGCCGCGGGCCGGACGCCGCTCACGACCAGGTTCCAGCCGTCCGCGGCCAGGGCCCGGGCGATGCCGAGGCCGATGCCGCGCGTGCCGCCGGTGACGATCGCGGTTCGTCGCGACGCCGCCGTCATGCCCGTACCGCGGCAGCCGTGGCCGGACCGAAGAAGGTCAGGTAGGGCGCATCGGTGGCCAGCCGGCGCACGTAGAGCGCGACCTCCCGCAGGTGATAGTCGCCCCACTGGCTCGACTCGCCGCGCGGGATGCGCGCCCCTTTCGGCACGTGGTCCCAGCCGTTCGGCCAGTGATAGACCGAGTGCAGGAGCAGGCCGTGGTGGCTGGCGTCGGTGCTGAGATACGGGCCGGCCGGATCGGTGAGGGTGGCGACGACCTGGAGACCGGCCCGCATGTAGCGATCGGCGGTGCCGCCGCGCGAGGCGAGATAGCGGCCGAGGCGCAGCAGGCCCTGTGCCGCGATCGCCGCCGCGGAGCTGTCGACCGGCTCGTGGTCGTTGAACGGATCGGCCGGGCGGCTGCGCCAGTCGCCGAGCGCGGCGAGGCCCGGCGCGCCGGTGTCCCAGTAGGGGATGCCATCCTGCGCGGTCGCCTCGTCGATGTAGAAGTCGCAGGTGGCCTGCGCCGCGTCGCGCATGAAGCCTTCGACGGCCTCACGCCCGCCGAACGCCACCAGCTCCTCGTCGGCTAGGGTGGCGACGAACTCGAGCTGTTCGGCGAAGCCGAGCATCGCCCACGCCAGACCGCGTGTCCAGGTCGAGAACGGCGAGTAGCCCTGCTGACTCGAGGGGCCGCGGTAGGTGCCGTTGGCGACGTTGAAGAGGCTCTCGTGCGCGGTGCGGCCGCGGCGATCGTAGGTGTCGCGTCCGCGGCCGTAGTAGACGCTGAAATCGGCGGTCGCCTTGGCGTGCTGAATGAGCCGCTCGAGGAGGCTGACCTGGGCGTCCTGTTCCTCGGCGAGGCGGTGCCCGAGCCGGTGCGCGATGGCCAGCACCCGCAGCGATCGCACCGTGTCGACGAACAGCGAGTGGGCGCCGTTGAACGAGTAGATGTAGCCGCCGGTCGGGATCGGCGTCCAGCGCCGCGCCTGCACGGCGCCGCTCACCTGCAGCGCCAGCTCGAAGAAGCGCGTCTCCCAGGCCGACGCGTCGTAGCGGCCCTCGCGCGCCAGCCGCCAGAGCGCGCCATAGGTGCTGACGTTGTTGAAGCCGTGATCGTGCACGCCGACGTGGGTCAGGTGCGGGGCCATCCGCTCCACGGTGCGGGAGCGTCCGAGATGGAGGAAGTGCGCGTCGCCCGTGGCGTCGAACTGCAGCAGCGCCGAGCCGAACTGGAAGCCCTGCGTCCACTCCGTCCAGCCGCGCGCGCGCCAGCGCCCCTCGACCGTGAAGACGGGCGACCCCTCCTCTGGGCGCCAGGCGGCTTCGGTCGCATCGATCTTGGCGGCAGACGCCGTGAACACGGTGTCGAGCGCGGGCAGGAGAGCGGCGGGCGTCAGTGCAGCAGCAGGCATAAAGGTACGGGGACCACGGCAGCGGCAGCTGCCTCGTTCGGCGGACGATTCTATCGCCCGTCGACCCGAACGGCGAGGACGCAGTCCGGAGCCGTCGGGCTAAAGACGCGCGGAGGCGCGCCTTTGAATGCAGCGGCACTTCTACCGCGAGCTGATAAAATTGTCGGCTGCTCATGCCGCCACGGCTGCGTTTTTGGGTCATCGCCGATGACTTGACCGGCGCGCTCGATACCGCTGCGCCGTTTGCGGCGCACGGCTGGCGCACCTGCGTCGTGCCGTGGCCCGGGGCTTCGGTCGCGGCCCCGCCTGCGGCGCGCGGGCGGGCCCTTGCGGCCGCGCTGCGGCGGGCCTGGGCGGCGAGCGACGTCGTCGTCGTCGACACCGCGTCACGCCACGTCGCGGCGCGGGAAGCGGCCCGCCGCGTCAGGGATGTGGTGACCGCGGCCCGCCGCGCCGAAGCGGGCGGCGGCGCGCGCCGGGCTCGCCGCGCCGAAATGGGCGAAGCCGGCGAAGGCGGGCTCTACAAGAAGATCGACTCGACGCTGCGCGGCAACGTCGCGGCGGAGCTCGCCGCCTTCCGCGCCGCGGCGGCCGTCGATTGCCTGCCGCTCGCGCCCGCCTTTCCGGCGCAGGGGCGCACCACCCGTGGCGGCGCGGTGTGGGTCGATGGCCGGCCGCTTCGGCGATCGCCGGCGGCGCAGGACGCACTCGATCCGACCGGCTCGGGCGACCTCGCCGCGTTGGCGCCTCCCGGTGCGCTCGACGTGCTCGACGCCGCCACCGACGCCGATCTGCGGCGCATCGCATCGACGCTGGCGCGCCAGGGCCGACTCGCGGCGGTTGCCGGCTCGGGCGGCCTCGCCGGCGCCATCGCCGCGCAGTTCGGATCGCGGCGAGTGGCCCCACCGCTGCCCGTGGCGGCGGGCGGCGTGCTCGTCGTGTCGGGCAGCGCGCACCCCGCCGCGCGGGTGCAGGCGCAGGCGCTGGTTGCCGCCGGCGCGCTCGGCCTCGTCGTCGCGATCGATCCGCGCACGCCGGCCCGCGACCGGCGCGCCACCGTCACGCTCGCCGCCGACAGCCTGCGCCGCGGCCGGCCGGTCGTCCTCGTCTGTCCGACGCTCGCCGCCGGCGTCCGCGTGACCCCGCGCCGGGCCTCCGCTGTGGCGGTGCGGCTGGCCGACACAGCGCGGGACGTCGTCGCTGCCGCCGCGGTCGGCACGCTCTTCACCGTGGGCGGAGATACGACAGCCGCCGTCGTGGCTGCACTGCACTGGGCGCCGCTGGCCGTCGCCGGCGCTGTCGAGCCCGGCATCGCGCTCGTCCGCCTGCGCGCGCAGCCACGCCGGACGCCGGCCGATACCACGCCGGCGCCGCCGCGCTGGCTCATTACCAAGTCGGGCGCCTTCGGCGACCCGCTGACCCTTCGCCGCCTCGTGCGGCGCCTGACACGATGACCTTGCCACCTCTTGCCATCACGATGGGCGACGCCAGCGGCGTCGGCCCGGAAATCCTGCTCCGGGCTTTCGCCTCCGGCGAGCTCGGCACCGACGTCGTCGCCGTCGGCGACCTCGCCGTCCTCGACCTCTGCAACCGCCGCCTGCGCTGCGACGTGCGGCTCGAAGCCGTTGACGCGCCGCGCCCGTCGACGCCCGGCGTGCTCGGCGTGCTGGACGAAGGGGCGCTGTCGGAAGGGGCGCTCCGCATCGGCGAGATCGACCGGGCGTCGGGCGCCGCCGCGCTGGCCTACGTCGCGCGCGCGACGAAGCTGGCCCTCGCCGGCGACGTCGCCGCGGTCGTGACCCTGCCGATCAACAAGGCCGCGACCCGCCTGAGCGCGCCCACCTTCACCGGCCACACGGAGTACGTGGCCGAGCTCTGCGGCCGCTCGTCCTCGACGCTGATGCTGGCGTCGGAGCGCGCCGTTGTCACCCACGTCTCGACGCACGTCTCGCTGCGCGAGGCCATCGATTTGGCCCAGCCCGCGCGGATCCTCGAGGTGATCGTCCAGACCGACGAGATCCTGCGGCGGCTGCGGCCGACGCGGCGCATCGCCGTCGCCGGCCTCAACCCGCATGCCGGCGAAGGCGGCGCCTTCGGCGACGAGGACGAGACACGGATCGCGCCGGCCGTCGCCCGCGCCCGCGATCAGCGGATCGAGGTCTCGGGGCCGCATCCGCCGGACACGGTCTTCCTCGATCTGGTGCAGGGTCGGATCGACGCGGTGGTCTGCATGTACCACGACCAGGGCCACATCCCGATGAAGCTGCTCGACTTCCGCGGCGGCGTCAACGTGACGCTGGGGCTGCCCATCGTGCGCACGTCGGTCGACCACGGCACCGCGTTCGACATCGCCTGGAAGGGCATCGCCTTCACCGACTCGCTGCGCGACGCCTGCGCCATGGCCCGCCGCCTGGCAGGCCACTAGTCGAGCGGGGCCCGAGCGACCGCGCCGGCTGGCCGAACGTGCGCGGGCGGAGCTACGGCGTAGTCGTGGCGACCGGCACGAAGCTGCCGCCTTTGACCAGCGTGTCGAGGACGGCGCGCCAGCGCGCCTCCCAGTCGCCCTGCTTCTCAGGCGTCCGGTTGTTGTGATCCGACTCGATCATCGGGATCAGCTCCTTCGGCGCCCGGATCTGGTTGAAGGCGGTCCAGATGCCGACCGGCGGCGTGATCGTGTCGATGAAGCCGAGCGTAACGAGCGACGGCGCGGCAATCCGCGGCGCGAAGTTGACGACGTCGAAGTAGCGCGCGGTCGCCATCACGCGCGGGATCTCGGCGTCCCAGTTCGGGTAGCCGGCCTTGCGGCCGTAGAGATCGCCGCTGGCGTCGGCGCCGGCCGGCTCGTTGACGAGCACCGCCGTCACTTTCCGGTGCAGGCCTGCCGTCACCAGGCTCTGCTGGCCGCCCATGCTCGTGCCCATGAGCGCGAGCGTCCGCCCGTCCCAGTCGGGCCGGGAGGCGACGTAGTCGACGCCGCGCACGTCGCGCAGGTACATGTTCAGGAAGTAGGACGTCTCGCGCTCGAGCGCACCGGCGTCGCCGTAGCGGCGCGGCACGGCGGGATCGGCGTCCTGGTCGAGTGGCATGTCGTGTGAGCTGACGTTCAGGACCAGCCAGCCCTCGGCGGCGCGATCGACGGCGGTCTTGGAGGTCAGCTTGTAGACCCCCGCCCACTGCAGGATGACCAGCGCCGGATAGGGCCCCGGCTTCTTCGGCTTGGCCAGCCAGGCGCGGGCCGTCGAACCCACGCTGCGCAGCGCGACCGAGAACAGCTCGACGGACGGATCCGGGCTCGCGACCGGCGTCACGACCGGCTCGATCGGCACCTTGGCGAGGGCGGCGAGCTGGCCGTCCCAGAAGGCGTCGAAGTCGGCCGGGCGCGGCACCGACGGCAACAGCTTGGAAGGGGCGACCGCCGCGCCGAGCTTGGCGACCGCGCCCGCTTCGTAGCCAGGCACCGTGACCTCGACGTAGACCATCATCGGCTCGCGGACCACGACGTCGATGGCCGCAGGGCCTTTGCTGAAGTCGAGCACGCCGGTCTCGAGGATCTCCAGGTTGTTCTTGCGGACCTTGTAGACGTAGCCGCCCGCGGCCGGCGTGGCGCCGTCCGGCAGGCTGGCCGTCCACGCCACCGTGTCGCCGAGGGCGTAGACCCCGCTGGCGATGCGGGGTGTGAACGTGGGCTTGACCAGCGCCGAGGCCGGAGCCGCGGCGGTCGCCGACTGGGCGTGAAGGGGCGCCGTCAGGCAAGCGACGCCGAGGGTCGCGGCGAGGGCGCCGCGGAGCCAATGACATGAACGGGTGGTCATAGTCGTAGACTGAAACAAATTCGGAGACCACATCCTATGCGACTCCAAGTCCGCTCGGTCGCCTTGTCGGCGACGCTATCCGCGGTCGCCCTGGCGGCCGTCCGTCTGGCCGCGCAATCTGCTCAGGCACCCGCACCCGCACCCGCACCAGCACCCGCTCAAGCACCGGCTCAAACGCCGGCCCAGGCGCCCGCCGCGCCTCGGCCGCCCGGCCCGCCGCAGCTCACGCCGGAGCAGCAGGCCGAGCGCGCCCGCATCCAGGAAGCCAGCCGCGCCGACCACGCGCAGATGATGCAGCAGCTCGGTATCACGGCCCTGCGGCCCGGCCGCAACTCGAACGAGTCGCAGCCGAACGCCGCGAACTACGACGAGGCGCAGGCCAATCCCTACCCGAAGCTGCCCGCGCTCATGACGCTGAAGAGCGGTGCCAAGGTCACCACCAAGGCGCAGTGGGAGACGCGCCGCAAGGAGATCATGGAGGAGTTCGAGCGCGAGGTCGTCGGGCGCATCCCGCAGGCCGTTCCGAAGGTCACCTGGTCGGTGGTCGAGACCGTGAACACGACCATCGGCTCAACGCCGGTTCTCGGCCGCAAGCTGGTCGGCCACGTGGACAACTCGGCCTACCCGGACATCACCGTCGACATTTCGGTCATCCTCGTGCAGCCCGCCCCCGTCGCGCACCGGGCCACGAAGCCGGTGCCGGTGATGATGATGTTCCGCGGCGGCCAGCTGCCCGGTCCCCCGGGCTCGCCCTCGCTCGACTTCTTCGGCCGGCCGGTGCCGCCGCCGGGGCCGGGTGAGGATCCGCCAGGCACGCAGCAGCTGATCGAGGCGGGCTGGGCCTATGCCTTCGTCAACCCGTCGAGCATCCAGGCCGACAACGGCGCCGGCCTGACCAAGGGGATCATCGGCCTGGTCAACAAGGGGCAGCCGCGCAAGCCGGACGACTGGGGCTCGCTGCGCGCCTGGTCGTGGGGCGCGGCGCGTGCGCTCGACTACGTCGAGACCGACAAGACGCTCGACGCCAAGCGCGTCGGCATCGACGGCGTCTCGCGTTACGGCAAGGCGGCGCTCGTGGCGATGGCCTTCGAGCCGCGCTTCGCGGTGGTCCTGGTCGGCTCCTCGGGTGAGGGCGGCGCCAAGCTGCATCGGCGCAACTTCGGCGAGGCGGTCGAGAACCTCACGGCCAGCGGCCAGTTCCACTGGATGGCCGGCAACTTCCTGAAGTACGGCGCCAGTGACGCGACGTTCGGGAGCAAGAACGCCGGCGACATTCCGGTCGACGCGCACGAGTTGATAGCCCTGTGTGCGCCGCGGCCGACGTTCATCAGCTACGGCGTGCCCGAGAAGGGCGACGCCAAGTGGCTCGATCAGCAGGGCAGCTTCATGGCGGCAGTCGGGGCGCAGCCCGCCTTCCGCCTGCTCGGCGCCAAGGATCTCGGGCGCACCGACGACTACACGACCGAGAAGATGCCGCCGGTGAACACGATGATCGGCGGCCAGCTCGCGTGGCGGCAGCACGACGGCGGCCACACCGATCAGCCGAACTGGAAGTACTTCATCCCGTGGGCCGACAAGATGCTCGGCCGGACGCCGGCGCCCGCCGCACCGTCCGCGCCGTAGAACGGTGCACTGCGCGGCGCGGCCATGCAAACGGGCCGCGCTGCGCCGCCAACGTGCGTCCATCGCATGGCCACCAGTCCGTCACGTACTTTTTCTTAACCTCTTCTTTACTCTCGGGCCGCCCGCTCGACCCATATACTCGCGGCGGTGAGTATCGAGAGTCCTGGCGGCGTGGCAGTGAGATCGGAAGCGGCGTGGTCGGCGGCAGGGATCGGGCGATTTGCGCTGACCTACGTGCTGTGCCTGGGGGCGGTGTCGGTGGCCGTTGCCCTGGTCTGGGAGGCGCTGAACCGGCCGCGGCTGGGCACCGACGACGCCTACATCTTCTTCATCTACGCGCGGAACCTGGCCGAGGGCCACGGCTTCGTCTACAACGTCGGCGGCGAGGCCGTCGAAGGCTTCACCTCGTTCCTCTGGGCGGTGATCTGCGGGGTGGCCTTTCGCGTCACCTCGAGCCCGCTCGAGCTCCTGCTCGCCCTCAACATCGCTCTGGTCGCCCTCAGCGCTACCGTCGTGGTGCTGACCGTGCGCGCGCTGGCTCCCACGCATCGTTGGCGGACCTGGATTGCCGCGGCCTTCGGCCTCGGGCTGCTCTCCGAGTTCAGCTACCTGACGTGGAACACCATCACCTTGATGGACAACGCGCTGTGGAGCACGCTGCTGACGCTGCTCACGGTGTCGACCTGCCTCGGCGACGCGAAGCCGTGGCGCCGATCGGCCAGCGTGGCGCTGCTCATCGGCCTGCTGGTGCTGACGCGGCCCGAGGCGGTGGTGTGGGCGCCGCTGTTCATCGCCATTCTCACGATCCGCGCGGCGCAGGGGACGACCGTGCGGGCCGCGCTGGCGATGGCGGCCCTGCCGCTGGTGGTGTTCGCGCTGACGCTGGGCGGCCTCACCGCCTTCCGGCTCGCCTACTTCGGCTACCCGCTGCCGAACACGTTCTACGCCAAGATGTCGCCCGCGCTCGGCTACTCGGTCGCGCAGGGCTTGCGCTACCTCGCCAGCTACATCGCGTCGGGCCTGCTGCCGTTCGTGGTCGCGATCGGCGTCGGCTTCGGGCTGCTGCACCTCGCCACCCGGGAGCGCCGGCTCCGCATGGTCGGCGGGCCGTTGGTGCTGGCCGCCGCCGCCGGCCTCGCCGTGCCGGTCCTGACCGGCGGCGACCATTTCGGTGCGTTCCGCTTCTACCAGAACGTGCTGCCGATCCTGCTCCTCGGCCTCGCCTTCACGATGATGTGGGTGGTGCCGCGGTTCCTGACCGTGCAGAGCTACCTGGCGGCGTCACGGACGCGGGTCGCACTGGCGCTGGCCGTGATCGCCGCCGCCTGGGTGACGGTCCGGCTCGTGGAACTGCGCGACTATGCCCAGGAATCGAAGCTGCGCATCGAGTTCCACCTGGCGCAGCGCGGGCGCACCAGCGGCGTGATCCTGGAGCGGCTCTTCGACGGCCTGCCGACGCTCCCGAGCGTCGGCGTGATCACCGCCGGCGGCATCAAGTACGAGTACGACGGGGACGTCATCGACCTGATGGGGCTGAACAACCTGCACATCGCCCACAATGCCGGCCGCCGCATCGGGCTGAAGAACCATGCCGCGTTCGAGAAGAAAAGTCTCTACGATCTGCAGCCCGCCATCGTCGCGCCCCTGCTCGTGAACCCGGGGACGTGGACCTACTCGCACAGTGACGTGCACGAGTCGTTCGAGAACGTCGTCCTTCGCGGCATCTTCGATGACGCCGCCTTCACGTCGCTCTATCGCTACTGCCTGGTCACGCAGCGGGGTTCCGGCCCGCAGCCGGGTCTAGTGGCCTGGGTGCACCATCGCCGGTTGTCGGAGCTGCGCGAGCAGCCGCACCTGGAGGTCCAGGAGTTCGTCTACCAGCGCCCGCTATCGGCGCGCGCCCTCGACGTCGGCGCCGCGCCCGGCACCGACGTCGACTAGGCCACTAGCACCGGGCGCCTCGGCGTCGCCGGCTACTCGTCGCGCAGCGCCCGCATCGGATCCACGTGCGCGGCGCGGCGAGCCGGGATCGCCGCCGCCAGCGCCGCAACCGCGAGCATGCCGGTCGCGGCCAGGCCGAGCGTCCACGGATCGGCGGGCTCGATGCCATAGAGCTGCGAGCGGACGTAGCGTCCGAGCCACCATGCCAGCGGCGCCGCCAGCGCCAGGCCCGCGATCACGACCAGCCCGGCCTCCTGGACGATCCGCGCCGCGACCTGCGACGCGCGCGCGCCCAGCGCGATCCGGATCCCGATTTCCCGTGTCCGTCGGGACACTGTATAGGCCATGACGCCGTAGAGGCCGACCATCGCCAGCAGCGTCGCCAGCGCGGCGAACGCGGTCGACAGGCTGGCCAGCAGCCGCTCGTTGCGGAGCGATCGCGCGACCCGCTCGTCGAGCGAGGCGACGTTGAACACCGCGAGCCCGGGATCGAGCGCCGCCACCTCGCGCCGGATGGCGGCGATCGAGGCCGCGGGCACCGCCGTGGTGCGCAGGTAGAACGTAGCGTCGCCGATGCCGTCGGCCTCGAATGCCGGCACGAAGACCTGCGGAAGCGGCTCTTCGCGCACGCCCATGTACTTGGTGTCGGCGACGACGCCCACGATCTCGATGGGCGTCGGCGTGCCCGGGTTCGACCCGAAGCCGAGATGCCGGCCAATCGGACTGCGCCCGCCGAAGTAACGGCGCACGAACGTCTCGTTCACCACGGCGTGGCGGAACGGCCAGCCCTGTCTGTCCTTGACTGGTGTCCGCCGATCGCGAAGCTCGAACGTCCGCCCGAGGCGGACGGGCACCTGCAGCACCTCGAAGAAGCCCGGGGTCACGGCGTTGGCCATGGCGTCGGCGCCCTGCCCGGGCTTCGGCGTGTAGCCTTCCACCGTGAAGTCGGGCGACCAGCCGCCGCCCTCGAGGATGCCGACCGTGGCCACGCCGGCGGCGCGCACGCCCGGCAGCGAGCGCACCCGCAGCAGCAGCGCATCGACGAACAGGCTGCTGCGGGCTGCCGAATAGCCGCCGGCATCCGGCGAGACCTGGAAGGACAGCACGTGATCGACGGCCAGCCCCGACGGGGTCCGCTGCAGGTTGTCGAGGCTTCGCACGAACAGGCCGGACCCCGCCAGCAGCAGGAAGGACAGGCCGACCTGGACGGCAACCAGGGTCCGGCGGAGCCGCGGCTGCTCGCGCACGACGCCGCCCGCGGCCTTGAGTGCCGGCGCCAGCGACATCGGCAGGCTGCGGAGCGCGGGCACGATGCCCGAGACGAGGGCCGTCAGCGCCGTCACGGCGATGGTGAACGCGAGGATGCGTCCATCGGCGGTGACCCCTACCGGGAACGCCACGTCGCTCGGGGCGAACGTCGCGACCAGGAACGACACGCCCCACCCGGCCAGCACCAGGCCGACCGCGCTGCCCGCGACGGCGACGAGCAGCGCTTCGGAGAGCATCAGCCACGCCAGCCGGGCCCGTCCCGCGCCGAGGGCTGCGCGTAAGGCCAGCTCGCGCTGCCGCGACACGCCGCGGGCAATCAGCAGGTTGGCGACGTTGGCGCAGGCGATCAGGAGCACGCCGAACGCCACGGCCATCAGCAGCCGCAGCGGCTGATCGAGTGACTGGCGCAGGAGGCCTGGCCCCTGTGGCGCCGGGATCACCGCCAGTCGGCCCGCCAGAAAGGCCCGTCGCGTCTCCGTCGAGGCAGCGTTGAAGGCCGGGTCGGTCGCCTCGTCCGCGAGCAGGGTCGCGTAGAGCGGATCGAGGCGGGCGCGCAACGTGTCGATCGTCGCGCCGTCGGCGAGCCGGCCGAAGACCTGCACCCAGCGAAAGCGGCGGCCATCGAGCTTCAGCCACGGCGGACCGATCTGCGGCAGCATCGTGAGCGGCACGAATACGTTGGCTGGCGTCAGCAGCTCGAGGCCGTAGAACCCGCGCGGCGCCACGCCGACCACCGTGAACGGATGGCCGTTGACGATGACGGCCTGGCCGATCACGCCCGCGCAGCCCGAGAAACGCCGCTGCCAGTAGTCGTAGCCGAGCACCGCGACCGGTGCCCCGTTCGCCTTCAGGTCGTCGTCGGGCCTGAACAGGCGGCCCGCGGCCGGCGTGAGTCCGAGGACGCCGAAGTAGTTGCCCGAGACCAGCTCGCCCTCGATGCGCTCGGTGCGGCCGGCGTGACCGACGTGGAACGAGAGCCACGTCCGGCCGAACAGCCCGTCGACGCCGGCCACGCGATCGCGAAGGTCGCGATACATCGGCCACGACAGCTCCGTCCCGTTGCCCAGGCCGCCGCCGTAGGATTCGGTGCCCTTCGAGGACAGCTGGACGAGCTCGCCGGGCCGCGCCACCGGCAGACCGCGCAGCGCGACCTGATCGAGGAGCGTGAAGACCGCGGTGCTGGCGCCGATGCCCAAGGCGATCGAGGCGATCGCGATCAGGCTGAAGAGCGGCGCGCGGGCGAGGCCCCGGCCCGCCAGGCGGAGGTCGGCGACGTATCGGGTCATGCAAGCTCCCTTGCTGCGAACGACTCCGCGCTATTCGTCGCGCAGCGCGCGCATTGGATCCACGTGCGCGGCGCGGCGCGCCGGGAGGCCGGCCGCGATGAGGCCGACGCCGATCAGCCCGCCGGCGGCGAAGGCCAGCGTCAGCGGATCCGCCGCCTCGATGCCATAGAGCTCGGCGCCGATGAAGCGCTTCAGCCACCACGCCGCGGGCGCCGCCAGCACGAGCCCGCCGATGACGAGGAGGCCCGCCTCGCGCATCACGTGGCCGGCGACGCCCACCGCGCGCGCCCCGAGCGCCATGCGGATGCCGATCTCGCGTGAGCGGCGCATCACCGTGTAGCTCATCACGCCGTACAGGCCGACCACGGCCAGCAGCGTGGCCAGCGTCGCAAAAGCGGCCGACAGGCCGGCGACCAGCCGCTCGGTCCGCAGCGACTGCGCGACGCGCTCCTCGAGGGTGGCGACGTTGAAGACCGGGAGCCCGGGGTCGAGATCGGCGACGACGCTGCGGATGCCGCTGACGGCGGTCGGCGTCTGCAGCCGGCTGCGGACGTACACCGTGAGGTTGTTCAAGCCACGCGACTCGAACGCCGGCAGGAAGATCTGCGGCGTCGGCTCTTCGCGGATCGCCTGGTACTTGCCGTCGGCCACGACGCCGACGATGGCGATCGGCGTCGGCGTCCCGGGGGCGTCGCCGATGCCGACGTGCCGCCCGAGCGGATCGCGGCCAGCGAAGTAGCGGCGGACGAACGTCTCGTTGACGACCGCCGTGCGATACGGCCACCCGTTCTCGCCTTCGGGCGGTGTGCGCGCGTCGCGCGCGTCGAGTGGGCGTCCGCGGACGATGGGCGCGCGCAGCGCGTCGAAATAGCCCGGGCTCACCGCGTTGACGAGCGAGCCGGCGCTGTCGCCCGGCTTGGGCGAGAAGCCTTCGACGGTGAAGCCCATGCCCCAGCCGCCGCCTTCGAGGATGCCGAAGGTGGCGAAGCCGGCCGCCTCGACGCCCGGCATCGCGGCCAGCCGCTCCAGCACGTCGCGGCCGAACTGGGCGCTGCGCGCCTCGCTGTAGCCGCTGCGTTCGAGGTCGACGGTGAACGAGGTGATGCGGGCGGTGGCGTAGCCCGGATGGACGCGCACAAGGTTGTCCAGGCTGCGCACGAACAGCCCGGCCGTCGCCAGCATCAGGAAGGACAGGGCGACCTGGGCCACGACCAGCGTCTTGCGCAGGCGTGGCTGCTCCTGGACCACACCGCCGCCGGCCGCTTTCAGCGCCGCCGCCACGCCGCCGCTGGCCGCGCGCAGCGCCGGGGCCAGGCCGGAGAGGAGCGCCGTGGCGATAGCCACCAGTGTGGTGAAGCCGATGACGCGCAGATCGGGTGTGGCACGGACCGGCGCGGCCGCGTCGGACGTCGAGAAGACGTCGACGAGGAGCCCGGCCCCCCAGGTCGCGAGGAGCAGACCGACGACGCTGCCGATGAGCGCGAGGACCCCCGCCTCGGCGACGAGCAGCCAGGCGAGACGCGCGCGGCCGGCGCCGAGAGCACGGCGCAACGCCAGCTCGCGCTCACGGGCGGCGCCGCGAGCGATGAGCAGGTTGGCGACGTTGGCGCACGCGATCAGCAGGACGCCGGCGGCGATTGCCATCAGGATCTGCAGCGAGCTCTTCAGCTGACCGCGCAGCTCGGCCTGACCGTGGCGGCCGTCGACGACGTGGATCCGGGCGGCGAGGAACTGCTTCCGGGTTTCGGGCGAGGCGCTGCCGAAGCCCGGTTCGCTCGCCTCGTCCTGTCGGATCGCGCCGAAGAGCGGCTGCAGGCCCGCCTGGGCCCGCTCCGGCGTCATGCCGGACTGGAGCCGCGCGTAGACCTGGACCCAGCGGAAGCGGCGGTCCTCGAGCTTCAGCCAGCTCGGACCGAGCCGCGGCTGCATCATCAGCGGCACGTAGAGATCGCTCGCCGAGCCGAGCTCCATGCCGTAGAAGCCCTGCGGCGCCACGCCGATCACCGTGAAGGGCTGGCCGTTGACGAGAATGCTCTGGCCGACCACGTCGCTGCGGCCCAGGAAGCGCCGGCGCCAGAAGTCGTAGCCGAGCACCGCGACGGAGTGTCCGCCCGGCGTGCGGTCGTCGGCGGCGGTGAACAGCCGGCCGAGCGCCGGCGCCAC
>JANOIR010000460.1:0-23293 GCA_031407765.1 Vicinamibacteraceae bacterium
GCTACGACAGCTCGCTGGCGGCGTGCGACGGCGCCGCCGGGCGCTGCATGCAGCTGAACCTCCGCTATACCTTCTGACGGCTTTGCCGCAGAAGGTCTGACGGAGTTGCTTTGCTGGCGGCGGGCCCCTCAGGCCCGCCGCGCGCGGCTTTTGAGCCAGTCGGCGCTAGGCGCGCCGACTGGCGGCCGCGGCTGGCCGCTCGCGCTCGGTCGCGCTCGCTAGGTACTAAACCAGGAACAGTTTGGCGAGGCCGAGGAAGAAGAAGAAGCCGCAGCTGTCGGTCGCGAACGTTAGCAGCACGCTCGCGCCCTGCGCGGGATCGCGCCCCGCCCGTTCGAGGAAGACCGGCACGGCGATCCCCACCATCGCGGCCAGCAGCAGGTTCAGGATCATCGCGCCCATCATCACCGCGCCGAGCGCCAGCCGGCCGTAGATGGCCCAGGCGAAGAGCCCCATCACGCCGCCCCACATCACCCCGTTCAGGAGGCTGACCATCAGCTCCTTGTAAACCAGGTAGCTGGTGTTGCCGCCCTGGATCTGATTCAGCGCCAGACCTCGGATCACCACGGCGACGGTCTGGTTGCCGGTGTTGCCGCCGATGCTGGCGACGATCGGCATCAGCGCCGCCAGCGCGACGAGCTGCTGGATCGTCCCTTCGAACGCGCCGATGACGCGCGAGGCGATGAACGCCGTCACGAGGTTGATGCACAACCAGGCCCAGCGGTTGCGCGCGCTGGCCCAGGTCGAGGCGAACAGATCCTCCTCCTGGCGCAGGCCGGCGAGCCCGAGGGCGCGGCGCTCGGCCATCTGGCGGTTGAAGTCCATCACCGCTTCCACGGTGAGCCGCCCGATCAGCTTGTTGCGCTCGTCGACGACCGGCGCCGACACCAGGTTGTAGCGTTCGAAGGCCTGCGCCGCTTCCTCGGCGTCCTCGTCAGGCCGCATCACGACGTCGTCGGTGCTGGTGATCGACGCCGCCGGCTGCCGGGGATCGGTGAGCAGCAGCGCCTGCAGCGGCACGCTCCCCTTCAGGACGTTGCGGGCATCGACCACGAAGAGCCGATCGGTCTGCGGCGGCAGCTCGCCCCGCTGGCGCAGGTGGACGAGGGCGTCGTCGACGGTCTGATCCTCGCGGATGAACACGACCTCCGGGGTCATCAACCCGGCGACCGTGTCCTTGCCGTGGGCGCGCGACTGATCGAGCCATGAGCGCTCGCCGGCGTCGAGCTGTCGCATCGCCGTGCGCAGCACGTCTTCGGGCAGCGAGTCGACCAGGTAGGCGAGATCGTCGGCGTCGAGGTGGCTGGTCGCGGCGATCAGGCCGTCGTGGCCGGTCGCCTCGATCAGGGCCTGGCGCACCGCGGTGGACACTTCGAGCAGGACCTCGCCGCGCTGTCGATCCTCGACCTGCTGCCAGATCAGGAGGCGCTCCTCGGGCACCAGACGGTCGAGGACGTGGGCGAGATCGGCGGGATGGAGCGGGTTGACCCGCGCGTGCAGCTCGGTCAGGTTCTGTCGCTGCTGCAGCTGCTCCAGCAGATCGCGCTTGGGGCCTTCCTGGCGGTGCGTGAGAGTGGCGAGGACGCGGTGCTTCTCGAGCAGCCGCGTGACGTCGTCGAGCGCCTGGTCCAGTCGGCGATCCGGCGCAGCGAGGGACATGGCTCGCTCAGAATACGCCAGCCGTGCGAGGGACCAACAGCGTCGCGCGCGTAGTTGCGCGGCGCATGACGATCATTCCCCGTCTGATGGGTCGGGCCGGCCCGCGTCAGCGGACCGCGACTACCGCATGTACTCGGCTTCGCGCGCGGGCGGCACGGGGCCGCCCTTCCAGTGCGCGTCCTCTTCCTGCAGGATCGATTCGACGATGGCGAGGATGTCGCGCGGCTTGACGCCGGGCTTGAAGTCGACGTTCTCCGACACCGCGGTGTGCAGCTCGCGCAGCCGGCGGCGCAGCCGGCGCACTTCGTTCAGCAGGTGCGGTACGTCGACGCGCGCCCCGGCCATGAACTGCGCGTCCTGCTCGACCTGCTCCCAGGCCCGCTCGTAGATCGCCTTCGGACAACGGAACCCGCGCACCGCCGGATAGGTACGGCCGTCGCCGGCCTCGCTCGGGTAGAGATTCCCGACGCGCTTGACCGACCACGGACCCAGCGTGGAGCGCTGCTCGCGCGCGCTGATGGCTTCGAGCTCCTGATCGGTCATGAGGAACCATTCGACCTGCCGCCGCGCGGCGTCCAGCCGTGAAAAGTAGGCGACGCGTCAGCCCTTGAAGTGGGAGCGCGTCAGCCGTTGAAGACGACGACGCGGTTGCGGCCCGCGCCCTTCGCCATGTAGAGAGCATGGTCGGCCGCGGCGTAGAGCTCCTCGGACGACCGCATCGTCGATTCGAGGCCGGCCACGCCGAACGAGCAGGTGACGCCGATGCGACCCGCGCGGCTCGCCACGTCGAGCTCTTCACAGGCGGCGCGGAGTCGCTCGGCCAGGCTGCCGGCGCCGTCGCGCGCCGTCTCGGGACAGAGCACGACGAACTCCTCGCCACCGACGCGGGCGAGCAGCTGTTCCGGCCGGAGCAGGCTCTCGAGGCCGTGCGCCAGCGTCCGCAGGACGGTGTCCCCGCTGACATGACCGTAGGTGTCGTTGATGCGCTTGAAGTGATCGACGTCGAGCAGGACCAGCGCCAGCGGGCGGGCGTAGCGGCGGGCGCGCTGGAACTCGCGGTCCAGCTCTTCCTGGAAGCGGCGGCGGTTGAAGACGTTGGTCAGGCCGTCGCGGATGACGAGGTTGTAGATCGCCTCGTGATAGGCGTTCTCGGCGTCTTCCTCGTGGAGGAACTTGAAGACGACGGTGCCGACCTGGAAGCGATCGCCGCTGGCGAGCAGCTTGTGCTGGCGCACCGGCTCGTCGTTGAGGAAGGTGCCGTTGCGGCTGCCCAGGTCCTCGAGCCAGACCTCGCCGTCGTTGAAGACGAGGCGGGCGTGCCGACGCGAGATCGACGGGACGTCCGGGAAGCTGAGCGCGACCTCGCTCGACCGGCCGACCTCGAGCGGGCTCTCCGCCGACACACGAAAGCGCCGCCCCAGCATCGACTGGTTCGGATGGGCGATGACGATGAGGTTCGCCTCGCGGCCGGCCCGCTGGGTCAGCGTTTGGGCGCGGGAGAAGCAGATCGTGGCGTCGGCACTGATGTGCGCGGCCCCCGAATTCGGCTTCCCGGCCTCGCCAGCCGCTGGGCCGGCGCCGTCGGAGCCGCGGTCGGGATTCGCGTGACGCGCCATGCGGGTGGACATCTGAACTGGCTCCGGATTGTACAGGCAACTCACAGTTCTGTCGTCAGAAAAGCTAACGTTGCTGGCGTCCCGGCCGCACGCGGGCAGGCGTACAATTCGAGGCCATGGACCGACGCACCTTTCTCGCCGGCACCGTCGCCGCCGCGGCGGCGACCCGGCTGCACGCTTCTTCACAGGTTTCCGGGCCGGCCGGCGCCGCCAGCGATCGGCTGCGGCTCGGCTTCGCCGGGATGGGCGCCCGCGCCCAGGAGCTGGTCGACGCCATCGCGGCGAGCGGCGCCAACGCCGAGGTGGTCGCGCTCTGTGACGCCTACCGCGGACGCGCCGAGCGTGGCAAGGCGAGGACCGGCGGCTCGGCCGCGATTGTCGACGACTATCGCCGGCTGCTCGACGACAAGAGCATCGACGCGGTGTTCATCGCCACGCCCGACCATTGGCATCGGCAGATGGCCCTCGACGCGATCTCGGCCGGCAAGGACATTTACATCGAGAAGCCCATGACCTTCACGGTCGATGAAGGCCTCGACATCATCGCCGCGGTCGATCGGCACAAGCGGATCCTGCAGGTCGGCAGCCAGGGCGTCAGCGGCGCCCGGCAGGCGGCGGCGCGCGAGCTGGTCAAGTCCGGGCGCCTCGGCGCGATCACGATGATCCGCGCCTCCAACCACCGGAACTCCGACAGCGGGGCGTGGCTCTACCCGATTCCGCCGGACGCCTCGCCGCAAACGGTGGACTGGACGCAGTTCCTCGGCCCCGCCCCGCAGCGGCCGTTCAGCCTCGAGCGGTTCTTCCGGTGGCGGTGCTACTGGGACTATTCCGGCGGGCTCGCCACGGACCTCTTCGTCCACCTCCTCAGTTGGATCCACTTCGTCATGGACGTCCAGGCGCCGTCGCACATCCAGGGCGCAGGCGGGGTGTTCGTCCGCAAGACGACGCACGAGGTCCCCGACACGCTGGTCGGCACGCTGACCTATCCCGAAGGCTTCACCGCGCAGCTTTCGTGCACGCTCAACAGCCAGGCCGGCTCGTCGTCCGGCATCGAGATCCTGGGCAGCAAGGCCAGCCTCCGGCTGCGCGGCGACGACGTGCTCCTCGACGAGGAGCGGATCGACCAGGGCGGCAACGGCTGGGTGGTGCGCTCGTGGCCTGAGGCGCTCGAAAAGGCCTACTACGCCGATCCCGCGGTGCGGGCCCGCGAGATCCCGGACAGTCGCCGGCAGGAGCGCGTCTCCGGCGGCGACCGATGGTCGATCCTCGGCGAGGACGACATCGTGACGCACGTCCGCGTCTTCCTCGACGCGGTGAAATCACGGAAGCCGGTCGTCGAGGACGCCCGCTTCGGCCATCGCGCGGCGGCAACGGCACACTTGATCAACCGCTCGCTGCGCGAGGGCCGGGTCTTCGAGTGGGATCGGGCGGCTGACAAGGCGCAGGCGTAGCGCGCGACAACTACGCCCGCTTCATTCTGCGCGTGTCGTGACTCGAGCGGGATTCACTACGCGTGGCACCCACTCGCGGGGCAGCGGGTGCCGATTCTCTACACGGAGCACCGGCGCGGAGAGCGCGTGGCCATCTGCGAGATGCCGGACCGTACGCGTGCGGTCCAACTCGCCGCGATTGCCGCCGCTATCGGCGCGATGCTCCTCTTCGAACGACGGCGATACGCAGCCGGAGGCCTCCCTCTGGGCTTCGTCACCGTGGGCAAGCTGTTTCCCGGCGTGCTCGTCTTCATCTCCTGCTGCGTCGCGACTGGCGGGCCGTCGCGGCGACCGCCGACTGGTCGATCGCGCTCGCGCTCCTCTCGCTCGCGCTCTTCGGCACGGCACGCTGGCTGGAGTTCGTCCACGAGATGCCCCGGCGCATCGACCGCGCGACCGGCAGCCGGAGCCCCTGGCTGACGCATTGATCCTGCTGCACCCGGCATCCTGGTGACCACCCAGGCCGGCAACATCCAGCTCGCCGTCTCCGCCTGGCGATGCTGGCGATGCTCGCCTTCCAGCGCCGATGGCCAGCCCTCGGGGGCTTGCTGCTCGCCTACACCATCGTCGCCAAGATGTTCCCTGTCTGCTGCTGATCTGCCTGGTCGGACGCCGCGAGTGGCGCGCCGCCGGCTGGAGAGGATAGGAAGCATTAGCGCGGGCGAACGTTGACCGAATGTCCCGTTATGCGACCCTGCACCGGGCCTCGGATCACTCACGCTCTCCCACCTTCGGACAGACTGCTGCAAGCCGGGTTCCGCATCCGGTGCGGAAGTGTCCTGCTCCCGTGCTCGTTGATTGCGGACTGATACGCTCGCGGCACAACGACTCTGTCTCACACGCTACCGCGCCAGTTCATCCGACACCACGCGTGTGTATTGGGCCGCTCTGCGTGAGGCGATCGTCGGATTCGTAGAGAGCCGGTAAGCGTTCGACGAACGCCGTCTTTACGCCACACTGAAGCTGGCGCCGAGCCGCGCAAATGACAGCCTGCGCGGTACGTCAGGCCGAGGCGCGCGAGCCGAAGGTCGTGGCCCAGCCTTTGGGCGTGAGGTCGTGGATCAGCGCCTGCGGGTGCGTCGCGACCCGAAGGAGGACGTCCTTTACATAGTCGAAGGGGTGGACGTCGACGAGCTTACAGCTCTGGACAAGGGAATACAGGAGCGCGGCCCGGTGGGCGCCCTCGAGGCTGCCCGCGAAGAGCCAGTTATTGCGACCGACCGCGACGACGCGTAGCTGACCCTCGGCGCGGTTGTTGTCGATGGCGACGCGGCCGTCGTCGACGAAGCGCTGCAGCGCGACCCATTGATTCCCAAGGTAACGGAGGGCGTCGCCGAGCGGAGATTTCGGCAGCACGCTGCGCGTCAGCTCGTGGCGGCGCGCGTCGATCTGCGCCGGCAACCACCCGTGCGGATGCGCGGCACGAGCGTACCACTTGAGTCGCAGTAGTGCAGCGTTCTCACCGCGACGCCGGCACGCCGGCCCACCTCCTAAACCTGACACGTGCGGGATCGCGAGGCCCACGCGGCCACGCTTCGCTAGAGTACGAGGGTGTCCGTCTCGTGAAGATGCTTGTACGCTCGCCGTCCGGTCACCGGCGCTGCATCGAATCGATCTACGCAAGGCACGAGGTGACCAGCCCCACATCAATCCGCATTCCCAACGCTTGGGCCGAGGACGGCGCGGTCAGTCGCGTCGAGCCATGGCGGCGCCACTTCATCGATCGTCACAAATCCAGCCGACTGCAGCTCTCGCACTACAGCCCGAAGGTTTGTGGCCCCGAGCACTAGTCTCTGTTGACGTAAGAACTGCATCACCGAGGGAGCGCTCCGTTGGCGCACCGCAACGTCTACACCACCAGAGCGGACCAGACGGATGAGCGTACGTGGATCTCTGGTATCGAGGATGTTCTTGATATCCCAGTACCGAGCGCGCCGACCTCGAACGACGGCGCGCAGCAATCGTCCGAAGTCCAGAGAATCCTTGGGGGGGCAGTCGGCCGCGCGACACACACAGCGAAGCGCGCTCGTGCTCAGTCCGATCGGGCGTGCCCACATCGTCACTGTCCGCGGGTCGCACGGCAACGGTATCACCGCGACAATTGCGGACGCCCATCGAGAGGCGGCATGATCAATCGCCTGCGCCATGTTGTTGCACAACATATCGATGATCCGTGACAGCCCGACAACGCAGCCCGGGCAAGCTACAGAAGTCTGGAGTCTGGAGTCGGACCTCACGCCTGTCAATAGGGAGATGTCCCGGTCGCTGTTGTTAAGTGTTGCACAATGACTGATGCGCATCCCCAGTACGCACTTTCTGCGTACCTCCAGCACTCGTACGCCGCCTGGCTACTTTCCAACGAGGTCTTGCACACACCCAGTGCCGCAAGAACAGTGCGCACTTTCTGCGTACGTTACGGACGCACCTGCACACTGACCGCCGTCATGGGACCTCGTTCCGTCAACGCCGGCCGCTCGTCGCTGCCGCCAACAATTGCGACACAACTTACAACAGATTGTGTCTTTACATCACCGGTGACCGAGGCGCATGCTGCGACACCAGTAGGGCGGTCGCGCCCACATGTCCCATGAACACGGCCTCCCTACTACGGAGTCTCGGTTACTGCACGAGTCATGGGTCCCAACCGAAGGGCTTTTGCGATGCTAAAGCAGATGTTGAATGCTGGCGTGGCTCTCACGGCCGCTTCTAGTCTCGGCTCGATGACTGCTGCACAGACGCCGGCAGCCGCTCATTTGACTACGGGGCTGGCGAGCGGTCTGATGGAGGAACGGATCGAGGATGTGTACGGCGGCTCGGGGTGTTTCGGCGTCGGCTCACAAGCATGTTGCGTAGAGATGGCGGTGCTGGCGGGCGTCGGCTGTATGACTGGCAATCTGCCGGCCTGCGCGGTCGCAACGGCGTACCTCGCTGCGTACTGCACCAGCGCTTCCTAACTCGTAGGTGACTGAGTAGAGCGATCGGGCATATTGCGCCCGGCAATGTGCCCGATCTACCGCAGCTTCGTTGTGCGCCTGGTGCCCAGCGTCTAAGCGAGTACTGGCTGGCCGCACGGACTGGAACAGTCTGCGACACAGCGTGCTTCATCTGCCGTGCTCCAACTGCGCGCGTTTGGAGCACTGACGGGAGGATCTCATGCTCGACGCGTCGGTTCGATCCTTGCAAGCATATAGAGCGCCTTTCAGCCGCATCTTCTCCCCAGCCGCGGCGTTTACGCCGTCGCTGTCCTGGCGGGCGGCGATGTGGCCGCTGGCCTTGGCGACGACTGTCGAGCTGTGGCTAGGTTACCTGGCGAAGCCGTTCATGTTGCAGGCCGTGCTTGCCGTGGCGCCGCCGACGATGAGCGAGGTGCTGGAGCTGCAGCTCGAAGCCTCCCTGCGATTCTTCATGGTCGGCGCGGTCATCCGTCCAGCGGCTTTCTGTATCGTGGTGACGCTCGTGATCTTCGGGTTACTCGTGGCATTGGGTCATCACGCCAGAATGGGACGGTTGCTGGCCGTCGTTGCAACGGCGAACCTGATCACGGCACTCAAGCACGCATACGTCCATGCGATACTGCAGGCTAGGGGCATCGACAGCATCTCCGGGCCTGGCGATCTTGAGGCGCGGGTCGGCCTTGGGGCCTTCCTTCCAGTCGACCATCCGGTACTGCTAGTCGCTTTGGAGTCGATCAACCTGTTCGACATCTGGCTTCTCGTGCTCATCGCAATTGCGATACAGAGGACCGAGCAGGTGTCGGCGAGAGCCGCTGGGGTGATCGTGCTGGTTGCGGGACTCTTGGCGGCCACTTACCGCATCGTTCTCGCGGCCCTGACTCTCTGACACTCCGCCACAGGAGGTGGCGCGCGCCACGGCATTGTGCGTCATGCCATCACCGTACCCTGCGTTCCCGTGGTTCGCGGCCGCCGAAGACGTGACGAGGCGGCACTCTCGATGATGATTTCAGGTGCCTTGATGTCAGTGCACGTGCGGTTTCGCGGCGGGCTCGGCTGCAACCTGTTTCAGTACGCGTTTGGTCGAATCGTCGCCACGCGGCTGGGCCTTGCGCTGGACTGTACTCCCGAGGCGCCGTCTTCAATGCAGCCGGCCCGCTCGGCGCACGGCCCAAGTACGCTGGACACGCTCGCCGAGCACTTTCCAAACGCGAAGCTCTCGCTGCCCGGCGCTCGCGTATCGGATCCCTTCGATCGTTTCGAGTTCCTGCCAGAGGGGAATTGGGACGGTCAGATGTTTCCGCTCGAGGCCATTCTGCGGGACGGTCAACCCAGGTGTCTGCTTCTGGACGGGTACTTTCAACGAGTGGAGTACTTCGAGCCGTATCTCGCGGAGGTACGGCATTGGCTGGCTTTCAGCCCCCTCATGATTCCTTACGATCCGGCGAGCGCCGACGTCGTGGTTCATATTAGCCGAAACGCCAGGCTGCCGGCTCACGTGCTGCCTCTGTCGTACTATCAACGACTTCTGTCCCAGCTGCACCGCCCTGGACGAGTGTTCATCTGTGGCGACAGCGTCGACGACGACGTCAGGGAGTTCTTTGCGCCATGGGATCCAATCGTATATGTCGCCGACCTCATCCACGTGGTCAGCTTCATATCCAGGTTCCAGCGGATCCTGTTGTCCAACACGGCGGAATCGTGGTGGGCCGCGCTGCTCTCCGACGCGCCAGAAGTATACGGTCCCGTGATACCGTCCGGCGAAGGCTACGCATTCCGGGGATTCGGGAATGTGGACCTGCGCATGCCCTCTCCCGGCTACCACGAGGTCGTCGTTCACGCGTTCGCCATGCCCACGGCACGCATCATCAGCCACATGGTCGGTGCGCGCTCGTACAGCGCCGGCGCCGAATGCGTGGTGCAGCGGGTCGACCAGCCGACGGTCAGAATCGCGGCCACCTCCGACTGCACTCCCATTCTTGTGACACTCCAGCGGAGCGCGGTGATGTCATCAGGAGAGTTCATGTCAGGGGGCCATTCAATCGAGCGAATGCGATTCTTGTGGACGCTTGTTCGTGCCAAGCTGGTCCAGGTGTCGTTCTCATACTCGGAACCTCCAAGCCCCTGAGGAGGGGCGTTCCTTCGCGGGGAGGTATCGTGAGGTCGAAGATAGGGGCGGCGTATGTGTGATCGTGGCGGAGTCTACCAAGGGAAATGGCACCGGCGCGGCCTCCAGGTGGTGGTGGTCGTGTGCGCGGTGGTCGTGGCATCGGTTTCGTTGTGGGTCACGATGAGGGTGTCGGATGCGAGGATAGCCAGACAGTACCGTGCCTGGCGCCTTGGGGCTCTGCTGCTCGCTGACCCGCAGGATGCGCGACAACGCGAGTCCAGCGACTGCGGGCCCGCCGCCCTGGCGTACGTTCTCAAGAGACGCGGTCTGGCTGTCGGCCTGGACCACGTGAAGAACGTCATGACCGTGAGGTTCGTGGGTGTCTCGGCGCGCCAGCTGGTCGAGGGAAGTGCGCTGTTCGGCGTACGCGCGCGAGCGACACGACTGCCGTTGGATGCCGTGCGCAGCTTGAACGCTCCCGTCTTGGCGCTCGTCGGGTCCCATTGGGTGGTATTGGAGCGGCCGCTCGACGAAACCCATGTGGAGGTCTTCGATCCCGCGCTCGGCCGGCTGCTGATGCCGATCGCGCGGATGCGGCCGTCGTGGCGCGACATCGCAGTTACGTTTGACACGCCGCACTGACCGCCGAAAACGACGTCCCTGGATTCACTGGCGACCGAACCTATGTGGCTGCTGACAGCGCCTGATCGTACTGCTCCTCGACAGAGGAACCGTTGAGACGAGAGCGGTTGTCCCGACTGCTCTTGCTGCGATACCGGCTGCAGTGGGCGTACGTCCGCAGGAGCCCTGGGAATATTGCGCGCTTCGCAGTCGCCCAGTTCCTCATCGTTCTGGGAGGCCTCCTGAGCGGCGCGGCCGGTGTCGGGCTGCCGTTGGTAGCGATCAACCTAGGCGGCCTCGAAGCGATGATGCGCGCCGCCTTGGGCGGCACGTTTGGCAGCGCGCTCGCCGCCTCTGTTCTGCTCGGCTTCGGAACGCGCGCCGCCTTTTCGGACGCCACACTGCGCCGGTATCCGCTGTCCACCCGCGAGCGATTCGCCGCCCGCCAGCTGTTGGGGCTGTTCGAACCGCTCTGGCTCAGCGTCGGTGCCGTGTACCTGGGTTGTGCGGTCGGGATTGGGCTGCTGGGGACGGCACCCCTGTGGCGCACGGTCCCCTGCGCGATACTCCTCGGAATAGCCAACTATCTGCTCGCCGGCTTGATGCTCTCGATCGTGAGCCGCGCGATGGCTACGCGCAGTGGGTCGTTTCTGCTAGCGGTCGCGATGCATGGCTTCATCTTCGTCGTATTCGGCGTCAAGGCCCTGGCACTGCGGAACGACGTCCTCGCCAGCGCGGTGGAGTTGGCGCCTCCGATGATCGCAGCGGAAATGATGACAGCACGACCGACACGGGCCATGTCCGCCGTGGCGCTCGCCCTCTGGTGCGCGGGGCTGGCAGCTGCCCTCCTGTTCGTCGAGGCACGCGGCGTTCCTGCGCCAGGGAGGCCGAGCAGGTCTCCGCGCTGGGGTGAGGCATGGAATCGACTGGCGTCGCTTGTACCTGGAGTCCCCGCTCCGCTCGGCACACGCGCCCTCCGGTACTACCTGCGCAACGTCAGAGTACAGTTGGGACTGGCGCTGTCCCTGCCCTTCGCGCTGTTCCTGATACACGGAGTCGAGGCGCCCCAAGAAGCGCCTCTCCTACAGGCGTTCGAGAGGGCCCTGTTGTTTATTCCCCTGACTGGCGCGCTCACCACGGCTGGTCTCTCTCTGAACGCATTCGGTGCCGAGGGGTCGGGCTTCAGGCGGCTTCTTGTGTCGCCGTGCAGCCAGGTCGCGCTCGTGCGCGCCACCGCAGCAGCGCCGGTCGTGATCGGTGGAGTCTACTCTGGTGTCGTCGTTCCGGCGTGGATGCTCATAAGCCGAATGCCAATCGACGGTCGCTTGCTGCTCATGCTCCTGGCACAATCGTTCACCGTTTTGCTGTTGTTCCAGGCGCTCGCCGTGTGGTCTTCGGTGCTGTCGCCTCGTCGCCTCACGTACGGACAGCGATTCCGAGACGAGATGTCCGCGGGCGGCTACGTCGCACTGATCGGAGGGTGCTTCGTCGCGCTCATCCTTCCAGTCGTTCTCAGAGGCGTCGTCATGCCGGGGCCAATCGTGCAGTACTGGTGGGCTCCGCTCGCCGCCCTGCCAGCAGCTGTGGCCGTGTGGGAGCTGACGTGCCGGAGTGCAGCGCGAGCGTTTGCTCGACGCAGGGAACGGGTTCTCGCGGTGGTCGAAGGGCGGCAGTAGCAACATGACCAATGCGATCGAAGTCTCCAACCTCACGAAGGCATACGGCAAGGTGGTGGCCGTGGATCGTTTGACTTTCTCGGTGCCGAAAGGGACGTTCTTTGGTTTCCTGGGACCCAATGGCGCCGGCAAGAGTACGACGATTGGATGCCTGACAGGCCTGCTCGAGCGGTCCGGGGGCGTCGTGCGCTTGCTCGGCGAGCAGTTCGACTCCAATAGCGTGGCGCTGAAGGAACGTATCGGCATCGTTCCCGAAAATCTCGGCCTTTTCGAGTTTCTGTACGCTCAGGAGTTTCTCGAGTTCCAGGGGCAGATGTACGGATTGGATCAGTCGACCACGCGGCGGCGCGCTCAGGAGCTTCTGGAGGCGCTCGGCCTTGAAGCCGAGGGCGGCAAGACACTTGGCGAGTTCAGCGCCGGCATGCGAAAGCGCGTCGCGTTCGCTGCCGCGGTGATCCACGTGCCGGACATCCTGTTTCTCGACGAGCCGTTCGAGTCCATTGATCCGGCTGGCGTCGCGCTGATGAAGCACTGGCTCCGGCGGCTCACGGATCAGGGGCGTACCGTCTTCCTGACGACGCACGTGCTCGATGTCGCTGAGCGGCTCTGCGACCGTGTCGTGATCATCAGGAAGCGGGCCGAGGTCGTCTGGGATGGCGATGTGACGCCTCTCGCATCGGGCCGGCGCATCGTCGCCGAGGGCCTGGAGTTTCGAAGTCTAGAGGAGCTCTTCCTTCACAAAGCCGGTACGACCTCCACGGAGATCGAGTGGCTGTGATTGTGACGGATCCGGAGGCAGGCAAGAGATTGGCGCGTAAACCGTGAATGGATAGGGGGCTGATATGTCACACGGTGTCGAACACGGAGCGGTTCAGAAGCTCAAGGGATATCTCGAAATACTGGCCGCTTTGAGCGTCATCGCGTTGTGCGCCGTAGCGGTGTGGCTGGGCATCAGCCAGAGGCTCTCTTCCGCCGCGTCGGTCGCTCCCGCTAACGCCGCCGCGGCGCGTGGGCCAGATGCTTTGCTGAATCGCACGCTCTCGCTCGCAGGCGCTGCCACGATCGGTGAGCGTGGAGCCAGGGTTGCTGTGGTGGAGTATTCCGACTTCCACTGCCAATTCTGCAGCAAGTTCGCAGAGACAATCTGGCCGGAGCTCGCATCCGAGTACGTGCAGTCCGGTCGCGCGCTGTGGGCGTTCAAGCACTTCCCTTTGGAAACTGCACATCCGCACGCGTTTCGCGCCGCCGAGGCATCGGGCTGTGCCTTGCAGCAGGGGCGCTTTTGGGAGATGCATGACCGCCTCTTCACATCGCCAGCTGCCCCCACGGACGACCTGCTCCTCGAGCACGCATCGGTGCTCAAGTTGGATTTGCCGCGGTTCACGCAGTGCATGAAAGGCGAAGCTGCACCCCAGGTCTGGCAGGACATTGAAACCGGCAAGCAGTTGGGCGTTGCCGGGACGCCGACCTTCCTTCTTGGTACGGTCCAAGAGGACGGCCAGGTGTTCGTGCGTAAACGGATCACTGGAGCGATACCGGCGGCGCACTTCAAGGCGGTCCTCGACGCATTCTTGAAAGAGGTTGAGCCGGCGAAGACCGCACTCACGCGTAAACCCTGAATCAGCACCGCGTGCACGTCTGCGGGAAGACCCTGTTTGTTGGACGAGGTAACGAGGCGTGGCGCGATCGGTTTTGCGCTGGTGCTTCAGCTGTCGGATGCGCGTCGGCGCATTTGGACTGCGGTTGAGACTTTTTCAGACCGGGCGATGCCATGAGCTCTTCTACCACCTACTACGCGCTCCCTGTGTCAACGCACTCTCTGAGCCGTGGGCTCACGCTAGTGCTCGACCGGCGCAACAACCGGGTCTGCGAGCTCGATTCGATCGCCAGTCGCGTGCTGAGCTGCTGTGATGGCATGAAGACGCCTGATGCCCACGCCACGGCGGCGTGGCAGGCCGGGACGACAGGGGACCCGTCAGCAATGAGGCGCGCGTTGGAACAGCTGGTCGAACTCGGACTGCTGCGCCGGGCGGCGGCGACCGTGGGCGGCGCCGGGGCTCCAGCAGCATCGGCCTGTCCAGCCCCGATCAGCACGGTTGCCGTCATCACGGCCGATCGTCCACAGGCGGTGGAAAGGTGCCTCCATTCGGTCATCAGACACGCGGCAACGTTCGGCCATACGCCACGCGTGGTGGTCGTGGATGGCTCCCGCGTACTCCCGGACGCGACAGCCGTCGCCGTTGATCGAGTTGGAAAGGCCACCGGCGTCATGGTGCATTACGTCGGTCGCAGCGAGGCTGGCGTGCTGCGTCACAAGCTCGCGCGACATGCCCCCCAGTCCGTTCTGCGCTTCGGTCTGACGCCGGGCAGTATCGGAAACAATCGCAATCTCGCAAGCCTCTTTACGGTCGGGACACACGTCATGATGGTCGACGACGACGTGCTCTGTGAGCCGTGGGCCCTTGAGGGACATGACGACGCAGTAGCCTTTGGGGGTCACGTCGACACCAGAGAGTGGCGGTTCTTTCCTACCCGTGGCGCCGCTCTGTCGGCGGCGACGCGCGTCGATGCGGACCTTCTCAGTGCACACGGGCGGCTCCTTGGTCGCAGCCTTGACGACATCATCAGCTCATCAGGTGCGCAGATGGATCTTGGCGAGGCGTGCACCCATCTTCTATGCGCCATAGCTGACCGGGGTGAGAGCCGCGTGCGGGTGACGCTCACTGGCATTGCCGGCGATTCCGCCCGTTACTGCGCGCACCGACTGCTGCTCTGCCCAGGAACCATCCGCGAGATCCTGATGAGCGACCGCACTGCGTTTGAGTCAGCGCTCACGAGTCGGGAGGTCCACCACATTGCCCGGCGGACGATCGTGACACACGACTCGACGTGTGTGACCTACTGCCTCGGGCTGGAGAACGACCACATAACGCCGCCGTTCATGCCGGTCGGCCGAAGCGAGGACACCGTCTTTGGCGCGATGCTGGGCTTCAGCGACCCGGCAGCCCTGTTCGCACACCTGCCGTACGGCATTGTGCACGATTCCGACAGGCCGTCCGCCTATCAGTCGAACGACCGGCTTCTCTCGGCCCGACAAACTCGCGTGTCAGAGTTCCTCGTCGCGATGATGGCCGTGATCTCTCCCTCAACGTTCTCCACGTCAGCGGCGGATAGGCTGAAGCACCTCGGTCGTGCCTTCATGGACATTGGAAAACAGGACACCCGCGAATTCGCCAATCTGGTCCGTGAGACTGCACTGATCCTGCGCTGCCGTCCGCTCGCCCAACTGGATTCAGCGATGGCAACGGATTCGCAATGGCCGCACCATTGGCGCGCCGCCATCGGCGAATATGCGGAGGCGTTCCGCGCCCACGCCGCGACGCCTGAGTTCTTTGTTCCAATCGAGTTCAGACAGGAATCCTCCGTCGATTCGGCCTTTCGGCGCATGCAGACGTTTGTGCGGGACTTTGGTGAGTTGATCCTGTCGTGGCCGGAGATCTGGCAGGCGGCAGGTCAAATCACTGGCGAGTGGCGGGCTGACTAGACTAGCGCTACGCCGTTCAGTTCACCGCACATGGTCGGCTACACGCGGCGCATCGCTCAACAAAGGTCAATCCACAGCGGTGCCCGGGGCGGACCTGGCGGCGGTGCGGACCCTGGCCGCCTCTGATACCGCGCGGCGAACCAATATATCTCCCCCTCCAGGCGCTCCGGTGGCGTGGTGTCATAGGCTTCCTCGAGGGCTGCCCATGGGTCGGAGGCATCGGGGAAACACGACTGCACTTGCTGATCGAAAAAGAATGCTCGGGCGAACCCGAACTCGAGCCGCCGCCGTTGTCGAAACAGCGTCAGGTCAGTCAGTCGCAAGAACGGCGGAACTTTGCACATCAACTGGAATAGCAGGTGATAGCGCAAGGCATGTGAGTAACAGTGCTCCGCCATTGGCTGCTCGAGGGGAGCGCCGAAGCCCATGTGCCGGCGCAACGGGTGCTCCTCGGGCAATCTGTACTTGCTCTCGATCATGTAAAGCGAGCCGCCACCGGCAACCGTCCGGGAGAGCCCTTGGACGGCGAGTCCGGGGTCCAGCCAATGAAAGCACTGGCAGACGGTCACCACGTCATACTGCTCAAAAGAGAACACAAGCCGATTGGCGTTCCCTCTCGCGAATGTGGCGTTGGAACCGAGCCGCTGCGCGTCCGCCCGCGCGCAGGATAGGAGCGGCTCCGACACATCGATTCCCTTCACGCGCTTTGAAGAGCGACTCAATGCCAACGCGAGACTTCCGGTCCCGGTCCCGACATCGAGCACGCTCGTGTCATGCTCGAGCCCAGTCTGAGCCGCGATTTCATCCGCGATGCCCCTGGGAATGGCTCGATGTAATCTGTATGATGAAGCCATCTGCTCATCGTACAGGGCGGCGCGCGAGGGATCAGGGACCAGGATTCCGCGGCGCTGCAGTAGGTAAATCGCCTTCGTGATCCTTGGCGAACTGACTTCTGTGTCGTCGGCCGAGACGAAATGGCCCGTGGCCTCCTCGATCGAACTCGGATGCTCGTCGAAGTAGTCGACGAGCCGGTCCAGCTCCGGATCGGTCAGGAGTGCATCCCATGGCGAGTCGAGGAGAAACAGGAGGGCACGCCCATCCTCAGTGCGGGTGCGACAGAGATCCGGATTGCGCAGAAGCTTCATCACGAAGACGACAAGGCGCGACAAACAGCGCGCGTCTGGTGGAGGGCCCTCTTTGACGCTGAGCTATTGTAGTGAATACTTCAATTTCTCACAAGCTGGCTACATTACTTCACTCAGGTAGCCCTAACATTGTGGGTGGAGTTCCCGGGATTTGGTGGAGACGCTGCGCGACGGGTCTTTGTTTAGCGGCTCAGGCTACGCGTGCGGCAGCACAGGATCTGCTGGGTCTCGGCGCCACGCTCGCTGCGATTGCCGCCACACACTTTGCGAGTGACGACAGGCGAACGGCATACCTCACGTCCGTCACCGCCCTCGCTCCGCGTCGTCAGGCATCCAGCGCAGTACAGAGACGAGCGCCGCGATGGCGAGGAACAGCATCGCAGCTTTGATCGTGACCACGACGGCCCTGGACGCGCCGGTCGGCTCGGCGTCGCCGAACACACCGGTCAGGAAGCTGCCGATCGCGATGGCGACGGTGAACCCCCAGGCGGCGGCCAGGCTCGCCTGCCCCGTCGTCGCGTCCCGGCCGACGCGCCAGGCCCCGTAGAGCAGGAACGCGCCGATCAACCAGTCGTCCAGCCACGCGTAGAGCATCCGTAGATCGCTGAGCTGGTGCCACCGCCGCACCGTCTCACCGACCGGCAGCACGACGCCCGCCAAGACTGCGAGACGGCGCGCGAAGGTCATCGCGACGGCGCGGCCCGGCCGGTGCCGGCTCCGGCCGGCACACGCAGGATCGTCAGCGAGTGCGCGCCCAGGTGCTCGACGTGATCGGCGGCGATCTGGGCGATGGCCTCCTCGCGCGGCACGATGATCGTCGGCCGCTGCAAGGAGTTCTCCGCCGTGGGATCGCCGGTGAGCACGATGCGCCGGCCGCCGGGGCCTGGCGTCACGCCGTTCAGGGCCAGCTTCACGTCCCGCGCCGCCGGTCCTGGGTTCACCAGCTTCACGATCAGATCACCGGTCACGGCATCGCGCGAGGCGCTGGCGAAGACGCCTTCGAGCCCAGACGTCGGCAGGCCCGTGATGGTCACGGGCAGCACGGTCGTCCCCTTGTGCTGCCCGAACAGGCGCTGCACGTGATAGCTCGGCGTGGCGACCGAGCGCAGGTTGTCGAACCAGATCAGGTTCGGTGACCACTGCCAGGCGTCGACGTGCGCGAGCAGCGGCGCGTACGAGGCGAGTTGCACGACGTCGGCGTTGCGCTCGAGGCCGGTCATGAACGCCGCTTCGGCGAGCCCGGCATTGAGCGTGCTCGGGCGATCCTGACGACCCTGCGGGACGGGCTCGTGTGCGGCGAACTCGCCGGCGAACACCTTCGGGCCGGTACGAGGGTACTTGTCGTAGCGGTTGGCGTTGGCCAGGAACCACGCCGGCGGCATGTAGTAGTGCTCGTCGACGATGTCGGCGCCGATCTCACGCATCTTCGGCCAGAGGAAGTCGAACAGCTCGCCCTGCGGGAACGGCCCCGCGCTCGAGATCAGCTTGATCTCGGGGTACTTCGCCTTGAGGATCTTGTGGAACACCGCGTAGCGTTCGACGTACTGCGGCCCCCACTGCTCGTTGCCGACGCCCATGAACTTCAGGTTGAACGGCGCCGGGTGCCCCATGTCGGCGCGCCGCTTGCCCCACGGGCTCGTCACCGGCCCATTGGCGAACTCGATGAGGTCGAGCGCGTCCTGCACGTAGGGATCGAGCTTGTCGAGCGGCACCAGCTCGTTGGTGTTGAACTGGCAGGCCATCCCGCAGTTGAGGATCGGCAGCGGCTCGGCGCCGATGTCCTCGGCGAGCTGGAAGTACTCGAAGAAGCCGAGGCCGAACGACTGGAAGTAGTCGGCCGCCGGCCGATGGCCGAACTCGTCGTTCCAGCGGTTGATCAGCGTCTGGCGCTCCGAGGGCGGTCCGATCGTCTTCTTCCACTCGTAGCGCGTGTCGAGGTAGCGGCCCTCGACGATGCAACCGCCGGGGAAGCGCAGGAACCCTGGCTTCAGATCGGCGAGCAGCTGCACCAGGTCGGCGCGCAGGCCGTTGGGCCGGTTCTTCCACGTGTCGGCCGGCATCACCGACACCATGTCGATGTCGACCTGCCCGGGTCCATCGAGCCGCACGCGGAAGCGGCCACGGGTGGTGGTGACGGGCGGGGTGATCGTCGCGGTGACCTCGCCCCACTCCGTCGGCAGGCTGGCGATCTTCGCCTCGCCGAACGGCTCCATCCGCGCGTTCTCGATGCCGACGGTCAGGCTGGCCGCCGGCGAGATCCGCCGCGCCAGCATCGTGACGACGTATTTCTTCCCCGCCTCGACGCTGACGCCACGGAAGCCGTCGTTGGTGACGCCGTAGCTGCCGGCGCGCGACGTCAGGCGGAGGTAGTGCGGGTTGGTCGGCGACGACGGTTTCTCCGTCCGGACCGCGAACTCGCCCTGGGCGTCGGGGTTCGCCGACTTCTTCCAGGCCATGAGCACTTCGGGGAACTCGAACGAGCGGTTCTTGACCCGCTCGGGATAGAGCCCGCCGTCGGCGGCGAAATTGATGTCCTCGAAAAAGATGCCGTACATCGTCGGCGACATCGCGGGGCCGGGCTTGTCGGCCGCCACCGTGACCTGGGCCACCGTGACCGCCGGCGCCTGCGCCCGGGGCGCGCCCGTACCGAGCGCCAGCAGCCCCACTGTGATCGCGAGCGAGTGTCGTTGCACGCTTACCTCCTGGGATTTCCAGGCGCACTATACCGCCCGGCGGCGAACGGCGCGAGCATTCCGTGAACGTTAACGTTTTCGACCAGATCCGCGACCAGCTCGCCGAGGACGCTGGCGAACTTGAAGCCGTGTCCGGAGCACGGGCTGACCAGCACCACGGCGTCGTGCTGCGGGTGGCGATCGACGAGGAAGTGGCCGTCCGGCGTGTTGGTGTAGGTGCAGACCGACGAGCGCACCGGCTCGGGCCCGAGCCCGGGCAGGTAGCGCGACACGTCGGCGCGGATCGCCGCGACGTCGGCCGCGGCCGGCTGGCGATCGACGGCGTCGGCGCTCCCTGCGAGGACGCCGCTGTGGTGACACGCGAACTTGACGCCGTCCTCGAGATCGTCGCCCAGCGAGCGCATCGACGGCAGGGCGTAGAGCAGATGGTCCGGCGCGTCCTCGATGACGAGCACGGGCAGTCGGTCGGGCCCGAACGCGTCGGCACTGCTCGCGGACCCCGACGAGGCCGGCGGACGGAACCAGTGGACGACGTTGCGCTCGACCTGCAGGTCGGCCGCCAGTTCGGGGACGAGCGCCGGCATCCACGAGCCGGCGGCGAGCACCAGCCGGTCCGCCGGGATCGTCTCGCCGTCGATGACGACGCGGACCGCCCCGTCGACGACCTCCCAGCCCGCGATCGGCGCGCCGGCGCGGACCTCGGCGCCGTCCTGGCGCGCCGCGTCGAGCAGCGCGGCGATCGCCCGCGCCGCGAGCAGCACGCCGGCGCGCGGCTCGTGGACCGCGACGACGCCGGCGGGCAGCCGCACCGCGGGATAGCGATCGGCGGTCTCGGCGGCGGTCAGCACGGTGTGCGCCAGGCCGTGCGCGGCCGCGCTGGCCAGCGCGCCGGTGACGAGCCGTCCGTCCGGCGGTCCGATCGTCAGCCCGCCGGTCGGCACGATCACGCGGACGCCGGTACGCCGCTCGAGTGCCTGCCAGCGGTCGTAGGCGCGCTGCACCAGCGGCACGTAGAGCGGGTGCTCGAAGTAGGCCTCGCGGATGATGCGGGTGCCGCCTTGCGACGATCCGTGCGCAGGCGGCAGTGGAAACCGCTCGATCCCGATCACGCGCCGGCCGCGCCGGGCCAGCTCCGCGAGCGTCGCCGCACCCATCGCTCCGAGGCCGACGACGATGGCGTCCCAGCGCACGCCGCGACGATATGCCGATATTGAGTTGGCCGTCGACCCGAACGGCTAGTGGACCGCAACGGTCATTTCGGTAGTGGATCTCGGGCGCTAGGGAAATGACCGTTACAGTCCACTAGGACGCAGTCCGGAGCCGTTGGGCTAAAGACGCGCGCAGGCGCGTCTTTGCATGCGCTACACTGCGCCCACACCAACACCAGCCGCGCCCGCCACCGAGGGACCATGAGCACACCACCCGCCTGGCCGCCGCCACCGCCGCTCGCGTCGACGCCGGCATACGGAGCGCCCCCACCGGCCAAGAAGTCGTCCGGCATGCCGCTGGTGCTGATCCTGATTGTCGTGGCCGTCGGGGGGCTCTGCGTGATCGGCATCATCGCCGCAATCGCGATCCCCGGGCTCCTGCGAGCGCGCATGGCCGGCAACGAGGCGTCGGCCATCAGCCGGATGCGGTCGATGGTGAGCGCGCAGGTCGCGTGGGCATCCAGCCACGGCGGCCGCCATGCCCTGCCCTCCTGCCTCGGCGAGCCCGCATCGTGCGGCGAGCCGCAGGCCACCTCGTACCTGACGCCCGCGATCGCCCGTCTTCAGCCGGGCAACGGCTACGACTTCGGCTTCGTGCTGCGCCCCGGCAGCGCCGACGAGCCCGTTGCCGAGGCCACGTCGGCAGACGGCAGCCGGGCCGCGGGCGCTGCGGGCACCCCCACCGATGCTGAAGTGCGTGCCGAGCTCGAGCGCTTCTCGACGCCGGACACCGGCGGCGGCCAAGCCGCCGCCACCGCGAGACGGCCCCCAGTGTCGGCGCCCGTCGACCTGGGCGGCTTCGCCTACTGGGCATCGCCTTCGAATCCGGGCTCGAGCGGCAGCCGCCGCTTCTGCGTCGACGAAACCGGCGTCGTCCGGGCATACCAGCTCGACGACACCTGGACGGCGCCGTCCGAGACGCATCCGGGCTGCCCGGACAGCGGCCGGCCGCTGCAGTAGTGTCCCGATGACGTTCCCACCCGGCTCGCAGCCACCATTCGGGGCGCCGCAGGCTGGCCCGCCGCAGGATCCGCGCTTCCCGGCGCCGCCGTCGGCTTACGCTCCGCCGGTGCCGGCCGCGTTCAGCCGGCCGTTCGGCGTGATCATGCTGGCGATCCTGAACGCGATGGGGGCGTTGCTCTTTCTGGGTGGCGGCGTGCTGATGCTCGTCGTGAGCGCGACGATGGGCGCGCGCGAGGACGGCGCGGTCGTTGTCATGGTGATGGGCGGCCTCTTCGCGGCGTTCGGGGCGTTCCATGCGGTGACGGCCCTCGGCCTGTTCATGCTCAAGGGCTTCGGCCGCGTCTGCCAGATGGTCCAGAGCGGCATCGGCCTGCTGGCGATCCCGCTCGGTACGCTGATGTCGGGTCTGATCCTCTATTACCTGACGCGGCCCGGCGTGGCCCTCCTCTTCTCGGGCCGTCCGCCGGCGGCGATGACACCCGAGGAGCGCCAGCTCGTCGCCCGCGACTCGAACCAGGGCGTGCTCGTGGTGGTCCTGGCGATCGTCGCGGTGTTCGGTGGCATCGCCGTGATCGGCATCGTCGCGGCGATCGCCATCCCGGGACTGCTCAGGGCGCGCATGGCCGGCAACGAGGCGTCCGCGCTCGGCACGATGCGGGCGATGGCCTCGGCACAGGCGGCCTACTCCGCGACCCACGACGGCCGCTACGGCACGCTCGAGTGCCTGACGACGCCGGCGGCCTGCTCGGACGCCGGCGGCACGGCCGTGTCGACGCCGTTCATCAGTGCGGACATGGCCCGGCCGGGGCCGCGATCGGGCTATGTCTTCCGGCTGCTGGTGTCGGACGACCAGCAGCACTTCGTCTACTGGGGCGAACCCGCGCAGGATCGCCGGACCGGCGAGCACGCCTTCTGCGTCAGCGAGACCCACTCCGTTTTCCAGTACCAGGCGCGCGACGTGTTCCCGCCAACCGCCCCCGACGGCGGGTGTCCGTCGGGCGGCGAGACGTTGTAATCTGCGCCATGCCTCAACTGTCTTCGTTCCTCTCCCGCCGGACCGCGCTCGCGCTCGTGTCGGCGCTGGCCGTCGGAGGCCTGATGCCCACGATCACGTCGGCCCAGCAGCCCGCGCCGCCCGCCCCCGCTGCCCCCGCTGCCGCCCCGGCCGCCCCTCTGGCGGCGGTGTCGTCCAGCCCTTCGGTCGCGCCGAACGGGCGCGTCTTCGAGATGCGCACCTACTACTGTCATCCCGGCCGGCTCGAGGCCCTGAACAAGCGCTTCCGCGAGCACACCAACGGGCTGTTCGTGAAGCACGGGATCGAGCTGGTCGGCTACTGGATGCCGATCGACAAGCCCGACATTCTGACCTACGTCCTGGCCTACCCGAGCCGCGCGGCCGCGACCAAGTCGTGGAACGACTTCCGCGCCGACACCGACTGGAACGCCGCACGGAAGGCCTCGGAGACCGACGGGCCCATCGTCCTGAAGGTCGATTCGGTCTACATGAGCCCGACCGACTACTCCCCCATCAAGTAGCGTCTGACGGCCGGCCGCTCGCGGCCGGCCACCGCCCCGCCACCCCGAACAGTTTCCTGACACAAACCAGGATAGACGACC
>JANOIR010000490.1:0-1956 GCA_031407765.1 Vicinamibacteraceae bacterium
GCTTCATCATCCTGGCCGCGGCCACCCTCCATGGCCAGGCCTCGACGGCGTGGGCCGATCCATCGCCGCACCAGGTGCGGCGGGTCACGGTCGCGCCGAACGTCGAGCTCGAGGTTCTCGACTGGGGTGGCACCGGCCGCGCCGTCGTCCTGCTCACCGGCTCGGGCCACACCGCGCACGTCTACGACGAGTTCGCGCTGAAGCTGAAGGACTGCTGCCACGTCTACGCGATCACGCGGCGCGGCTACGGCGCGTCGAGCGTGACGGCGACCGGCTACGACGGGCCGTCGCTGTCCAACGACGTGTGGATGGTGGTCAAGGCGCTCAAGCTGCAGTCCCCGGTGCTGATCGGGCACTCACTGGGTGGCGCCGAGTTGACCGGCGTCGGCACGCTTCATTCGGCCGACCTCGGCGGCCTCGTCTACCTGGATGCCATCCGTGATCCCACCGACCGTCTCGACGCCGACCCGGTGCGCCTGGCGCTCGAGTCGAAATTGCCGCCTCCAGGGCATCCGCTCCCTTGCATCGAGGACCGTTCGACCTTCGCGGCGTTTCGGACCTTCCTCCAATGCCAGCCCGGCATCACGCTCCCGGAGAGCGAGCTCCGCGCCGGCTTCGAGACGACCGCCGGCGGAGGCGTCGGCCGATTCACGTCGCCAGACTGGGTGTCCCGGGCTATAGGCGCCAGTCGCCCGCCGCGCGATTTCTCGAAGATCACGGTGCCGGTGCTGGCCATCTCCGATGCCGTCGATCTCGATCCCTCCCACTTGAAGCCGGAGCAGCCGCAGCCCCGCAACGATGAAGAACGGGCCCTCTTGCTGGCGTTCGGCAAAGCGACGCAGGCGGTCTTCGATCGCTGGACGGCCAACGTGAAGCGTGGCGTCCCAAGCGCCAAGGTCGTCGAGTATGCCGGCGCGGGACACTACCTTTGGACGACGCGAGAGACCGACGTCCTACGCGAGATCCACGCCTTCATCGCCGGCTTGCCGCGCGTCTCCGCGCGCCGGTAGACCGCGGGCACCGGCCGCGCGTACGCTGGGCGTGTGCTGCTCAGCGGGATTTTCGTCGTTGTCATCGGCCTGGGGTTCCTCGGCGGCACTGTCCACGCTGTGGTGAAGGCGCTGCGTGGACCGGGAGCGCGGCCATGGCTCGTGCTGCCTGCCGGCCTGCTGCTGGTCTACGGGGGAGTCGGGTTCTTCTCCCAGGCGGCGAGCAGCACGGGCGCCCTGGCGTTTGTGCCGACCTCGGTGGAGTTCCCCGTTTGGAGACCCGAGTCCACGCTCCGCACGGCGAGGGACCTGACCTACGTCGGCCTCGCGCCGTCGAGCCGCGTCCAGGTCTATGACGAGACGGGCGCATTCCTGCGTGGGTGGTTCGTGCCCACAGGCGGCAAGCGGTTCCGCCTGCTGCCGGCGCCGAACGGGATCAGCGTCGTCGGCCACCGCATGGAGGCGCGCTACGACGACCAGGGAAGACCCGTCTACGGGGACGAGACCGCGACGGCGGCGATGAAGGACGTGCTGATCAGCGATCGACCGCCGGTCGACGTCGAGTGGAGTCCGCTGTGGTGGCCGCTGGCGAGCCCGTTCGTTGCCTGGGCCGTCGGCGCCATCGGCATGGCGGGGTTGTATGTCTCGTCGCCATCCGCATTCGCGACGTCCTGGCGTCAGCGCTCCCGGTGATAGCATCGCCCGCCATGCGCGCATCGCTTTCCCGTCGCGAGCTCCTCGCGACCGCCGGCGCCGGCCTCGCCCTCGCGGCCACGGCCGGTCAACGGTCGGCACAAGCCGAGTCACTGACCGGCGGCATCAAGATCACGATGCCGGTCGGCGAGCTGACCGACGAGGCGCTGGCGTTCGTCGCGTATCTCGGCGTCGACTACATCACGATCGGTGGGCCGGCCTCGCCGACCTACACGCCCGAAGGGCGCGTCGTGCAGGCGCGGCCGAACGATCC
>JANOIR010000368.1:0-5665 GCA_031407765.1 Vicinamibacteraceae bacterium
CGCGGAACCTGCGCGCCGCGGTCGACGAGAAGCGGCGGCTCGGGCGCGACCTGCCGGTCATCAACTGGCGCTACATCCTGTTCACCTGGAACGACGGCGATCGCGAGATGCAGCGGGCGCGGCGGCTGGCGACCGAGTTCGGCATCGATCGCCTGTGCTGGGAGATCACCGATCACCCGGAGCACGCCTACTCGCGGCGGTTCGCGCCGGGCACGCCCGATCACGCCGGGATCCGCCACGAGATCTGGGACCACAGCAATCTCGGCAACGCGATCCCGGGCGCCATGCCGCGGGCTCGGATCGAAGTGCGCGGAGCGGAAATGGCCACGGCCGCGCCGCGGCCCAGCACGGCCGCCCGAGCGCCGGACTCGCCCGAGACGGCGCTCACCGCCGCCCCCGGCGCCACGATCCGCGTCGCGACGCGGGTCCGCAACCTGTCGCAGCGGCCGTTCGCCGCCACTGCGACCCACGGGCGCCGCCACGTGCGCCTCGGCGCCCAGCTCGCCACCGCCGACGGCGCGCCGATCGATCGCGACTGGGCGCGTGCCTTCCTGCCGGCACCGGTCGCCGGCGGCGGCCGGGTCGACGTCGCCATCGACGTGCCGGTGCCGCGCGAGCCGGGGCGCTACGCCCTCCGCTTCGACCTGGTCAGCGAAGGCATCGACTGGTTCGAGGCCTGCGGCTCCGAGCCCACCGTCCGCGAGCTGATCGTCGGCGCGTCTTAGCAGCCCGTGGTGGAAGTCCCGCTGCGTTCGACGGGCGATGCATCCCGGCGCTCGGCGTTGCTGACTGGCCTTCCGGCGACCTGTTCATCCCCGGCTGTTCCGGCGTTTCAGTTGTACAGGGATTGACGACATCGCGCCCGGCCTCGGCCCGGCCGGCGGGCGCAGGCGTCCCACTCGGACTGGAGGGGGCATGAAGACACGCGTGGAAATGTTGCAGGAAATGGGTGTGTCGGCGGACGACGCCGAGCAGTACGTTCACCAGCTCGAAGAGACGCTCCCGAAGTTCGGGATTGCCGACTCGAAGCAGCGGCTCGCGCACTTCTTCGCGCAGGTGTTGCACGAGTCCGGCTGCATGCGCTTCGACATGGAGAACCTGAACTACTCCGCCGATTCACTGCGCCGGGTGTTCGGCAAGTACTTCCCCACCCAGGCGGAAGCGGACACCTTCGCCAGACGGCCCGAGCGGATCGCCAATCGGGTCTACGCGAAGCGGATGGGGAACGGGGACGAGGCGAGCGGCGACGGCTGGAAGTACCGCGGCCGAGGGCTCATTCAGCTCACCGGGCGGAGCAACTACCTGGCGTTCGCAGCCTGGGTGAAGGATCCGCGGGTCCCGGACGATCCGGACCTCGTCGCGAGCGAATACGCCGTCCACTCGGCCGTGTTCTTCTGGGACACGCACAACCTGAACACACTGGCCGACAAGGATGACGTCATCGCCTTGACGAAGCGGATCAACGGCGGCATGAACGGCTTGTCCCACCGCCGGGAACTGCTCAACAAGGCCACGGGCCTCCTGGCCATGCTCGATCTCGGCGGCGTGGTCGTCGCCTGACGATGACCACACCAACTGCCCGTGGCGTGTCACGACGGGACTGGCTCTTGGGATGTCTCGGGGCGATGGGCGCCGCGATTGCCTCTCGGGCGCGGGCGCAAGTGCCGGCGCACCGGCGCGTCGTCGAAACAGTCACCGGCCCGATCGATCCGTCGCAGCTCGGCGTCACGCTGATGCACGAGCATGTGCTCGTCGATTTCATCGGTGCCGCGGAGGTCAGCCCGTCCCGCTATGATGCGGACGCCGTGTTTACGCGCGCGCTCCCGTTCCTGCGCCAGGTCAAGGCGCTCGGCGGTGCGACGCTGGTCGAATGCACGCCCGCGTATCTCGGCCGGGATGCGCGGCTGCTGCAGCGGCTGGCCAGCGCGACGGGCTTGACGATCCTGTCGAACACCGGATACTACGGCGCCAACAAGGACCGGCACCTGCCGCCGCATGCGTTCACCGAGACGGCGCAGCAGCTCGCGGACCGCTGGATTCGCGAGTGCGAGCACGGCATCGACGGCACCGGCATCAAGCCGGGCTTCATGAAGATTGGCGTCGACGCCGGGCCGCTCTCCCAGGTCGACGCGAAGCTGGTGCGCGCCGCCGCGATCACGCACAAAGCCACCGGCCTGCCCATCGCGGCGCACACCGGCGACGGCATCGCCGCGCTCGAGGAAATCGACATCCTCGACCGGGGCGGCGTGCCGCCGGCGTCGTTCATCTGGGTCCACGCCCACAGCGAACAGGACGGCGCGCTGCACCAGAAGGTCGCAGCGCGCGGCGCCTGGGTCGAGTTCGACGGCATCTCCCCGAAGACCGTCGACCGCCACGTCACGCTCGTGCTGGCGATGAAGAAAGCCGGCCACCTCGATCGCGTGCTGGTGTCACACGACGCCGGCTGGTATCGCGTCGGGGAACCGGACGGCGGCGAGTTCCGTGCCTTCGACACGCTCTTCACCGCGTTCGTGCCGGCACTGAAGGCGGCTGGCCTGATCCAGGCCGACGTGAACCAGCTCCTCGTCGACAATCCACGACGGGCGCTGACGCCGCGCATCTAGCAGCCCGGGGTGGAAGTGCCGCGTGGCACCGAGACGGGCTGCTGGAACCGTGAGTTATGCTTCGCTCATGACCACCCGTCGTGATGCCCTGAAGCTCGCCGCGCTCGGCCCCTTCTCTCTCGCGCCCACGCCCGCTCGCGCGTTCGCGGCGCCGGTCGCGGCGCCTGGCCCGATCCGGTTCGCGGTCTCCACCTACTCCTACTGGCACTTCCAGGAACCGAAGTACCCGGTCCAGAAGGTCATCGAGCAGGCAGCCAGCCTGGGTTTCGAGGGTGTGGAGCTGCTCCATCGCCAGATGGACAACGACACGCCCGCCTACCTGAACCAGCTCAAACAGGCGGCGTTCCGGCACGGGCTGTCGTTGCCGATGCTCTCGATCCACCAGGACTTCGTGACGCCCGACGCGAAAGAGCGGCAGGAGGCGGTGGACCATACGAAGAAGTGCATCGCGATGGCGGCGCGGCTCGGTATCCCCGCAATCCGCCTGAACTCTGGACGCTGGAATACGATCAAGTCGTTCGACGACCTGATGAAGGTCAAAGGCGACGAGCCGCCCATTCAGGGCCACACCGAGGAGGACGCCTTCACGTGGTGCGTGGACGGCATCCGGGCGTGCCTGCCCGACGCGGAGGCCGCCGGCGTGGTGCTCGCGCTCGAGAACCACTGGGGTCTCACCACGAAGGTCGAGAACCTGCTCCGGATCCACAAGGACGTCAATTCGCCGTGGCTCGGCATCAACCTCGACACCGGGAACTGGCCGGGCGATCCCTACGAGGGCATCGAGCGGCTGGCCCCCTACGCCACGATCGTGCAGGCCAAGACCTACTACGGCGGCGGCGTGTGGTACACGCTGGATCTCGACTACCCGCGCATCGCCAGGATCCTCAAGAAGGCCGGCTTCAAGGGCTGGGTGTCGCTCGAGATGGAAGGCAAGGAGCCGGCGGAGACGGCGGTGCCGAAGAGCCTCGAGGTGCTGCGCGCGGCGTTCGCCTGAGCGCGCACTCACCGCTCGTCGGCGCGGCCCGGCGGCTGGCGGACGTCAGCTGACGCGCGGCATCAGCTAGTCCCTGCCGTGTCCCGCTCCATCTCGGCGATGAAGGCGTCCGCTTCAGCGACCGACCGCTGCATGTCCGCGACGAGCTCGTCGACGCCGGTGCGCACGGTGCCCAGTTCCCGGGTCAGCGCCCCGAGCGCGCGGGCGTTGAGGTTGTGCTTGAGGAAGAGCACGCGGTCGCGGAGCGGCCGCAGAATCGGCTCGACCCGCGCGTGGGCCCTGGCCATCGAGGCGATCAGCGCATCGGTGCGCCGCTTCGTCTCGCGCAGCTCCCGCTCACTCTCCTGACGCAGCGCGCGATCCGAGTATTTCTCGAGCTCGTCGTTCCATTCCTTGAACAGGTCCTTCGAGACGTTGCGGACCGCGTCGATGCGATCCTTGACCTTCTTCGCCCGATCCTCGCTGCGCTGGAGCTCGTCGTTCAGCTTCGTGTACTTCTGCTCCAGCGTCCCGCCGTCGACCTGGACGATCTGCTGGAATCGCTCGAGGGCCGACTTGAACTCCGTCTGCGCCTCGGCCTGGGACGCGCGCGCGTCCTTCACCCGGCTGACGAGGATGTCGCGTTTCTCCTTGCCGATCTTCCGCATCGCCTTGTAGTAGATCGAGTCGCACCCCATCGCGGCGACCGACGCCGCGATCACGACCACGGCAAGCGCTCGATGCGGAAGGCGGAAGGTCATATCCAGCAGTGTGACAGCCGCGGGCGCACCGCGCCAGCCAGCCGCGCCAGCCAGCCGCTTGCGATTTCGGCAAGCCGCAGCTACCCTCCCCGCATGTTCACCGCAACCGCCGACCTCCTGCTGCCCAGCACGACCACAGGTTCGTTTCCCCGTCCGCGATGGATGGATGTCAGCATGTGGGGCAAGCCCCTCGACACCTGCATGCTCGACATCCGCTTCCGCGAGAAGTTCCAGGATGCGATGGCGGTGGTGATCAGCGACCAGGAGCGCGCCGGGCTGGACATCTTGACCCATGGCGACCTCCACTGCGACGAGGACATGGGCGGGCGCGCGTGGCACCACTATCCGTTGCAGCGCTGGGCCGGGTTCGAGGGCGACCACCTCCAACCCGAAGAGACCACCGCGCCCTGGCTGCACTATCCGCCTGGCACGCTGCTGAACGAGATCTACACCGGCTGGCGCTGGCCGCGCGTGGTCGATCGCATCGAGCATCGCCCGCTGGACTACGCCAAGCTCTGGCGGATTGCCCAGAGCAAGACCCGCAAGCCGATCAAGTTCGGCACGTGCTGCTCACAGGTGATGGCGCTGTTCCTCGACATCCACACGCCGAAGTACAAAGACAAACGCCAGGTGATCTGGGACATGGCGGAAGCCATGAACAAGGAACTGCTCGCGCTGCGCGACGCCGGCTGCCGATGCATCCAGATCGAGGAGCCGACGTTCCACTTCATGGCCAACACCTTCGGCAAGGATCACGAGGACGTGCGATTCATGATCGACGCGTTCAATCGTGAAGTGCAGGGGCTGGACGACGTGGAATTGTGGATTCACACGTGCTGGGGCAATCCCAACATGCAGCGCGTCATGGAGGACACCAGCTACGCCGCGTCAATCGAGATCTACCTGGAACGGTGCAAAGGGGATGTCTGGACGCTCGAAATGAAAGACCGCGGCCAGAAAGACATCGAATTGTTCGAGCCGTTCAAGCACGACCTGAAGAAGAAGAACGCCATCGGCGCCGTCAGCCACCGGACGCTGCAGGCGGATCGCCCCGAGGACGTGGCCGGCGAGATCCGCCGCGCCCTGAAGTACATCCCACCCGAACGCCTCATCGTGTCGAGCGATTGCGGGTTCGGCCGGCAGGGCTGCAATCGCGAGATTGCCTTCTATAAAGCCAGCGCCATCGCCCAGGGCTGCAACATCGTCCGCCGCGAACTGGGCCTGCCCACGAACTATGTACCGGCGGCCGACCCCATCCTCCAGCTGGACGTCGTGCCCGGACGCGAGGCGGCGCCGCACGAGATCACGGATTGAAATCCAACGCGGCG
>JANOIR010000550.1:0-1641 GCA_031407765.1 Vicinamibacteraceae bacterium
GTCGCGCCTGGTCAGATCAGACATTGGCTTTCTTCAGCTCCGAGGCGAGGTACTCGGCGGTGCGCCACGCCAGCGCGATGATCGTGTGCGTCGGGTTCTTGTCGGCGTGGCTGACGAACGGGCCGCCGTCGGCGACGAACAGGTTGGGCACGTGATGCGCGCGACAGAACCGGTCGAGCACGCTGGTCTTCGGATCGTCGCCCATGCGGACGCAGCCGACCTCGTGGATCACGCCGCCGCCGGCGCCCATCCGCGGCGCAGACGACTCCGGAGTTGAAATCGACTCCGGAGTCGTTGGTCTCGGGTTCACCGTGCCGCCGATCGTTTCCAGGATCTGGCGGAACGACTCGCGCATGTGGCGGACCTGGTTGATCTCGTAGTCGCTCCACTGCCAGTGGAAGCGCAGCACCGGGATGCCCCACTTGTCCTTCATGTCGGGGTCGATCTCGCAGAACGAGCCCTCGTTCGGGACCATCGCGCCGCGCCCGCTCAGGCTGACCGTGGTGCCGCCGTAGCTTTCGCGGATCGCCCGCTTCATCGGCAGGCCGTAGCCCTCGGTGCGGTTGTAGGTGCCGGCGCCGAAGCCGAGGCCGGGCATCCCGAAGCCGCCGCCGCCGACCTCGACGTGGTAGCCGCGCGGAAAGTCGAGCTCCTTGTGGCGGTCGAGCATCCACCAGGGGATATAGAGGTGCGCGCCGTAGCCGTCGGAGTTGAACACCGGCGTGCCGGCGAGCGCCGGCACCTGCGCCGACATGCCGAAGCCGACCGTGTCGGTGAGGTACTTGCCGACCTGGCCGTTCTCGTTGGCGAGGCCCTGCGGATGCCGCGACGACTTGGAGTTGAGGAGCAGCCGCGCCGACTCGCAGGCCGCCGCGGAGAGCACCACGGTGCGGCAGCGGACCTGCTGCTCGGCGCCGGTGGTCTTGTCGATGTAGGAGACGGCCGTGACCTTGCCTGACGCGTCGGTGATCAGCGCGCGCGCCATCGCGTTGGTCACGACGGTGACGTTGCCGGTCTTCATCGCCGGGAAGATCTGCACGTAGCTCGAGGCGTAGTTCGATGCCGTCGCGCAGCCGCGCATGCATTGGCCGCAGTAGTGGCATGCGGCGCGGCCGTCCTGCGCCTTGGTCAGCACCGCCTGACGCGCGTTGATGGCGCGAATCCCGAGCTTCGCGCACGCTTTCTGCACCAGGATCTCGCCCGGCTTGAGCGCCGCCGGCGTCTGGAAGATCCCGTCCGGCGCGCTGCGGATGCCTTCGGCCTTGCCGGTGACGCCGATCAGGCGTTCCGCCTTGTCGTAGTACGGCGCGACGTCCTGGTAGGTGATCGGCCAGTTCCAGCCGATGCCGTCGTGGTCGTACGGCTTGAAGTCGTAGTCGGCGTAGCGGAGCTGGACACGCGAGTAATGGTTGGTGCGGCCGCCGATGACCCGCGACCGGAACCAGCGGAAGCTGCTGCCCGGGGCGACCGTGTACGGCTCGTCAGCGAGGTTGGCGGCGAAGCCGGCGTTGAAGTTGAGCGGCGTGCCCTGGCCAGTGGTGTAGAGCTGTGCCATCTCGCCGGCGCCGCGGTGCCACACGCTCGACGGCGGTTGCAGCATCTTGAAGTCGCCCATGCTCACCATGGGCCCGGCCTCCATCA
>JANOIR010000586.1:0-11002 GCA_031407765.1 Vicinamibacteraceae bacterium
CAGCGTGATGGCGAACTCGCGGAACAGCTGGCCGACGACGTCGGCCATGAAGAGCAGCGGGATGAGCACCGCGATCAGCGACACGGTCAGCGACACCAGCGTGAAGCCGATCTCCTCGGCGCCCTTCAGCGCCGCCTGGAACGGTGTCTCGCCCATCTCGATGTGGCGGGCGATGTTCTCGACCATGACGATGGCGTCGTCGACGACGAAGCCGGTGGCGATGGTCAGCGCCATCAGCGTCAGGTTGTTGATCGAGAACCCGGCCACGTACATCACGCCGAAGGTGCCGACCAGCGACAGCGGCACCACGATGCTCGGGATGATCGTCGCCGGCACGTTGCGCAGGAACAGGAACGTGACGAGGACGACGAGGCCGATGGCGAAGAGCAGTTCGTGCTGGACGTCCTCGACCGAGGCGCGGATCGTTTCCGTGCGGTCGCTGAGGACGGCCACCTGGAGCGTCGAGGGCAGGCTCGCCGTCAGCTGCGGCAACAGCTGCTGGATGCGGTCGACGACCTCGATGACGTTGGCGCCGGGCTGGCGCTGGACGTTGATCAGCACCGCCGGCAGCTCGTTGGCCCACGCCGACAGCCGACGGTTCTCGGCGCCGTCGACGACGTCGGCGACGTCACGCAGGCGGATCGGCGCCCCCTCGCGGTAGGCGACGATGAGGTCCTTGTAGGCCTCGGGCGAGCGCAGCTGATCGTTCGCGTCGAGCGTGAACGAGCGCTGCGGGCCGTCGAAGCTGCCCTTCGGCTGGTTGACGTTGGCCGCGGCGATGACCGCGCGGATGTTCTGCAGGTTGAGGCCGTTCGAGGCGAGGGCCTGCGGGTTGGCCTGGATGCGCACGGCCGGCCGCTGGCCGCCGGCGATGCTCACCAGGCCGACGCCGGGCAGCTGCGACAGCTTCTGCGCCACGCGCGTGTCGATCAGGTCGTAGATCTGCGGCAGCGGCACCGTCTGCGATGTCACCGCCAGCGTCAGCACCGGCGTGTCGGCCGGGTTGACCTTGTTGTAGACCGGCGGCTGCGGCAAGTCGTTCGGCAGCAGGCTGTTGGCGGCGTTCATCGCCGCCTGCACTTCCTGCTCGGCGACGCTGAGCGGCTTCGAGAGCTCGAAGCGCAGCGTGATCACGGAGGCACCGCCCGAGCTCGTCGACGACATCTGCGCCAGGCCGGGGAGCTGGCCGAACTGGCGCTCGAGCGGGGCCGTCACCGAGCTCGTCATCACCTCCGGGCTGGCGCCCGGATAGAAGGTGATGATGCGGATCGTCGGGTAGTCGACCTGCGGCAGCGCCGAGACCGGCAGCAGCCGGTAGGAGAGGATGCCCGACAGCAGCAGCGCCGCCATCAGCAGCGCGGTCGCGACCGGCCGAAAGATGAACGCGCGTGACAGGTTCATGGGCGCGGCGGCCGCCCGCCACCCTGGCCCTGACCGGGCTGGCCCGGCGGGCGCTGGCCCGGGGCGCCCGGGCTCGGGGTGCTCGGGCTCGGAGTCTGCTCAGGCGCTGCCTGGTTCGGCGCGGGCTGACCGCCTCGGCCGGCGCCCGGCGCGGCCTGGCCGCCCTGGCGCTGACCGCCCTGGCCACCGGCGCCGCGTCGGCGGCCGGTCGGCGGCCCGGCGGGGGCACCGCCCTCAGGGACGATCTCGACCTTGGCGCCTTCGGTCAGCTGATCGACGCCTTCGAGCACGACCTGCGCCTGCGGCGCCAGCCCGTTGGTCACCGCCACGCGTTCGCCCTCGGTTGGGCCGAGCGTGATCCGCTGGATCGATACGGTGGGGTTCTCGCCCGCCGCGGCCGGCGGTTTCACCACGTAGACGAACTCGCCGAACGCCGCCCGCTGCACCGCCGCGGCGGGGATGATGGTGGCGTCCTCGATCGTCCGCACGCGCAGGCGGACGTTGACGAACTGGTTCGGGAAGAGCGATTCGTCGCCGTTGTCGAACGTCGCGCGCAGCTTGATCGTGCCGGTGGCGGTATCGATCTGGTTGTCTGCGGTCTGCAGCGCTCCGGTGGCGAGCTTGATCGCGTCGGCGCGGTCCCACGCCTCGACGGGCAGGCGCTTGTTGCTGCGCAGGGCCTCGAGCACCGGCGGCAGGTCCGTCTCGGGCACGGTGAAAATCACCGAGATCGGCCGGACCTGGGTGATCACGACGATGCCGTTCGCGTCGCCGCTGCGTACCAGGTTGCCGGCGTCGACCTGGCGCAGGCCGAGGCGGCCGTCGATCGGCGCGACGATCTTCGTGAAGCTCAGATTCAGGCGGGCGCTCGCCACTTGTGCGTCGCTCGACTGGATGGCGCCGTTCAGCTGCCGGACCTGCGATTCCTGGCCGACGACCTGCTGGGCCGTGATCAGTTGTTCCTGCTGCAGCTTCTGGTAGCGTTCGAGGTCGGTCTCGGCGTTGCGCAGGCGGGCCCGGTTCTCTTCGAGCGCGCCCTGCGCCTGCGCCAACTGCACCTCGTAGGATCGGGCATCGATCTCGGCGAGCACCTGGCCCTTGGCGACGCGCTGGCCCTCGGTGAAGTTCACCTTCACCAGCTCACCGTCGAGCCGCGGGCGCACCGTGACGGTGTTGATCGGGGTCACCGTGCCGAGCGCGCGCAGGTAGACGTCGAGGTTCTGCTTGGCCGCCGAGACGACCCGGACCGGCACGACCTGGTTGCGGCCTTGGCCTCCGCCGCCGCCGAAGCCGCCGCGGCCTCCGCCGAAGCCGGGGCCTCCGCCCTGACGGCCGGCCGCGTTTTCGGCGGGAGCGCCCGTGCCGAAGCGGTAGACCACGTAGCTACCGACGCCGAGGAGAAGGAAGCCGATGATCCAGAGCTTCCAGCGGGATTTCGGAGGCGCGTCGGAGGCGGGCGTTTCGACAGTCGTATTCATGGGGGGGCTGGGCCGGACGGACTGGAGAACCTACGCCGCCGGCCCATCCAATTGTTGCGCGGTCCGGGCTACGCGGCCAGCTGTGCAACCCCAGATTTTACGATGGCTTAACAAATTCGCAGGCGCGCCGACGCCTGCTCGGCGCATCGGTCGACGCGGCCGGGAGTGGTCAGTCCACCGCCGGCTCTTAGGCCGTCACGATCTCGAGGTCGTGCAGGTGCTCGGCCGAGCCGTTGGCCTCGAGCCAGTCGAGCAGGCCACGGGCCGCTGCCGCTATCCATGTGAGAGGCGTCCATCCGGTCGATCGAGGCCGCGCATGTCGACGAGGGCCAGCAGGAACGCCAGCGTCGACTCGGCGCCCTGGTTCTCGTTGGCCCGTTCCGCGTGCAGGCCGTCGCGGCAGCCGCCGGTCGACGGATCGTACAGCCAGCGATCGAGGTGATTCAGCCCGAGGAACCAGTCGAAGGCCGCGCGGGCGTCGGCGAGCCAGCGGGGATCGCGGGTGACGCGCTCCGCTTCGAGACAGGCCGCCACCGTGGTCGCTGCTTCGATCGGCTGCTGGTCGAAGCGCGCGGCATCGCTACCCCGGGAGGCGAACCCGTTGGTCCCGATCGGCGCGAAGTGGCCGTCGGGCGAACGCTGCACGTCGACGAGCCAGGCCAGCGCCCGGACGCCCGCCGCCACCAGATCGGCCCGGCCCATGCGCGCGCCGGATGCGATCAGCGCGTGCGGGAGCTGCGCGTTGGCGTAGGTGAGGTGCGCCTCGAACCACGGCCACTCGGCCGACTGGCTCCGCTGATAGACGTCGTAGAGGCGCTCGACCAGCCGCGTCCGCACGTCCTCGACGCGACGATCGCCTTCGTAGGCGTCCAGATAGTCGTCGATGCCGAGCAGCGCCGTCGCCCACGCGCGTGGGCGGGTGAAGTCGACCGTCACCGGCAGCGAGGCGTGGAACAGCTCGTTGGCCAGCTCCGTGCGCGCGTGCTCCGTGGCCCGGCCGACGACGGTGCCGAGGGCCTGGACGGCATGGCCGTGGCTGTCCTCCGAGCCGATGTCCTCGGGCCAGGCGCGCGCGTAGGTCAGGAAGTTGCGGAAGCGCCTGCGCTCCGGATCGAAGGCCGCGTGCACGAATGCCGTGTAGCGCGTGATCAGCGCCCGCACCACGTCGCGGTTCTCGGTGCCCGCTTCCATGATCCGCACCATCAGCCGCAAGGCGCGGCTGTTGTCGTCGAGGCAGTAGCCCTCGCTGTAGCGCGGCACGCAGAACGTGGCGTGCCGCAGCAGCCCGGTGTCGTCGGTGAGCGCGCGCAGGTGTCGCAGGTCCACCGGCGGCAGGCTGCCCGGACGCCGGGCCAGCGTCGCCGCCTGGAACGTCACGCGGGCGTGGCTGGCCTGGTCGCGCACGGCGCGCTCGAAGGCGGCGTGGTAGAGCGCGGCGACCGCCGGCCACCGCATGCTGCGGCCGTGGCTGGCGGCGCGCGCGCGCAGCGCTTCACGACGGCCGTCGTCGGCGAGCAGGCCGCGCACCGCGACGCTGATCGCGTCGGGATCGCGGTACGGCACCAGCACGCCGCGATCGTCCGACAACAGCTCGCGGGCGTAGACGTAGGGCGTCGAGATCACTGCCCGGCCCGAGCCCACGGCATAAGCGAGCGTGCCGGACGTGCTCTGCTCGGGATTCAGGTAGGGCGTGATGTAGACGTCGGCGGCGCCGAGGAAGTCGTTCAGCTCGTCCTGGCCGACGAAGCGGTCGTGGAAGATCACGTGCTCTTCCACGCCCAGCTGCCGCGCCCGGGTCTCGAGCATCAGCCGGTAGGCCTCGCCGTGCGCGTCCTTCACGTGCGGGTGCGTCGCGCCGAGCACGATGTAGACGGCCGACGGGTTCTCGGCCACGATCGTCGGCAAGGCGTCGATGACGTACTCGACGCCCTTGTCCGGCGACAGCAGCCCGAACGTCAGCAGAATCATCCGGCCGTCGACGCCGAGCCGTCGCTTGCTCTCGAGCCGCGCCGGCACCTCGGGGATGCCGTACGGAATGACGTCGATCTTCTCGGCGGCGACGCCGTAGACGTCGGCCAGCGTGGTGGCGCTGAGGGCGCTCATCACGACGACGCGCTTCGAAATCTGCGCGATCTCTTCGATCACGCGACGCTGGGGCAGGCTGGGCCGGGCGAGGATCGTGTGGAGCGTCGTGACCACCGGCATGCGCAGCTCGCGAAGGAGCGGCAGCAACAGGGCGCCAGAGCGGCCGCCGAAGATACCGAACTCGTGCTGGACGCAGACCAGGTCGACACCGTTGACGTTGAGATAGTCCGCCGCCCGCCGGTACGACGCCTCGTCGGCTTCGGCGATCTCGAACCGCACCTGGCCGGGATAGGCGTGCTGCCGGCCCGGATCGTTCATCGCCACGACGAAGCAGTCGACCCCGGGCGAGGCGTCGCCGAGGGCCGCGGCGAGGTGCGACGTGAAGGTGGCGATGCCGCAGTGGCGCGGCAGGTGGTTGCCGATCATGCCGATGCGGCGGATCAGGGCGTTGGCGGGATCACCCGAGCTGTCGAGGTGCGTCGGCTCGGTCGCCGGCCCAATGCTGGTGTCGGGCATCGTGCTCCAGGGTGGCCGGGCCGGGCGGCTCGGCATGGACACCGCTCAGGGCCTCGCTTCGGCGTCGCCGGGCGCGATTCGCGAGGTCCGCGTGGTATTCCCCCGCACCCACCAGTAGAGGTGGCGCCCCACGACGAACACGACGCCGACGAGCGCCAGGGCCATGAAGACGGGCACGAGCAGGCCCATCAGCACCAGCCATCCGAGGTCTTTGAGATAGGTCACAGGCCGGTTCCATGCGTCCCGGCGTGTCGATCGCCAGCCGCGCGACACAGCATGACCACGGGCGGCGTCGGCGTCTGTTCACTTCGCGACAGCGCGCCCACCACTGGGCCTTTTTGCCCTCGCTTTTGAGCCCCATTCCAGCCATGCTAGGGGCTAACCCTGGTGACCCAGGGGTATTTGACCATTCGCCACTCCCCCATGGCAACAAAGCGAGCCAAATCCGCCGCTTCCGCGACCGTCCCCGAGGCGGTCGAATGGACCGGCATCGAGACCCGCCGCGTCGAGCACGCGGAGGGCGTCTGCATCTTCGCTCAGGGCGACGCCGCGCTCAGCGTGATGTACCTCGAGACCGGCAGCGTCCGGCTGTCTGTGCTGTCGCCGTCGGGCAAGGAAGCCGTGGTGGCGGTGCTGGGCGCACGGACCTTCTTCGGGGAGGGTTGTCTGGCCGGTCAGCCGGCGCGCATGGCGACCGCGACGGCGATGTCGCCGTCGACCGTGCTCGTCGTCGACAAGGCTGAGATGGCCAGCCAGCTGCACGCGCAGCCGTCGTTCGCGGACCGCTTCCTGGTGCACATGCTGGCGCGGAACATCCGGGTCGAGGAAGACCTCATCGATCAGCTGTTCAACTCCAGCGAGAAGCGGCTGGCGCGGACGCTGCTGCTGCTGGCGCGCTACGGTGATCCGCACCCGACGACGGTGGCGCTGCCGAAGCTGTCGCAGGAGCTGCTGGCCGAGATGGTGGGGACGACGCGCTCGCGGGTCAACTTCTTCATGAACAAGTTCCGCAAACTCGGGTTCATCGAATACAACGGCACCGGCCTGAAGGTGCACGGCTCGTTGCTGAGCATCGTCCTGCACGATTAGTGGCCTGATACAGGCCACTAATCCCCCCGAAACGTGATCGCTGGACAAGTCCGGAGCGCTGCCCGTGTGCAATACGGCACACCCGCGCGCGGGCCCGATCGGATACACTCACCCCATGCGACTAGATACGACGAGCCTGTCGGAGACCATCCAGAAGGCGCGCGAGTAGCCCGCATGTCGACCCCCACATCCAGAGTCAAGCCGCCTGCCACCTTTCCGGCCACGGGCGATCGTGTCCAGCACGAACAGTACGGCGTCGGCACGGTGACGATGCTCGACGTCTACCACACGGTGATCGACTTCGACGCACACGGGCTGCGCCGATTCGTGACCAACCGCATCGTGGTGGAGCGCACCGATGATCCCGGCCCGACCGCTGCCGAGCGCCGGAAGACCGTCCTCCTGCGCGCGAAGGAAGAGCGTGCGCGCGTGAAGGCTGCGGCCCTGGTGGAGAAGCCGCCGCCGCGTCGCCGCCGGAACAAGGCGGAGCGCGACGCGGACGCGGCCGAGGCGTTGGCCGACGCGCCAACCGAGACGCTGGTCTAGTCCCCTGGAAGCGTGATAACTACGACAATTCCCGGGCGGGGCATCCCGCCTGGCGGCGTTGCTCGTCGCTTACAAATCTCCGATTTGCGCGCTCCTCGCGCCTGGCCATCCGGGCGCCGCGCTCGGGACTTGTCCCAGCTATCACGTTTCCAGGGGACTGCGACGTTGCCAACGGCGGTTGTAGCCTAGCGCTGCAGCTGGCCTTTCTCGGCCGCGCCCGGCTCGTCGGGCAGCTGCGTCGACGAGTCCGGTCCGAGTGTCGGCTCGCGTAGCGCCCAGACCACCTGCTTCTGCGGCGTCACCTCGATCAACTGCACGACGGTCGACCACTGATCGGCGGGCACGCCGCCTGGCCAGTTGTGTGACACTCGCTCAGGCTCCTGGCGTGAGGCCGAGCACGATGTCGAAGCGGGCCTGCACCTCGCCGACCGTCGACTGCGGCAGCGGCGCGAACGGGACCATCACGCTCTGGCGCGCCCGTTCGTCGCGGATACCGCGCAGCACGCCGTCGCGCGCGTTGCCCGGATCGCCCTCGACGTAGCACTGCGTGGTCAGCAGCTCCTTGCCCCCGCGCTTGATCTGGAAGTGGATGTGCGGCGTCCGGCCGGGGTAGGGGACCGGCTTGATGGTGCGGAAGTAGTACTCGCCGGTGGAGCCGGTGAGGAAGCGGCCGAAGCCTTGGAAGTTGCCGTCCCGGCTGCCGGCGCGGTCGCTGCCGGGATGCAGGTAGACGCCGTGCGCGTCGGCCTGCCAGATCTCGACCACGGCGTTGCGCACCGGCTCGCCACGCGCGTCCAGCAGTCGGCCCGTCAGGTGGGCGACGACGCCGTCGGCCGGTGACAGGCCGCTGTTGACGACGATCAGGTCGTTGTCGGTGTCGAGGGGCAGCTTCGTCGGGTAGAACGGGCCCTCGGTCTGCCGGGGCGTCAGCAGGAGCTGCTCGGCGAGCACGCCCGGCATGTAGAGCAGGCCGCCGCCCCCGGCGGCAAGCGTGGACAGGAAGAACCTGCGCGACCGGGCCGGGACGATGAGCGTCATCGCTGCCTCCTCTGACTGTTGTTGGCTGCTGCCAAGCATACGTCGAGGTGGGCTCCTAGGTTGGCAGGTTGGCGCCAGTAGCCTAAAATGGATGGGGCGCGATTTCGTGCCGCGTGCACGACGGCCGACCCGACCATCCGGCCTGAAAGGAAATCACCCTGGCCACACAGGCGAAGCAGTCAGCGTTTCCGAGCAAGGGCGATCGTGTCCATCAGGAGCAGTACGGGGCCGGCACGGTCACCGAGCAGGACATCTACCACACCGTGGTCGACTTCGATGCCCATGGCATCCGGCGGTTCGTCACCAACCGCATCGTGGTGACCCCGACCAACGATCCCGGCCCGACCGCGGGCGAGCGGCGCGCCACCGCGCTCTCGCGTGCCCGCGAAGCGCGCGCCAGCGCCCGTGCCGACACCAGCAAGCCCGCCGCCCCGCCGCGCAAGCGCACCAAGAAGGCCGCCGCGGCCGAGTCGCCGGAATAGCCGGCGCCGGCCGTCCGGCGACCTTGCTCCCGGCGCACAGCCCACCGCCTACCGGTGCGGCGCGACGTAGCCCTCGAGATCGCTGCTCGCGGCGCGATACGCGTGGAGGACGCCGGGCAGCAGGGTATAGCCCGCCGGCAACGCCACCGGGTGGTCGATGACGACATCCGAGGCCGCCGGATCCACTTCGCAACGCGTCGGATCGTCCAGCACACAGCGCACGAAGCTGCCGGCGAAGTTCACGTAGACGTCGAACTGCTCGCCGCTACCGGTCTGCGTCACCGAGTAGTCGTTGTCGTTGCCGGCGACGATCACGTGGCCCCCATCGGCGAGGCGCGGACCGATCGTCAGGCCCTCCCACTTCTCGGCCTGGTTGCCGTTGGCCAGCAGCGTCGTCGCCGCCAGATCGATGAACACCGCGGCGTCGTTCTTCTGCACCGGCACGATGCCCGCCGCTGCGAGGTTCCCGTCGTCCGGCAGGGTCAGGCCGGAGACATCGGTCGCCCCAGTCAGGTCGATCTTGTAGACGCGCTTGCTGCCGACCACGCCGAGTGCCGGAATCGGGCCGCCCGCCGGACCGCGCCCGGCCGGATTGTCGACGCCGATGCCGCGATTGTCGCGCTCGAGCACCAGGAAGGCGTGGTCGTTGATGGCGACGATCGCCGACAGGCCGATGTTGCGGCCCTGCCGCGGATCGCTGCCCGTCGCGGTGCCGCCCGCGGCGAGGATGCGCGCCCGGATCGCGGCCTGCGCCTCGAGCGGATAGACGTACTGCGCCACGCTCTGACGCCAGGTCGAGCTCTTCGGGTCGTTGTCGAACACCACGATGCGGACGTGACGACCGTCGCGGCCGTCGTTGTCGGTGAGGTCGCTGCTGCTGCTCCGCGGCCCCTCATCGAGGAGCGGATCCTGCAGCACCGCGAAGAGCCGCGAGCCGTCCGGGCTGATCGCCAGGCCCTCGTAGCCGCGGTTGTCCTGGCGGCCCGACCCCGACGCCGATCCGTCGCGGACGCCGGCGAAGTTGATGGTCCCGGTGGGGCGCGGCACGAGCGCCTCCGGTGTCTGGAAGATGCCGATGAGGCGACCGGTGCGCGCGAACTCGTAGATCGACGGGCCGTACTCGTCGGCGACGAGGAAGTGCCCGGTTCGCGGATCGACCACGAACCCCTCCGGATCGAAGCTGCGACCGAGGATCGCGCCGCTCCCATTCAGAGCCAGCGGGTTCAGGCCGTTCAAGGCCGGGGCGAACGGGACGGCGGCCGCGGGCGGCGTGAGCAGCCCGTCTCGATCCTCGAGCAGGACCGTGGCTTTGACCTTGGCGTAGTTCAGCCGGCCGGTCTTGGGATCGACCTGGATCTCCATCCGCTGCACGCGGACGCCGTACTCGATCAGACCGCCCCCGGGACCGCGATCCGAGAGCGCCCACCATTCCCGGCGCACCGGATCGTAGTAGAGGTCGGAGAACTGCCCGAAGCGCCCGGCGTTGGCGCCGGCGATCTGTGTCACGTCGAGCGTGTCGCCCGGGATCACCAGTCCGTTGACGAAGGTGGGCTGCGCCGACGCGATCGAGGCTGCGGTGATGAGCGCGAAGAGGCACGAAAGGAAGCGGAAACGGAGCTGTCGCATGAAGTCTCCAAGCAAAAAAGAGCTGAGCCGGGTTGGACCTTAGCCGGGCGGTGTGACGCCGGCGTGACGCAGTCCGTCCCCTGCCGCGTCACTTATGGCTTTTGACCGCGCCGACGACGCACCAGCGGCACACCGTCGTCGCCCTGATCTTGCGCTGGCGACACGGTGACGCAGAACCGCTCACGCACGCTCTCTCCGGGCCGCCGCAACTCCTGCGGCCCGGGAGGTTCGTGTGGGATATCTGCGAAGCTGGACGATTGGCCTGATGGCGTGGCTGCTCTGCGGAGCGGCGCTGCAGGCGGCGGGGGATGGGGGCGTCACCGGCACGGTGGCGGATCAGAGTGGCGCGCGCCTGCCCGGCGTGGGCGTGCAAGTGGTGGCAGCTGCGGGCGCGCGCGCGCTCGCCTCGACCACGACCGACGCGGAAGGTGCCTTCCGCATCGAGCGACTGCCGGAAGGCGAGTACTGGGTCGAGTTCGTGCTGGCCGGCTTCGCCCGGACGCGGCAGAAGATTGCTGTCGTCGGCGGCGCCACCCAGTCGGTGACCGCGACGCTCGGCGTCGATGGTCTGAGCGAGGCGGTCCGCGTCTCGGCAGGTGACGTCCGGCTCGATGTCGATCGGCCGACGCTCGCCACCACCTTCTCGAGCGAGATGCTCGCCGACGTGCCGTCGCCGTCGCGCAACTACACGCACGTGATCGTGGCCGAGGCCGGCGTCTCGGCGCCGCTGCCGGATCGCAC
>JANOIR010000600.1:0-3680 GCA_031407765.1 Vicinamibacteraceae bacterium
GGATGGACGAGGCCAGGGCAAGGCCGTAGGACAGCTCGTAGGACAGCATCTGCGCCGACGAGCGCAGGCCGCCGAGCAGCGAGTACTTGCTGTTGCTCGCCCAGCCCGCGAGCACGATGCCGTAGACGCCCATCGAGGTGATCGCGAAGACGATCAGCACCGCGACGTTGACGTCCATGCCCTGCAGGTTGATCGGCTCGGGCAGCAGGCCGAAGAGGTCGGTTCGCGGGCCGAACGGGACCACGACGAAGGCGGCGAAGGCCGTGGTCGCCGCGATCACCGGCGCCAGGTAGAACAGCCAGAAATCGGCCGCCTTCGGCCGCAGCTCCTCCTTGAACATCAACTTCATGATGTCCGCGAGCGGCTGCAGGATGCCCCACCAGCCGACCCGATACGGGCCGAGGCGCTGCTGCGAGAAGGCGGCGATCTTGCGCTCGGCCAGCACCAGGACCGCCGCCGCGATCTGCAGCGAGAAGAACACGACGACGATGAGCGTGCTGTACGCGATCGGAATGGCGTTGGCGCGCACGAACTCGAGGGCGGCGTCGGTCATCCTAGTGCGCCCCCACCGGCGAGGTGCTGCGATAGTCGGCGGGCGCCTGGACGCCTTGCTTGATGTAGGCCTCGTACTCGTGCCGGAAGTGCTGGATGGTGCTGACGACGGGCGCGATCTCGGCGTCGCCGAACGGGCAGAGAGTCTTGCCCAGAATGTTGCCGCAGACGTTGAGCAGCAGGTCGATGTCGCGCATCTCGCCGTCGCCGCGCGAGATCTTGTCGAGGATCTTGTAGAGCCAGTCCACGCCCTCGCGGCACGGCGTGCACTTGCCGCACGACTCGTGCTTGTAGAAGTGGATCAGGTTCTTGGCCATCCAGACCATGTCGGTGGTCTCGTCCATGACGATGATGGCGGCCGAGCCGAGCATCGAGCCGGCGGCGACGAGCGCGTCGAAGCTGGCCAGCGTGTCGAGCTTGTCGGGCAGCAGCACGTTGACCGACGACCCGCCCGGGATGATCGCCTTGATCTGGCGATCGTGGCGGATGCCGCCGGCGTAGTCGTAGATCAGCTCGCGCAGCGTCACGCCCATGTGCGCCTCGTAGGTGCCGGGGCGCTTGACGTGGCCGCTGACGCAGAACAGCTTCGGTCCCTGGTTCTTCGCCGGCCCGATGCCCGTGAACCAGTCGGCGCCGCGCTCGATGATCGGCGGCACGTTGCACACCGTCTCGACGTTGTTGACCACGGTCGGACACCCGTAGAGGCCGACGACGGCGGGGAACGGCGGCTTGATCCGCGGCTGCGCCCGCTTCCCCTCGAGCGACTCGATCAGCGCGGTCTCTTCGCCGGCCTCGTAGGCGCCGGCGCCGCGGTGCACGTAGACCTCGCAGTCCTGGCCGCTGCCGAGGATGTTCTCGCCGAGGTAGCCGGCGGCGCGCGCCTTGGCGATCTCGGCCTCGAGCTGCCGCTGCAGGTGGTAGAACTCGCCGCGGATGTAGATGTAGCAGACCTTGGCGCCGATCGCCCGGCAGCCGATGACGCTGCCTTCGATCAGCAGGTGCGGATTGCGCTCGAGCAGGACGTGGTCCTTGAAGGTGCCCGGCTCGCTCTCGTCGGCGTTGATCAGCAGGTACTTCGGCTTGGGGATGTCCTTCGGGACGAAGCCCCACTTCATGCCGGTCGGAAAGCCGGCGCCGCCGCGGCCGCGCAGTCCGGACTTCTTCAGCTCGTCGATGATCGCCTCGGGCGTCATCGTCACGGCCTTGCGCACGGCCTGATAGCCGCCGTGCTGGACGTAGAAATCGAGCGTGTAGGAGCCGGGCTCCTTCACGTAGCGCGTCAGGACGGGCTCGAACTGGGCCATGGCAGCTGTCTTCGACTGGCGGGCTAGCGCGGCTCGCGCTCGCCGGCGGGCACGAGGTGGCAGCCGGAGAGCGCGCTCAGGCCGCGCCGGCGCAGATCCTCCAGGAACCGCGGCACGTCCTCGGGCCGCTGATGCTCCTGCCAGTGCTCGTTGTTGATCATGATCACCGGGGCGCGATCGCACGCGCCCAGGCACTCGAACTCCTGGACCGTGAAGGTGCCGGTGGCGTCGGTCTCGCCGGGCCGCACGTGCAGGTGCTTGCAGATCTCGTCGGTCACCCGCTCGGCGCCGTTCAGGGCACAGGACAAGGTGCGGCACACCTGCAGGACGTAGGTCCCCACCGGCTTGGTGAAGAACATCACGTAGTAGGTGACGACGTCCTCGACCTCGGCGGGGGTGCAGCCGAGCACCTGCGCGACGTGGCGCATCACGTGGCGCGAGACGTAGCCCTGCTGCTCCTGCGCGATGTAGAGGGCGGCGAGGATCGCCGACTTGCGCTGCTCGGGCGGATAGTGCGCGGCGATGTCCTCGAAGCGGCGCCGGTTCTCGTCGGTGTAGGCGAACGGCGGCCCTTCGTCGGGCAGCGTCCGATCCGACTTGTGCCAGCCCTCGCCGTAGGGCATCCGCGGATGGAAACTCATCGGTCGCAATCTCCCATGACGACGTCGGTCGAGCCTATGACGGCAATGACGTCGGCGATGAGCCCGCCCACGATCATCTTGGGCAGCGCCTGGATGGCCAGGAAGGACGGCGGCCGCGACTTGATCCGCCACGGCCGGTTGCTGCCGTCGGAGACCACGTAGAAGCCGTGCTCGCCGCGCGGGCCCTCGATCGGCACGTAGACCTCCCCCGCCGGCACGGTGAAGCCCTGCGAGTGGATCAGGAAGTGCTGAATCAGCGCTTCCATCTCCGTATAGACCTTGTCCTTGGGCGGCGGCACGATGCGCGGATCGGCGATGGCCCACTCACCCTGCGGCGTGATCCGGCCGAGCGCCTGGCGCGCGATCTTCACGCTCTCGCGCATTTCCTTCACGCGCACGAGATAGCGCGCGTAGACGTCGCCGGCGGTCTGGGTCGGGACCTCGAAGTCGTAGGTCGGGTAGTTCAGGTAGGGGAAGGTCCGCCGCACGTCGTAGGGCAGCCCGGTGGCGCGCGAGATCGGGCCGACGCAGCCGCTGGCGATGGCTTCTTCCCTGGTCAGCACGCCGACGCCCTGGGTACGCCGCTTCCACACGTCGTTGTTCGTCAGCAGGTCCTCGAACACGTCGATGCGCTCGGGGAAGCGATCGAGGAACGCCGTGACCGCCTCGTGGAAGCCCATCGGCAGGTCTTCGCGCAGGCCGCCGATACGCAGATAGCTCGGGAACAGGCGGAAGCCGGCGATCAGCTCGTTGATGTTGAGGAGCAGCTCGCGCTCCTGCAGGCAGTACAGGAGGATCGTGATCGCGCCCACTTCCATGCCGTGGGTGCCGAGCCAGATCAAGTGGCTCGAGATGCGCTGGAGCTCGGCGATGAGCACGCGGATGTTGGTGACGCGCTCCGGCGTCTCGATGCCGAGCAGCTTCTCGACCGCCAGGACGTAGCCGAGCGAGTTCGACTGCGGGCCCAGGTAGTCCATTCGCTCGACGAGCGGCACCACCTGCTGCCACTTCTTCGCCTCGGCGGTCTTCTCGATGCCGGTGTGGAGGTAGCCGATGGTCGGCATGGCCGAGACGATGGTCTCGCCGTCGAGCTCGATGATCAGACGAAGGACGCCGTGCGTGCTGGGGTGCTGCGGCCCCATGTTCACGGTCATCGTCTCGGTGCGCAGTTCGGGCATGGCGA
>JANOIR010000005.1:0-10194 GCA_031407765.1 Vicinamibacteraceae bacterium
GGCTGCTAGTTAGTCCCCTGGAAGCGTGATAGCTGGGACAAGTCCCGGAGCGCGGCGCCCGACTGGCCAGGCGCGAGGAGCGCGCAAATCGGGGATTTGTAAGCGACGAGCAACGCCGCCAGGCGGGATGCCCCGCCCGGGAATTGTCGTAGTTATCACGTTTCCAGGGGACTAGCCTACGCCAGACGCGCGGCAGCCTCGAGGACGCTGACGCCCCGGGCGGTGCGAATCGTCCGGACCAGGTCCAGGTCCGCGTCCGCGAACAGGTCGCGGTATTCGGCCAGGGTGCGCTCGCGTCCGCCGGTGAGCACGAGCATGTTGACGTCGTGCGTCTTTGCGATCGACGGCTCTGGGCCGTCGGGGACGACGACTTCGATCGCGAACACGCGTCCGCCGTCGGAGATCGCGGCGCGACAGTGCCGCAAGATCGTGGTCGCCTTGGGCACGTCCCAGTCGTGCAGGACGAACTTGAGGACGTAGGCATCCGCCCCAGCCGGCACGCGATCCAGGAAGGATCCGGCTTCCGGCGTCACCCCTTCCGCTGGCGGCGCGAGCGCGAGCACGTGAGGCCGGTCGAACAACACGACCGACGCTCCCGGCCGCGCACCCGCCATCCGCCGCGCCAGAGCGCCCGTACCGCCGCCGAGGTCCACGATGCGGCGGAAGCGGCCGAGGTCCATGGCGTCGACGACCTCCGCGTCCACGTCGGCCAGCAGGTCCAGGCCGGCGTGCAGTGCCTCGTTCAACACCGGGTCGGCGCCGACCGCCTCGAAGAAGCCGCGGCCGTCGACCGCGTCGAACGCGGACTCCCCTGTGCGCACGCTGTGCAGGAGCCGACCCCAGGCCTGCCAGTGCAGCGGATGGCCGCCCAGCCGGGCGATCGCCCGCAGGGAGTCCGGCCGATCCGATCGCAGCGTATCGCCCAGCGGCGTCGCGCCGAACGTCCGCGGCGCGAGATCCTCGACGAGGCCCGCGCTCGCCAGCGCTCGCAGGAAACGGTAAAGCGTTCCCGCGTCGCACCCGGTCTCTTCGGCCAGCGCCTCGGCGGTCCGCGGGCCGGCGGCGAGGCGATCGGCGATCCCCAGCTCCGCCATCACGTAGATCGCCTGCGAGTACCAGTAGCCGCTCACCAGGCCGAGCATCTCGGCAGCCGGACTGGCGGCGGTCACGAGTCGCCTTCTGGTGTAGGCGTCACTGTACCCGTTTCGGCACGGTTGCCGGCGCTCCCGGTTGGTGGCGGCGCGCCGACTCCTGCGTCGGACGCGAACCGTACGTTCGGCTGCGGGCGATCGTTCACGGTCAGCTGGAAGATGTCGGGCCGCGCGTAGTGGCCGTCCACGTCCAGCGCGAGGTGGCCTCTCGTGATGCGTCCGAGATCCAGGTCGGCATAGAGCGTGGTCGCTTCCGCCGGGGCCGGCCCGGCGAGATAGGACGCGTCGGGCGCCACGATCGCGCTGCTCCCGCGCAGCAGCAGGGTGCCGTCGTCGCCCGGGATGGCTTCGAGCAGCGTCCGCGCCGGGTGGGCCCCCAGGCCCAGCGAGTCGAACCCCGCCAGCACGTCGCCGCGCGTCAGGACGGCGCCGGCCACGGCGACGAAGCACTGGCCTTCGAAGGCATAGTGCCGGCTCGCCAGCAGGTGCAGGTCCTTGACCCCTGGCCACTGTGCGACGTGGATCGTCTCCCGCTGCGCATGCATCGCCGCGCGGGCCAGGGGCATCCAGTGCTCCCAGCAGATCAGGCCGCCGATCCGTCCGAACGGCGTGTCCAGCGCCTCGAGCGTCGATCCGTCGCCCATGCCCCAGACCAGCCGCTCGGTATAGGTCGGCATCACCTTGCGATGCAGGCGGTAGCTGCCGTCGGCGGCGACGAGCAGCATCGTGTTGTAGAGCGTCCCGCCCACCCGCTCGTGCGCGCCCATCACGATTGTCGCGGTGCCCTCCCGCGCCAGCGTCCGCAGGCCCTCGAGCTCGGGGCCCGGCACGGTGATGGCGTTGTCGGCGAGCACTTGGTACAGCGCCTGCGCCGGCGCGTAGTCCCACAGGCCCGCGGTCGGCGCCTCGTCGAGCCACACCGGATAGCCAGGCAGCCAGGTTTCGGGAAAGACGACGCACTGCGCCCCCTGCGCGAGCGCGTCCCGGATCAGCGCCATGGCCCGCTCGAAGCTGCGCGTCAGATTGAGGAAGACCGGCGGATGCTGGATGACCGCGAGCCGACAGTGCCGTGGCTGCATCTGGCCATGTTACTCAGACCGCGGCAGGACTCCGTGGCCATCCGATCGCCGCCCCGACGACTCCGGATTCCCGACGAACGAATCCGGGCGCATCCCCGACGCGAACGACTCCGGAGTCGTACGAAGGGAGTTCGTCAGGGTCGGGGTTAGACTGGCATCGATGCCGGGGGACAAACGCATCGTTCTCGCTCGCCACGGTCGCCCCGATCTGCCGGCCGATCTCGAGCGGGCGATCTCCGGCCGCGACATCGGCAGCTGGTATCGTCGATACAACGACTTGGGTCTGGTCGACGGCGTCGACGCGCCGGCGCATCTGCGCGAGGCGGCCGCCGCCGCTGGCTGCGTCGTGGCCAGCGACGTGCGACGGGCGCTCGAATCAGCCGCGCGCCTCGGCGCAACGGAGCGCGTGCGGGTCGAGCCCACTCTTCGCGAGGTTGGGTTTCCGGAGTCGCTCGCCGTCCCGGTCCGGCTGTCGCCCGGCGTCTGGGTGCTGATCGCGCGCGCGACGCAGATGCTCCGTTGGTGCGAGGGCGACGAGCCGGTCCCAGCCACACGGGCTCGCGCGGCCATCGCGGCGGAGACGCTGTCTCAACTGGCTGACGACCACCGCACCCTGGTCGTCGTCGGTCACGGCTGGTTCAATCGCTTCGTTGCCCGAGAGCTGCGCCGGCGCGGCTGGCGCGGGCCGCGCTGGCCCCCGACGGGCTACTGGTCTACAGCAACCTACGAGCATCCGGCGCCGGGGCCCTGAGTGCATCTACTACGGCGTAGTAGGGCTGTCAACGACGATCGTCTCGCGCAACCTTCGCGCCGCGCACCGCCCCTCAGTGGCCAGCAAGAAATCTGTTCGCTGCGGTTGAGACTTGAGGTATAAGGTGGCCCTCAATCCTGGGGCCCATCGGGAAATCTACGGCACGTCTCCCGTTCATCTGCGTGGATGGCGGGAGGGGATCCTGCACTTTCGTTCCCAACGACGCCAGGCGCGCAAAGACGCGCATGGCAGTTCACCAAAGGGGACCAATGGCCCGTCTGAACTGCGATCCGTACGCCGGGTTCCACTTCTTCGCGCTCCACAACCGGGTGACCGCCCTGCTCGATAACGAGGAGGCGGTCAAGGCTTCGGTACAGGCGCTGGAAGCGGACGGCGTTCCGACCGGCGACATCGAGATCTTCACGGGTGAGCAGGGCGCGAAGTGCCTCGATCTGCCGGGGCGCGAGCACGGCCGGGCCGTCCATCTGCTGCGGTCGCTCGAAGCCGCGATGGGTGACGAGCGCGAGACCAACCGTCGTATCGACGTGGCACTGCGCCAAGGCGCGACCTTGGTCTGCGTCAAGCTGCCGTCGACCCTGCCAGCCGTGATGAACGCGATTGCCCACCCGAGTTCGCTGGGCACGTTTCGCAAGAACAAGAGCGACGAGAAGGCTCGTGCGCTCCGGGTCTTCAAGGCCCTCCACGCGCACGAGATCCACTACTGGGGAGCTTGGGCGTTCGAAGACATGCCCTCCTCGTGAGGGCCGTCGGCTGCCTCTGCCGGGCCCAGGCTCCGGCAGAAACCCAGCCGACGACAGCGGGCGTTCTGCACGACAAGCGGCGGGGGCCCCGGGCGGGTTATTTGCGCGAGTTTCGGAACCAGGTGTATTGAGCATGGGACATTCCCCCGAGGACACGGGGCCGCCGCCTCGTCGTGGGCCCTCCGTCGACCTCGACCCGCACGGGATCGTGACGGGCAAGAGCCCGGACCGGCAGCGCCGCCAGTTCCTGAACTACTCGTTCTACCGCCTCGACCCGGTGTTCCGGCGGCTCCCCGCCATCGAGCAGCGAGAGGCTGCGGCTGCGTTCGTCGAGCTGGTGCGGACGTGGGAGTCGACCGACGATCTGATCCTCCGCACCTACTCCCTCGTCGGCCTCCGCGCGGACGTCGACTTCATGCTCTGGCGGATCGCGTTCGAACCCATGTGCTTCCAGTCGATGGAAGCGGCGATCCGGCGGTCGCGGCTGGGCGCCTACCTGTCGCAGGTGTACAGCTTCCTGTCGCTGCAGCGCCGATCGCCCTACGTCAACAAGATGAAGGGCGGCGGGGAGCACGTAGAGCTGCTGGCGGGCCAGGGCAAGTATCTGTTCGTGTACCCCTTCACGAAGACGCGGGCATGGTACCGTTTGTCGCCCCACGCACGGCAGGGGATGATGGACGAGCACATCGCTGCCTCTGCGCCGTTCAAGGGCGTCCACCTGAACACGAGCTACAGCTACGGCATCGACGACCAGGACTTCATGGTCGCCTTCGACTCGGACTATCCGCAGGAGTTCGTCGACCTGGTGGGCCGGCTTCGCTACACGGAGGCCAGCCTCTACACGCAGCGTGACACGCCGATGTTCGCGTGCGCGCAGGCGCCCATCGACGCGATCCTCGCGCAGTTGGCGGACATCGAGTAGCAACGAACACGGCGGACGCGGGGCGTCCGATGACCAAGGAGCCGAGCATGCGTGGAATAGCGAACGGGGTGTGGCTGGGGGCCGTGCTGGTCGCGGCGTCGGTTTGGCCAGGCGTCGCCGTTGCCGCCGGACCGATTACAGGCACCGTCACCTTCAATGGGAAGGCTCCCACGCTCAGGCCGCTGGCGATGGAGGCCGATCCCGCGTGCGCCAAGAAGCACAGCGGGCCCGTGGCGAACGAGATGCTGGCCTTGGGGACCGGCAGCACCATGGGGAATGTGATGGTGTGGGTCTCGAAGGGGCTTCCCGCCGGCAAGACCTGGCCCGTTCCCAGCGCCCCAGTGGTCATGGATCAGAACGGCTGTCAGTACAAGCCGCACGTGATGGGGATCATGGTCGGTCAGGGCTACCGGATCCTGAACTCCGACGGCGTCCTCCACAACATCCACACGCTGCCGAAGGTCAACACGGCCTTCAACAAGGGCATGCCGGCCACGCTCAAGGAGACGACCACGAAGTTCGACAAGCCCGAGGCGGTCTTCCATGTGAAGTGCGACGTCCATCCGTGGATGAGCGCCTACGTCGCCGTCTTCACCCACCCCTTCTTCTCGGTGACGGGCACGGACGGGAAGTTCACGATCTCGGGGCTGGACCCGGGGACGTATGAAATCACCGCCTGGCACGAGCGCCTCGGGACGCAGACCGCGTCGGTGACGGTGGGCGCCACCCCGACGAAGCCCCAGAGCTTCACGTTCGCCCTTCCCGCCAAGTAACGGACCGGAGCACAGCCGCATGACTCAACCGGGCGCCGTCACCGCACCCCACCCGCACGCCGCGCACGACGCCCATCACGAGGAGCTGGGCTTCTGGCGCGCCTACGTTTTCTCGGTCGACCACAAGGTCATCGGCATCCAGTACGCGATCACGGGCCTGCTGTTCCTCCTCTTCGGCTTCTCGCTGATGATGCTGATGCGCTGGCAGCTCGCCTACCCGGGCGCAGCGCTTCCGTTGATCGGCAGCCTGTTCGGCGAGGCGCGCATGCCGAACGGCACGATGCTGCCCGAGTTCTACAACGAGCTCGGGGCGATGCACGGCACCATCATGGTCTTTCTCGGCGTGGTGCCCCTCGCGGTCGGCGGCTTCGGAAACTTCGTGCTGCCGCTGCAGATCGGAGCCCCGGACATGGCCTTCCCGCGGCTCAACATGGCGAGCTACTGGTTCTTCTTCCTCGGCGGCATGACCATGCTCGCCAGTTTCTTCGTGCCCGGGGGAGCGGCGCAGTCCGGCTGGACCTCCTACGCCCCACTCTCCATCCTGGCGGGCACGGGCCAGACGATGTGGCTCTTCGGCATGGTCTTCCTGATCACCTCGTCGCTGCTCGGCGCGGTCAACTTCATCACGACCACGATCCAGCTGCGCGTGAAGGGGCTCACCTTCATGCGGTTCCCCTTCTTCGTGTGGGCCCAGTTCGTCACGGCCTTCCTGCTGCTCCTGGCGTTCCCGCCGCTCGAGGCTGCGGCGGTGCTGCAGCTGATGGATCGCCTGGCCGGCACCAGCTTCTTCATGCCGAGCGGGCTCGTGGTCAGCGGCCAGGTCGTCGAGATCGCGGGCGGCGGCAACCCGCTCCTCTGGCAGCACCTGTTCTGGTTCCTGGCGCACCCGGAGGTCTACGTCCTGATCCTGCCCGCGATGGGCATCGTCGCCGAGGTCCTCGCCAACAACACGCGGAAGCCCCTCTGGGGCTACCGTTCGATGGTCTACTCGCTCGTGTTCCTCGGCTTCATGTCGTTCATCGTGTGGGCGCACCACATGTTCATGACCGGTATGGGGACGGCGATGGCGGCGTTCTTCCAGACCACGACGATGATCATCTCGATCCCGTCAGTCGTGATCCTCACGGCGCTGGTCATCTCGCTCTGGGGCGGGTCGATCCGCTTCAACACGCCCATGCTCTTCGCGCTCGGCTTCCTCCCGATGTTCGGCATCGGCGGGCTCACGGGCCTGCCGCTCGCCTTCAACATCGCGGACATCCCGCTGCACGACACCTACTACGTCATCGGTCACTTCCACTACGTCGTCGCGCCAGGGACGATCTTCGCGCTCTTTGCGGGGATCTATTACTGGTATCCGAAGGCCACCGGCCGGATGATGAACGAGACGCTCGGCAAGATCCATTTCATCGGCTCGTTCATCTGCATGAACGTCGTCTTCACGCCCATGTTCATCATGGGAATGGCCGGCGTCTCGCGGCGCCTGTACGACGGCGGGGCCGCCTACGACTTCGCGCAGCCGGTCCTGCACTGGAACGTCGTGTCGTCGTGGGGCGCGTGGGCCCTTGGAGTCTTCCAGCTTCCGTTCATCTTCAACTTCTTCTGGAGCATCCGGAAGGGGGAGAAGACCGGTGAGAACCCCTGGGAGGCCACGACCCTCGAGTGGGCCGCGCCCTCGCCGCCCCCGCACGGCAACTTCCTCACGGTGCCGCAGGTGTATCGCGGGCCCTACGAGTACAGCGTGCCGGGCGCGGGCAAGGACTTCTCGCCGCAGTTCGAGGCCTGATTCGCGATGGACATCCCCTACACCGTAGAGCTCCGCCGCGATACCGGTCTGTCCAACGGCAAGATCGGCATCTGGCTCTTCCTGGCCTCGGAGGTGATGCTGTTCGGGGCCCTCTTCGCCAGTTACATCCTGATCCGGACCGGAGCCCCGAGCTGGCCGCGGGGTGACACGATCCTGAACGTTCCGCTCGCCACGTTCAACACCATCGTCCTGATCGGGTCGTCCGTCACCATGGTGATGGCCTGGGCGTCGCTGATGCGCGGCCGCTTCGGGACGTTCCGGCTCTACATGGGGACCACGATCCTGCTCGGGTTCGTCTTCCTCGTGGTCAAGTACTTCGAATACAGCCACAAGTTCCACGACGGGCTCTTCCCCAGCACCAACAACTTCCTCGCCATCTACTTCACGCTGACAGGCCTGCACATGCTCCACGTGGCCGGTGGGATGGCGGTGAACGCCTGGTTCTGGGGCCCTGGCGCCAAGCTCTGGAAAACGAACCCGAAGTGGTTCACCAACCGCGTCGAGCACTCGGGCCTGTTCTGGCACTTCGTGGACCTGGTCTGGATCTTCCTGTTTCCCACGCTGTACCTTCTCTAGGCGGGAGCCATGAGCGACCACGCAGCTGACGTCGACGCGACGAGCGACCACGCCGCCGACATCGACAAACACGTCAGGACCTACATCATCGTCTTCGTCGCGCTGATGGTCCTGACCATCGTGACGGTGGCGATCTCCCGCGTCCACCTGCCGGTGCCGATGGCGGTGGCCCTGGCCTTGTTCGTCGCGACGATCAAGGGGTCGCTGGTGGCCTGCTACTTCATGCACCTGATCTCCGAGAAGAAGCTGATCCTCGCGGTCCTCGTCTTGACCGTCGCCTTCTTCGTGCCGCTGATGGCGCTGCCGGTGCTCACCCACGCCGACGGCTTCTGGATTCCCGAATGAACCTGAGGTTGTTCCACGCGCTCCTGATCCTTCTCTCCGCGGCGCTCGCGGTGGTGTTCGGGATCTGGTGCCTCAACCAAGGCGGAGGGGACGCCGGGACCGCACGCCTGATCGCGGGCGTCGCGGCGTTCGCCGTGTCGCTGGGCCTGCTGGTCTACGACTCGTGGTTCCTGCGCAAGACGAGGACGCTGCGATGAGCCGCCTTCGCTCCGCTACGGCGGGCCAAGCCCGCACCCTCCGCTTCGCGACTGTGGGCGCGACGGCTGTGCTCGTGATGTTCGCCGGCGGCTCCCGCCTCCTCGCATGCCCGGTGTGCTTCGGGGCGGAGGAGACCTCGATGATCGACGGGACGAGGGTCGGCGTCCTGGTGATGCTCGCCATCCTCCTTGCGGTGCAAGGCGGGTTCGTGGGCTTCTTCGTCTATCTCTACAAGCGCGCCAAGCGCGTCGCGGACATCGAGCTCGACACCGAATGGTCGGAGCTCCAGAAGACGCCGAGAACATCATGACTGACTGGCTCGGACTCCCGGCGCTCGCCTCGGCCCACGGCGGGCAGATCGACGACATGATCGGCTGGGTCCACGTGTTCATGCTCATCCTGTTCGTCGGGTGGGGAGGGTTCTTCACCTTCTGCCTGGTCCGTTTCAGGCGGTCCCGGCAGCCGGTGGCGAACTACACCGGGGTCAAGTCGCACACGTCGAGCTATCTCGAAGTCGGCGTGGCCCTGGTCGAGGCGGTTCTCCTGTTCGGGTTCGCGATCCCGCTCTGGGCCGCGAGGGTCGGCGACATGCCCCCGGCGAAGGACGCGCTCCTGGTCCAGGTCACCGGCGAGCAGTTCGCCTGGAACATGCATTACGCCGGCCCGGACGGCGTCTTTGGGCGCACGAAGATCGACCTGCTCGATCTCCAGTCGAACCCGCTGGGCCTCGATCGCTCCGATCCGGCCGCGAAGGACGACGTCACGACCCTCAACCAGCTCTATCTGCCGGTGAACAAGCCGATCATTGTGCGGCTCAAGAGCAAGGACGTCATCCACAGCTTCGGCGTGCCCGAGTTCCGGGTGAAGCAGGATGCCATCCCGGGCCTGACGATTCCGATCTGGTTCGTCCCCACCGTGACGACCGCGGAGATGCGGGCCCGGACGGGGAAGCCCGAGTTCCAGTACGAGATCGCCTGCGCGCAGCTCTGCGGCCTGGGGCACGCCCGGATGCGTGGCTTCGTCACCGTCCAGACCGCCGAAGAGTTCCAGAAGTGGATGGAGGGAGAGCTCGCGCTGCAGAGCGCACCAGACCCCTTCGCCAGCAGCCCGTAGTCAACCACGGGCTGCTGCCTCACCCGAACATCTTCGGCGTCGGCATGCGCGCGCGGATCCGCTCGAGCTCTTCGACGGTCACGCGGTCGAGGCCGTTCTTGCGGCAGGTCTCTTCGACGGCCCTGACGACCATCCCCCGGACGAACACGGGGATCTTCGTCATGCGTGCGGCGGCCGCATCGTCCCACGCGATGGTCGCCGGCGATTCCGGGCCGTATTCGAGCGCCGAGGTCCTCGCCGGCCCGCCGGCGGGCGCCAGGCCGCGGAGGGCGAGGAGCGGCGCCCCGGCGAACGTGCCGGGGGTGTGGGTGCAGAGCGGGTCTTCGGCCATCAGGTCGCCGGTCATCCCGTAGGCCCGGGCACGGCAGCCGCCGCAGTGGCCGTTCATCTCGCACGCTCCGCAACGCCCGCCGAGCGAGGCCCGGCGGCGCACGTCCGTGAACACCTCCGAGGATGTCCAGAGGTCCGCCAGGGTCGCGCTGCGAAGGCTCCCGGCGAAGACAGGGAGGTACGGGCACGGGGTGACGTCCCCGTTGGGCCGGATACCCATGTAGTGCGTGCCCGCCGGGCAGCCGCCGGCCCCGCCGGAGTAGACCCTGATCCCGGACATGCCGGGCCATGAAGCCTGGGCGCCGCCCGCCGGCTCCGCCTCCGTCGGGACCGGATCGCCCTGCCCGGCGGCGTGCTCCAGCACCGTCTTGATGTAGTGCGGCGCGCACTT
>JANOIR010000149.1:0-22874 GCA_031407765.1 Vicinamibacteraceae bacterium
GAGGCACCGAGACGGGCGAGGCGCCCGGCGATCCAGGCGCGAGGAGGGCGAATATCGGGAATATTCAACCGACGAGCAACGCCGAGCGCCGGGATGCATCGCCCGTCGAATGCCGCGGCCCTTTCACCACGGGCTGCTAGCTCGCTCGAGTGTGTCAATTGAACCTCTTCGGCTCGCGATGTAACGTCGCGGCCGGCGCCGCGCTCTATTCCTGTGGACCGTGTCGGCTCACGACGAGCCGGAGCGGCCAGGAAGAAGGAGCGTCTCATGCGCCTCACGCCGCTGCTCCCCGCGGTCCCGCTGGCCTTGCTGGGGCTCGCCGGTACCGCCGGTCTGCCCACACCCGTCGTGCACGCGGCCGCCGACGAGCGCGCCGCGCCCGATGCGCACGCGAATCATCTGTCCACGCTCCTCACGCGCCTCGGACGCGCCATCTTCCGCTTCGACACCTTCGGCGACGAGCAGTTGTGGACGGGTGTCCTGCGCATGCAGGAGCCGCTGTCGAGGCTGTCGCCCCAGCAGGCGCTGGGCGTCGGGCTCAAGGTCGACGTCGACGCGCTGCCGCGCGAGGTCGTGGCGGCGCTGAAGGCGGGCGAGGTCGATCTCACCGATCCCGCCGTCACGCTGACGCTGCTGCGTGCCAACGCCGTTGTCGGCGTGAAGGGGCACGTGACGGCGGCGGGGGCACTGACCAGCGTCGGCATCACCTGCGCGTTGTGTCACTCGGTGGTGGACGACTCGCTCGCGCCCGGCATCGGCCGCCGCCTCGACGGCTGGGCGAACACCACACTCGACGTCGGTGCCATCCTGGCGCTCTCACCCGCGCTCGATGCGGCGACCAAGGCGGAGTTCTCGACCTGGGGACCGGGCAAATACGATCCGCGGCATCACTATTTCGACGGCACGGCGCTGGTGCCGCTGAACACTCCGTCCCTGCCGATCGTGATCCCGCCGATCTACGGTCTGCAGCGCGTCGGGTTCGAGACGGTGAGCGGCGACGGGCCCATCGCCTACTGGAACAGCTACGTCGGCGTCGGCCAGATGGGCGGTCGCGGCTCGTTCCACGATCCACGCATCGGCGTGCGCATCAGCCAGCGGCCCGACCTGGTGACGCCGAAGCTGCTGCCGCTGCTCGTGTATCAGCTCGGTCTCGAGGCGCCATCGCCACCCGCCGGCAGCTTCGATCGCGCCGCCGCGTCGCGCGGCCGCGACGTGTTCCGCGGCCCGGCCGGATGCGCGCGCTGTCACCAGGGCCCGACCTTCACCGACGTCGTCAGCGGATCACCGCGGCACTGGCCGGTGCTGCACGATCCCGCGGAGGTGGGCACCGAGACGGAGTACGCGTCGCGCACGGCGACCAAGCGGTATCGCACCACCCCGCTGCGTGCGCTGTTTCAGCACGCGCCGTACTTCCACGACGGAAGCGCGGCCGATCTCGCCGCCGTCGTCGAACATTACGTCGCACGGTTCGGGTTGAACCTGAGCGAGGCGCAGAAAGCGGACCTCGTGCAATACCTGAAGTCGCTCTGACGTTGCGGTGACGTCGATCTGACGTCACGGTACTTCGCTTGCAAAGCCGGGAGGCATGGCACCGACCACCATGCCCCCGGCTCCGACTGTTCCGTTGAGCGGCGATCCCGCCATCCCCGGCGGCGCATCGTGGTCTTTTTCCGACGGTCTCGCCGATCCCCACCCCACCCCGATCGGCGGCGATGCCGCGGGCCTCTCCTTCACCAAGTACGCAATGCGAGAGCGAGAGTGAGCATGCAGACGACAGCCTCGTCCTACGACGTCGATCACGCGTACGAGCCTCGCCTCGATCGGCTCGATCAGTGGTGTGCGCTCGCCGCGGCCGCTGCACTGATCGGCTACGGCGCCAGTCGCCGCTCGCTGGCCGGCCTCTGCGTCGCCGCGACCGCGGCGCCGCTGGTGTATCGCGGCGCGACCGGCCGCTGGCCGGCGAGCCTGGAGGGACTCGGCGCCTGGCGCGCTGACACGCGGACGGCGTTGTCCGGCCCGCGCGGCATCCACCTGCGCGAATCGGTGCGGCTCGAGTGCCCGGTCGACGAGGTCTACCGCTTCTGGGCGCGCCTCGAGAACCTGCCGACGTTCATGCCCAACCTGCTCAGCGTCAGCGACCTCGGCGGCGGACGCTCGCACTGGGTGGCGCGCGGCCCGGCCGGCATGCGCGTCGAGTGGAATGCCGAGATCATCAACGAGATCCCGAACAAGGTGCTGGCGTGGCGCTCGCTGCCGGGCGGCGACGTGGCGAGCGCCGGCTCGGTGACCTTCGAGCCGGCCCGCGGCGACGATCGCGGCACGCAGTTGACCGTGACGCTGCAGTACGAGCCGCCCGCCGGCAAGGTCGGTGCGCTCATCGCCGGTGCCTTCGGCCGCGAGCCGTCGCAGACCATCCGCGAGGACCTGCGTCGTCTCAAGCAGCTGCTGGAGGCGGGAGAGATCGCCAAGGCGGCGGGCGCGGGCGGCGTCGCCGGAGCGGGGCGGTGAGAGCCGCCTGCTACTACGGCAAGGGGGACATCCGGGTCGAGCGCGTGCCCGACCCGGAGATCCTCAACCCGCGCGACGCCATCGTGAAGGTCACGGCGACGGCGATCTGCGGCTCGGATCTCCACATCTACGATGGCTACATCCCGGCGATGCAGCGCGGCGACATCCTCGGCCACGAGTTCATGGGCGAGGTGGTGGAGGTCGGCCGCGGCAACGATCGCCTGAAGGTCGGTGATCGCGTCGTCGTCCCGTTCACGATTGCCTGCGGCCACTGTTTCTTCTGTCACAAGCAGCTCTGGTCGCTGTGCGACAACTCGAACCCGAACGCGTGGCTGGCCGAGAAGCTGGCGGGCTACTCGGGAGCCGGGCTGTTCGGCTATTCCCACATCTACGGCGGCTATGCCGGCGGCCAGGCCGAGTACGCGCGCGTGCCGTTCTCGGACATCGGGCCGATCAAGGTGCCGGACTCGCTGCAGGACGAGCAGGTGCTCTTCCTCTCCGACATCTTTCCGACCGGCTACATGGCGGCCGAGAACTGCGACATCCAGGCCGGCGACACCATCGCCGTCTGGGGCTGCGGGCCGGTTGGCCAGTTCGCGATCAAGAGCGCGTGGATGCTCGGTGCCGAGCGGGTCATCGCCATCGATCGCTACCCGGAGCGGCTGGCGATGGCGGCGGCGCACGGGAAGGCGGAGGTCCTCAACTACGAGAAAGTCGACGTGCCGGAGACCCTGCGCGCGATGACCGGCGGGCAGGGCCCGGACGCCTGCATCGACGCCGTCGGACTCGAGGCGCACGGCACGACGCTCGACGCTTGGTACGACCGGGTCAAGACCTCGCTCTACCTGGCGACCGATCGCCCGCACGCGCTGCGGCAGGCGATCGCGGCGTGTCGCAAGGGCGGCATCGTCTCGATTCCCGGCGTCTATGGCGGCTTCCTCGACAAGTTTCCGCTCGGCGCCGCGTTCGCCAAGGGCCTGACGCTGAAGATGGGCCAGACCCACATGCACCGGTATCTGCCGCTGCTGCTCGGCCGGATCGAGCGTGGCGAGATCGATCCGTCGTTCGTCATCACCCACCGGGTCGGCCTGGACGACGCGCCCGAGATGTACCGGACGTTCCGCGACAAGCAGGACGACTGCATCAAAGTCGTCATGAAGCCGCATTGAACGCGGCCACCGAGGTAGACACCATGCATTCGAAGTATGCGATCGTGACCGGCGCGTCCACCGGCATCGGACGCGAGCTGGCGATCATCGCGGCGCGGGACGGCTACGACCTCCTCCTGGCGGCCGACACCGCCGGCCTGGTCGAGGTCGCGGAGGTCTGCCGCAGCTCCGGCGCCAGCGTCGACACCCTCAAAATCGATCTGGCCACCGAGGACGGCGTCGAACAGCTCTATGCGGCCACGCAGGGCCGCGCCGTCGACGCGCTCTTCGCCAACGCCGGCCACGGCCTCGGCCGCGCCTTCCTCGAGCAGGAGTTCGACGAGGTGCGGCACGTCATCGACACCAACATCACCGGCACGATCTACCTGATTCAGCAGGTGGCGCGCGACATGCAGGAGCTCGGCGAGGGCCGCATCCTGATCACCGGTTCGGTCGCCGGCTACATGCCGGGCACGTTCCAGGCCGTCTACAACGGCACCAAGGCCTTCATCGACTCGTTCTCGTTCGCGCTGCGCAACGAGCTGAAGGACAGCGGCGTCAGCGTCACCTGCCTCATACCGGGTGCCACCGATACCGAGTTCTTCGAGCGCGCCGACATGATGGACACCAGGGTCGCGACCGACGAAAAGGGCGATCCTGCCTACGTCGCCCAGGTCGGCTACGACGCGATGGTCCGCGGCGACGGCGACGTCGTCGCCGGATGGAAGAACAAGCTCCAGACGGCAGTCGCGAGCGCCACGCCGGCGAGCGTGCTGACCGAGCAGCATCGCAAGATGGCGGAGCCCGGCACGGCCAAGACTCGGACCGCCGGCCGCGGATAGCAGGGCGGGCAACCCCGCAAGAAGCGGGAAGCGGGGCGGGCGGAGCCGCAGTAGACTCGGGGACATGGGCTCCCTGATTGCCGCCCCGCCCCTCGTCCTCACCCGGCTCGAGACGCCGCTCGGCGACATGCTGGCGGTCACCGACGACGTCTCGCTGCACCTGTTCGAGTTCCACGATCGGACGGCGCTGCCGACCGAGATGCGCCGTATCGAGGGCCGCTTCGGATCGGTCGTCGACGGCACCACGCCGGCGAGCGACGCGCTCGCCCGCGAGCTGGCCGAGTACTTCGCCGGCACCCGTACCACGTTCACGGCCCGTATCGTCCAGCGCGGGTCCCCGTTCACGGCGCAGGTCTGGGCGGCGCTGGGCGAGATCCCGTGCGGCGAGACGCGCAGCTACGCCCAGATCGCGGGGCGTATCGGGCGACCGTCTGCGGTGCGTGCGGTGGCCCGCGCCAACGGCGCCAACCAGGTCGCGATCCTGGTGCCGTGCCACCGGGTCATCGGTGCCGACGGCACGCTCGTCGGCTACGGCGGCAAGCTGTGGCGCAAGCAGTGGCTGCTCGACCACGAGCAGAGGGTCAGCCGGCTGTTCTAGCAGCCCGTGGCCCGTTTCCAGGGGACTAGGCTCGTCGCGGGGCCGGCGCGCGCGAATCCGGCACCCGCCTTGCACTGAACACAGGCTGGAGGGTTCGTGATGACCGCTCACGTCCTGTTTCTGGTGGCCGCGCTGGCCACCGGCGTTGCCAACGGCCAGCAGCCGACCTCGGCGCCACCCAAACCGTCGTCGAACACCCCCGACGATCGCCTCGCCACGCCGGCGATCCCACCACTGGTGACGGTCGAGGGCTGCGTCGCGCGAGAAGAGGAAATCCCTGGCCGCACGTCGAACATGGCCGAACGGGCGGGGCTCGCCGAGGACTTCATCCTCGTCGGCGCCCGTGTCCTGAAGGGCAAAGGGACCGTCGTCGACAAGGATCCGCGGGCCGGCGTCGTATCGGCTGCGCTGCAGCCGATGTACGAGATCGGCGGGTTGACCGACGAGCAATTGAAGCTGCACGTCGGCCGGCGCGTCCGCATCGAGGGCAGCTTCGGCAACCTCCTTCGCGAGGCGCTGGCCAGTCCCAAGAACGACGATCTCATCGAGTTGAACGCGACGACGATCCGCCAGGTGCCCGGCGACTGTCCGGTACCGAAAAGCTGAGGCCGGAGGTGCTCGTCGGCGAGCCAGCAGCTCGACCGCGCCGTTCATGAAGCGTTGCCAGTGCTCGCGTTCATGAAGCGTTGCCAGTGCTCGCTGGTGTGGCTCGCCGGCGACCAGTTGCGCAGCGAGGCGGAAAGCGACGAACGGGCACCGGCGCGGCGTGTGTGCGGCGATGGGGGCCGCGCCGCACCGGTGCCCGATCGGCACGCTACGCGCGGCCGATCGGCCCCGACGGGGGACTCGTCCCTTGGGGACTAGGACCCGGCGCCCGCGCGCCGCGGTTCGCTGGCGATCAGCGCGTCGAGATCGCGGTTGATCTCGTCCTTCGCCAGACCGTAGCGCTCCTGGATCTGACCAACGAGCTGGTCCCGCTGCCCGGCGACCTTGTCGAGATCGTCATCGGTGAGCTGACCCCACTTCTCCTTGATCTGTCCCTTGAATTGCAGCCATTTGCCCTTGAAAACATCGTCATTCATGCGTTGTTTCCTCCAGGCGCTTCCAGTGCAAGCGGCTCGCCAGACGGGACACTAGTGTCCCGGCCTGAGCCTCAGTTGCCGCGCGTCAGCGCTCGCCTGACGTCGAGGCCGAACACCGGCTTGTCGGGAGTGCCCGACACGCGGATGGGCAGCTTCGAGCCTCCGCCGGGCCGTCGGAAGAACGGCTGGGCCACGCGGGCCAGCACCGACTTGAAGCCGGTCGTCGTGTCGGCGAGCGAGGCGTCCAGCAGCAGGTGCCCGTCGAAATCGAGCTGCTCGGACTTCAGGTCGAACGAGCCGGCCAGCTGCACCACCGACCCCGGAACGGCGAACGTCAGATTCGCGAACCGGATGCGGCCGTCCTTCATCACGAAGCGCCCCCTCAGGTGTGAGACCACGCTCGGTCCGCTGTCGTCGGTCCGCCCGCGTCCGCGGCGGCTGAGGGTATCGATCCGCTGCTGCACGTTGAAGCTGGTGAAGCGCGCCTTGGCGATCGCGAACGCGCCATCGAGCTGCAGCCGTTCCGGCACACTGGCCTCGCCGGCCGGAAGCAGAAAGGTCGTCTGCAGCTGCATCTGCCCGGTCAGCGGCATCTGCCGCGACTTGATCGCCAGCTTGAGGATGTCCTCGATGCGGGCGTCGTCGATCGTGACCTGCAGGTTGACCTTGCGGCCCTTGACGTCCTCGCTGCGGACGACCTCGCCGCGGGCGAGGATGTGCGACGACAGCAGCGTGGCCTCGACCGGCTCGAGCCAGGTGTTGCCGTTGGTGCCGTCGACGACGGCGGCGAAGCGGGTCTGCAGGTGCACGGGCTGTCCGGCGACGTCGACGCGGAAATCGGGCGTGTCGGTCGTGCCTTCGACGCGGATGCGCTCGAGCACGCCGTGGAAGCGGCCCTTCGACGAGAGGACGCCGCCGATGCCCTTGATGGTGTCGAGGTCGGCACGAGCGAACGTGTAGTCGGCGCCGAGCGGCGTCATCCGCGGGTCGGCGGTGCTCCACGGTCCGATCGTGCCGCGGGCGCGGATCTCGCCTGCCGGCTTGGGATTGCTCAATCGCGCGTCGAACCCGGCGGCCCGATCGAAACCGAAGTCGCTCATGACGAGATCGTGGATCTGGAAAACGCGCGGCTGCTTGGCCGGATCGTCGGTGGCGATCTCGAGTCGAGCCTCGCGCGATCGGATCGCGTCGATCAGGATCGGCGACTTGGTGGCTTCGAGAGAACGGCGTGGCTTGCCGTCTGGCGGCGGATTCCCCGGACGTCCGGAGTCCTTCTCCCGCCCCGGCGCGCCCTGGGCGGCCGAGCCGGGGGCCGGCAGGCTGACGCCGGCGCCGCGCAATCCACCGGGAGGGATCCGGATCTCCAGGCCTTCCAGATCGATGGTCTTGAGGTGGAGCCGCTTGAACATCAGACCGGGGATCGAGGCGGACGCCGAGAACGCCTTGACGGTCAGCAGCGGCGGCACGTCGCGGCGCCCCTTGTAGCGGACCACGAGGCCGGTGCCGCTCACGGCCGGCTGCGGGAAGAGTGAGACCTGCAGCGTCGCGATCTCGGTCTCGCTGTCGAAGCGCTCGTTGAGGGCCTGGATCGCGAGATCGCGGACGTGCGGCGTCAGCCGCGCAAACGCCGAGGCGATGACCGCGAGCACGACCGCGAACAGCGCCGCGATCACCAGCCAGCCGCGACGGCCGATCCGACGCCGGCGTGAAGTTGGGCGACCTTCTTGCATTCACCAGCTCCAGCATGCGGATTCCGGGCCAGCTGTGGCGCGTTGCACGGGCCGGCGCGGCGACTCGGCTGCTTCGCGCAATACCTCACCTGTGGAGAGAGCGACATGAAAATGGCAAGTCTCGTAGGCATCCTGCTCATCGTGGTCGGCGTCGTGGGTCTCGCCGTCGGCGGCATCAACTACACGCGTCGCGAGAAGGTCATCGACCTCGGCCCCATTCAGGCAACGGCCGAGAAGCGCGAGCGCATCCCGCTGCCGCCGATCGCCGGCGGTTTGGCTCTGGCGGCCGGCGTGGTGCTCCTGATCGCTGGCAATCGGCGGGCGTCGTAACGGTTGGGTCTCGTTCGGCCACGGCCCGACGCGCCCCTGGCCCAGTGTGCCGCTACGACGCCGAGGTCGTGGTGCCGGAGGGGGCGCGGGCGATGAGGACGCGCAGCGCGAACGGATCCGCGGGCTTGACGACGTGCGCGTCGAAGCCGGCCTCGTTGGTCAGCTGACGGTCCCGCTCCTGGCCCCAACCGGTCACGGCGACCAGCAGCAACCCGCTGCCGTGCGGCAGTGCGCGGATCTGGCGCGCCGCGTCGAGGCCGTCCATCCCCGGCATCCCGAGGTCGAGGAACACCACGTCGGGATGGAACGCGGCGGCCTCGTGCACGGCGCCGATGCCGTCGTACGCGGTGCGGACGTCGCAGCCGAAGGCCCGGACGACGAGGGCGAGGCTGTCCGCCCCGTCGCGGTTGTCGTCGGCAATCAGGACGCGGCGGCCGAGCGGCTCGGCCGCAGGCGCTTCGTCGATCGCCGGTGGATGGTGTGCCGCGACCCGCGCCAGCGGCAGGCGGACCTCGAAGGTGCTGCCCTGATCGAGGCCCTGACTGCGGGCGGAGACGCGTCCGCCGTGGAGCTCGACCAGCCCCTTCACCAGCGACAGACCGATACCCACGCCGCCCTGGGCGCGCGTCCGCGCCTGTGATGCCTGCGAGAACACATCGAAGATCGTCGGCAGCGCCTCCGCGGCGATGCCGATGCCGTCGTCGCTGACGGTGACCGCGACCTCGCGCTCGTGCACCGCCACGGCGATCCGGATGGTGGCGCCGGTGTGCGAGTACTTCGACGCGTTGCTGATCAGGTTGGCGAACACCTGCGCGATGCGCATCGGATCGGCGACGACCGGGACCGGCACCGGCGGCGCGGTCACCGCGACCGTCTGGCCGGCCCCTTCGACCAGCGGCCGGCTGGTTTCGAGCGCCGAGTCGATCACCGCCTGTAACGTCAGCGGCTCCATCTGCAGCTCGAGCTTGTTGTGCGTGATGCGCGAGACGTCGAGGAGATCGTCGAGCAGACGCGACATCTGCCGGACCTGGCGTTCGATGATGCCGCCGACGTGGCGCAGCGTGGCGTCGTCGGGCAGCGCGAGGCGCAGCGCCGCCACACCGCTGCGGATCGGCGCCAGCGGGTTGCGCAGCTCGTGGGCGAGAACCGCCAGGAACTCGTCCTTGCGCCGGTCGGTGTCTCTCAGCGACTGCTCGAGCGCCTTGCGCTGGCCGATGTCGCGGGCGATCGACGACGCGCCGATGATGCCGCCGGCCTCGTCGCGGATCGGCGAGACGGTCAGCGAGACGTCGATGATCCGGCCGCCGCGGGCGACGCGCTCGGTCTCGAAGGGCATGACCCGCTCGGCCCGCTTGATGCGCTCGAGGATCTCCAGCTCCTCACCGCGACGGTGCTCGGGGATGATCATGTTGACCGAGCGGCCGACGACCTCGTTGGCGGCGTAGCCGAGCATGTCCCGGGCGCCGGCGTTCCACGACAGGATGACGCCGTCGAGCGACTTGGTGATGACCGCGTCCTCGGTCGACTCGACCACCGCGGCGAGCAGGCCGCGGATCTCGTCGGCCTGACGACGCTCGGTGACGTCGAGCACGACGCAGCGGCTGTGGGCGAGCCGGCCGCGCTCCCAGCGCGGGCTCGAGCTGATCAAGACATGGCGGATGGAGCCGTCACGGCAGCGCAGCCGGGCCGGGAAGTCATCCAGCACTTCGGCCCGGCCCAGGCGCTCGAGCATCTCGTCGACGACCGGCTGATCGACGTGGAAGTCGGCGACCGGACGTCCGATGTACTCGTGCGCGGCGTAGCCGAGCATCGACAGCTCGGCGCGGTTGGCGCGCAGGATCCGCCCTTCCAGATCGACCCAGTGCAGGCCGACGCTGGCGTTCTCGAAGAAGTCGCTCAGCTCCGCTTCGCTGGCGCGGAGTGTCTGCTCGGCCCGGCGCCGTTCGGACACGTCGCGAAAGACGAGGACGCTGCCGGCGACCCGGCCATCGGCGCCGCGGACGGGTGCCGCACTGTCGTCGATCGGCGCCTCCGATCCGTCGCGCGAGACCAGGATCGTATGGTTGGCCAGGCCGACGATGGCGCCTTCGCGCAGCGCCCGTACCGCCGGGTTGTCGACCGGTTGGCGCGTTTCCTCGTTGACGATCTGGAAGATGTCGGCGAGCGCACGGCCAGCGGCCTCGGCGCTCCGCCACCCGGTGAGACGCTCGGCCACCGGGTTGATCGAGACGACGCTGGCGGCGGCGTCGGTCACGACCACGCCGTCGCCGATCGACTGCAAGGTGGTGCTCAGGCGCTCCGCCTCGAGCCCCTGCGCGTCACGGGCCTGACGGAGCGCCTCGGTGCCGGCGCTGATCAGAAGGCCCGTGGCGGCGAAGAAGGCGAGGCCGATCGCGTGTGCCGGCTCGAGGCCGGTCGCTTCTATGCGGGGTAGGACGAAGAAGGCGAAAGCGATGGCGACGCTGAGCCCGGTGGCGAAGAGGCCGGGACGCAGCCCGCCGTTCCAGGCGCTCACCATCACCGCACCGTAGAACGTCAGGTACGGCAGTTCGGTGCCCAGCCACGCGGCCAGGACCACGCGCAAGAGGGCCGCCGTGAGCGTGGCGGCAAAGGCGACCAGGTAGGGGAACCACGCCGCGATCATCGCGAGGGGCGAGCATACCCCAGCTGCGGTATGCCCGCCCCGCTGGGCTTACTCTGACTTGCGCTTGACGACCAGCTGGTTGTCGACACGGAAGCCGGTGGCTTCGCGCGTCGCGATCGCTTCTGCCCGCGCCCGTTGTTCGGCGCTGGCGACGGTGCCCCTCAAGGTCACCACCTTGATGGCGGCGTCGGTGTCGACGTTGATGTCGCTGGCGTCGACGGTCTTGTCCATCGAGAGCGCCAGCTTCACATCAGCGGTCTCGGTCGCCGCCGCGGCCCGATCGCCGGTATCCGGCTTGACCGCGCTGTCGGCCGCTGGCGGCCGATCCGCCGCTTCCGGACGTTTTTCGGAACAGGCGCCCACCAGGCCGAGCGCACCGACGAAGGCGATATGGAACAGCTGTTGTCTCATGGTGATCCTCCTCAGGACCGGGTCGTGCGTGTCAGAACCGGAAGGTCGCGCCTACCGAGGCGCGCCAGAAGTCGAAACTGCCGAGCTCGAGATCGATGTCGTTGCTGCTGTTGGTGTCGCGCACGCCGCGGAAGTAGCGGAGGTCGGCGCGCAGCCCGAGGTTCTTCCGCACCAGCGCGTAGACGCCGCCACCGACGTTGATGCCGAAGCTGTTGTCGTCGAGGTCGAAGATGTCGTCGGCGTCGCTGACGCGCGATCGGATCAAGCCGGCGCCTGCGACGGCATAGGGCCGAACCCCAGGTTCACCAAGGGGCGCGCCGAGCACGATGCTGCCCATCACCGTCGTCACGTTGCTATCGGCGATGCCGAGGATCACGCCGTCGTCTTCGTCGAGCAGATCCGGAGCGATGCTGCCGTCGATTTCGACACCGACGATGCCATGTGACATCCACGTGGCGGAGGCGCCGTAGATGACGTGCTGCGAGGTCGTAGCGCCACCGAAGGCGCTACCGAGATACGGCGTGATGAGCCAGTCGGCTCGGGCCGGGGCAGCCGCCAGGACGAGCAGCAGGAGAGCCGGAACACTCGATCGTGCGACACGGGTCATGCGTCCTCCACCGAATAGTCACCGGACGACGCGAGGTCACGGTCGTGATCGACGCGCCGGTGTGGCGGGAGCACGAGTCGTGCCGTCACCGACCCGTCACCCTCGAGCGGCAGACTTCCTCAACGTGCGCATCGGGCGACCGACGTACGGCATCGACGGACTCGGCCTCGCCGTCGCCTGGTGGTCGCGCGGAGTCGACGGGTACCGTCGACCTGGCCATTCTCTTGCACCCACTGCCGGATTGGAGAGTTGTCCCAATGCCCACGGTTTCCCCTATCCGAGATCGCGTCACGCCGAACTCCCCGGTTCTCACGCAACGCATCCGCGCCGAGTACGAAGAGATGCCGTGCCTGCGCCTCACGCTGCCGCAGGCGTCCCGCTTCTGGCACGTCGACCAGGACACCTGCCGCACCGTGCTCGAGCAGCTGGTCACCGATGGCTTCCTCGCCCACGGCCGCTTCGGCTACATGCGTGCGTGAGACTGCGAGCCTGAGACACGACGAGGCCGACCGGCTGTCGCCGGCCGGCCCCGTGGTGACCCGATTGCGCACTCCGTAGTGACCGGGTTGCGCAGTCCTAGAGACGACCGGCCGCGCGGGCCCGACCCGCTGCCGGCGCATTGCCGCCCGCGGCCGCATTGATCCCGGCCTCGGCGATGGCGGTGAGCGCTTCATCCGCCGCCTTTTCCTCGTCGAGCGTTTCCCGCAGCAGTTCCGCCGCATCGCTGAGGCCCAGGCCTTCGGCCCAGGCTGCGACCGTGCCGTAGGCGGCGATCTCGTAGTGCTCGGCACGCTGCGCCGAGGCGATGATCATCGCATCGAGCACGGCGCCGCTCTCCCGGCCGAGGACCTCCGAGCCCTCTTCGATGATGCCGGCCATGCCGGCGCACGTCTTGGTCTCCGGCTTCTCGCCGACCAGCTCGAACACCTGTTCGAGCCGGCTCACCTGGTTCTCGGTTTCGGCCAGGTGATCCGTGAGCGCGCCGCGGAGCTCCTCGCTGGTCGTGGCCTTCGCCAGCTTCGGCAGCGCCTTCAGCAATTGCTTCTCGGCGTGGTAGATGTCGCGGATTTCGTCGACGAACGCGTCGCGCAGCGTGGTGATGTCAGCCATGAAACGACTCCTTGTGATGATGGGCGTGAGCGCGCGGACTCGCGCGGAGAGACGCCGATCAGGGTGCAGGAGTCGTTCCAGCCGATGCCAACCAGGCGACCTGGACGCGCGCGCCAAGGACGCGCCGGGTTCCGAGATGCCGCATTCCTTCATCTTGTTGAGCAGGGTCTTGTAGCTCACCTTGAGATAGGCGGCGGCCTTGCGGCGGTTCCAGCGGAACTTGGCGAGCGCCTGGTCGATGGCCTCTCGCTCCGCCTTCATCGCGGCCGTGCGGGCGAGTACCTGGAGGTCGACGCCGTCGACTTCGACGCTCTTGTCATCGACGATCTGATCGTCGGGATCGACGCTCGACCCAGCTGGCACGACCGGCATGGCCACCAGCGGCGGGGCCGGCATCACCATGGGTGGCGGTGCTGCGACGGCCGCGGCGGCTCCAACCGCCACCGCCATCGGTGCGGCCATCGCTGCCGGGGCGGCGACGGCCGCGGCGTGCGACGCCAGCTGCAGGCGGACGAGCTCGCTGCTCACCAGCGACTCCTCCTGCAGCACGACGTAGCGCTTCATCATGTTCTCGAGCTCGCGGATGTTGCCGGGCCACGGATAGCCCATGAGAGCCTCGAGCAGCGCCCGGCTCGGTCGCACCGGCGGCCGGCGGTAGACCGCCGCGTACTTCGAGAGAAAGAACTCGACCAACGACGGGATTTCCTCGCGGCGCTCGCGCAGCGACGGGATACGCAGCTCGATCACCTGGAGGCGGTAGTACAAATCCTCGCGGAAGGCGCCGGTCCGCATCATCGCCTCGAGGTCGCGGTTGGTGGCGGCGAGCACCCGGACGTCGACTTCGACCGGCCGGTTGCTGACGAGCCGCGTCAGCTCGCGATCCTGGAGCACGTGCAGCAGCTTGGCCTGGAGCGCCGGAGGCATCTCGCCGATTTCGTCCAGCAGGATCGTGCCGCCCTGCGCGAACTCGAACTTGCCGATGCGGGTGGTGCCGGCTCCGGTGAAGGCGCCGCGCTCGTGCCCGAACAGCTCGCTCTCGAGCAGATCGGCCGGCAGCGCCGCGCAGTTGACCTTGACGAATGGCTTGGTTCGACGCGGCGAGCGCCGGTGCAGCTCGCGCGCGATCACTTCCTTGCCGACACCGCTCTCGCCACGGAGCAGCACCCCGACGTCGCTGTCGGCGACACGCTCGACCATCGCCAGCACCGGCTGCATCGCCGCGCCTGAGACCCAGGAGACCTGCGTCCCCTGCGGATCTTCGGTCGCCTGCGCGCTCAGGCGGGCGACTTCCGCGCTCAGCGACTCGCGCTCCAGCGCGTTGCGGATCGCCGCCTCGAGGGCGGCCTCGCCGACGCCGTCCGGGTCGCCGGGCTTGATCACGTAGTCGGCCGCGCCCAGCCGCACCGCCTCGACGATGGTCTGCGGTGCCTGCCGGCCGGACAGCATGATCACCTGAGCCGCGGGCCGCGCCTGCCGGATCGCCCGCAGTGTCTCGATCCCGTCCAGGTCCGGCATCAGAACGTCCAGCAGGATGACATTCGGCGCCGACCCCGCGCGCAGCCCTTCGAGCAGGGCCGTGCCGCTGTTGAAGACCTCGACACCGTAGCCTTGGGCGCCGAGAAGCGTGTGCAGATACCCGGTGAATGCGGCGTCGTCGTCGACGATCGCCAGACGTGCGGTCATGCAGCTCTACTCTCCATGGGGACGGATAACGCAAGAGCTAGGCCATCCCCAGCCAACCAGACCCGTCCGCCCAGCGCCGTGACCAGGCGATGCGCCAGGACCACGCTGAGCCCCTGCGACGACTGCCACGGATCGAAGGGCCGCTCGTCGCCGTCGAACCGGGGGGGCGACGACTGACCGTCCGCGGCGGGACCACAGGCGAAGCGAAGCGCTGTCGACGTGACGTCGACGCTGGCAACGGCCTTCGCCGCGCGGCCGGCGCGCGTCGCCAGGAGCGTGGCGATGGCGTCCGCCGCGCGGTCCAGGCTGGTGCCGACGGCAACCTGCTGGCCATCCCCGGCTGGGGCGCCGTCGCCCGCTCCACGCTCCGCAACCGCGACGCCGCGCTCGGCGAGGGCGGCGACCACTCGCTCGGTGAGCTGCGCGGCGGGCGCCCGGCCCGCGGCCGGTGACGCGTCGTCGAGGAAGGCGCCGGCGTCCTGACAGAGCCGCGACATGCGGGCCAGCGCGTCCTGGGTGCCGGCGAGGGCCCGATCGCGGTCCTCCGCGGAGGGCAGACGATCGGCCCGAATCAGGCGCAAATAGCCGTGCGCGACACCCAGAGGCGTGCGCAGATCGTGAATCAGCAACGAGAGCACCCGTTCCGCGTCCGTCATCCTGGCTGGCACGTCGTCTGTAGCGCGTGCGTCCTGCGCCGCAACGTGCCAGACTTATCACAATGCCCGCTGCCGCCACCATTTTGATCGTCGACGACTACCCGGACGCTCTGGATGTGTGGGATCTGTATCTCCGCGCCTCCGGGTTCGACGTATTGCGCGCTGAAGACGGCACCGAGGCACTGCGCTGCGCGTGCGAGCACGTGCCCGATCTGGTGGTGATGGATATCGAGCTGCCTGGGCTCTCCGGATGCCAGGTGGCGAGCGCGTTGCGCGCGCGCGCCGAGACGCGGCACATCCCGCTCATCGCCTCGACCGGGCATTCCCTGCCCGCCAAGCTCGAGGAAGCGCGTCGCTCCGGCTTCGATCTGATCCTCATCAAGCCCTGCGACCCATCCGAGCTCGTCGATGCGATCCGCCGCCACCTCGCGGGTCGCCCTGCCCGCACGATCACCTCACCTGAGCAGTAGCCTGCCCATTTTGGGGCAGCCTCTTCCGCAGATCCGGCCGCCCCACCTGGCACGGATGGTGCTCGATTGGTCCGCGGCGCCGACCGCCTTCGATGTCGGCCGGCTCATAGGAGAGAGGACCATGTTGAACGTCATTCTGGTACTGCTGGTGGTGCTGTGGCTGCTCGGGATGGTGAGCTCGTACACGCTGGGCGGATTCCTGCATCTGCTCCTGCTGCTCGCCGTGGCGGTGTTCCTCATCCGCATCATCCAGGGCCGTAACCCGGTGTCCTGATGTCATCGATCACGGCACAGGGACATCGTCGCTTACACAGTGCGTTCGCGTGTGGTGCCGGCTCGGCCATGCGATCGCCGCGCCTGGCGCGCGGCGATGGGTTGGCGCATCGGTTGCACTAGCAGCCCGTGCTGGAAGTGCCGCGTCGCGCCGAGACGGGCGAGGCGCCCGGCGATCCAGGCGTGAGGAGAGAGAATATCGGGAATATTCGACCGACGAGCAACGCCGAGCGCCGGGATGCATCGCCCGTCGAACGCAGCGGAACTTCCAGCACGGGCTGCTTGGACCATCCGCCGCGCCTCACGGGCGCGACGGAAGGAGAGTAGGGATGGGTCGCCTTGGGTTCCTCGCCCTGCCGGCGATGCTCGTCCTGGCTGGTGCCTCGGTGGCCTCGGCCCAGGCGCTGGCCGATCCGGCGCGATCGGCGGACGCGACGTTCCTCGCCAAGGCCTCCGAGGCGACAGCTCTCGACGCCGAGCTCGCCACGCTCGCGGTCACGCGGGCGGCGAGCGCCGCTGTGAAGGCGTTCGCCCGGCAGGTGCTCGACGCCCACACGGGAATCGATCGCGAGCTTGCCGCGATGGCCCGGGCCCGCCAGATCGATCGGGCGGCCGCGCTAGACGCGGTGCAGCCTGAGGCAGTAAAGCTGGCGGCGGCGGGACGGACCGCCTTCGACGCCGCGTTCGTCACCGCAATGATTGCCCGCCGCGAGGCCGCGGTGGCGCTGTTCGAGGGCGAGTCGCGCGACGGACGCGACGACGAGGTCAAGGATTGGGCGGCCCGGCAGTTGCCGGCGCTGCGGGAGCACCTCGCTGCGGCCCGCGCCCTGCGGCCGCGCCCCAGGTCGTAGTTCCACCCGTTTCGTTTACTGAGGGAGATACAGAACCATGAAGAAGCACATCCTCGCAGTGTGTAGCGTCGTTGCCATCTCCGGCCTCGGCCTCGCGGCGCAGCAGCCGCCGACCCAGACGCCACCGACCCAGCAGACCCCGCCGAGCCAGCCCGCTCAGCGGCCGCCCGATCCGACGACTGAACCGACGACGCCTTCCCCGACGACGTCACCGACGACGCCGGCTCCGACGTCGACTCCGTCGACCCGTACGCCGATGTCGGACATGGCCAAGACCGCGACCACCGTCACCGGATGCCTGAAGACCTGGGACAGCCGGACGATGGCGCCGGCCACGGGCAGCGGCTCGGGCGCGGGCAGCGCGGCCTCGGCGACGGCGAGCGCGCCGGCCGCCGCGGGCGCCTCGGCGCAATACGTCCTGAGCAACATCGACCGCACCGGCGCGGCGTCGCGCGCGGCGGGGTCGTCGTTCCTGCTGAAGACGTCCGATTCGAGCGTGTCGTTCAGCCAGCATCTGAACCACAAGGTGGAGTTGACCGGGACGCTGTCGGACAGCGCCAGCGGCATGGGCAGCGCCGACAAGCCGATGTCGGACAAGCCCAGCACGGATCGTGACGCCTCGGCGTCGGGTCGGGTGAGCTCGAGCGACCTGAAGCTGCCCACGCTCAGCGTCACCGCCCTCAAGATGGTTTCACCGACCTGCGGCACCGGCTCGTAGCCCGCAGCAGGATCTGGCGTTCGCGCACGCGCGCGATCGTCGGATGAAATGGAACGGGCGGCCATGGTGCCGCCCGTCGTTTAGAACGTCGCCTTCAGCCCGATCTGCAGGATCCGTGGATCGTAGGTGGAGGTGATGCTGCCGAAGCCGCCGGCGCTGCGGTTGCCGTTCGGCGCCCGCAGGTTGGTGCGGTTCAGCACGTTGAAGCCCTCGATGCGCAGCTCGATCGTGCCCTGCGGCCAGGGGGCGGCAATGCGCTTGGTCGCCTGCACGTCGAGCGTCCACATCAGCGGACCGCGCACCGTGTTGCGTGCGGCGTTGCCGAACGGCTGGCTGGGATCGGTCGGGACCACGACCGCGTCGCGATTGAGGTAGACCTGTGGCGTCCGGCTGCCTTCGGGCATCAGGACGTCGCCGACGACGTTGGGCCGGTAGTTGTTGGCGCCGCGGAAGTCCTGCTGGATGCTCGACACCTGGAACGCCGCCAGCGGCGTGTAGGTGAGCGTTACCGTATCGCCCGGGGCGACGGTGTTGACGCCGGCAATCTGCCAGCCGCCGATCAGCGTGTCGAGGGCGAGCGGCGCGTTCGCCAGGAACCGGCGGCCGCGTCCGACCGGCACGTCCCACACCGCGCTGGTCGTGCTGTTGTACGGCTGATGATATCCCGACAGGCCGAAGTCCCCGTCGAGGTTGCGGAAGTCCTGGGGCGCGGGGAAGTTCCCGTTCGGGTTCTCGAGCGAGCCGGCGCCGTTGTCCTGCGTCCTCGACAGCGTCAGCGCCGACATCAGCGTCAGGCCCTCGCCGCGCCACTCCACCTTGCCCTGGAAGGCGCGGTAGCGCGAGAGCCCGCCGTTGAAGGCGTAGGTGATGTCGGCGAACTCCGGGATCGGCCGCCGCTGCTGGAGCGGGATGCTGCCGGCGGGATTGTTCGGCGCCGCCTGATTGAAGTTGGCGAACAACAACAGATCGTCGGCCCGGTTGCCGACGTAGGCCACGTCCACGACGAGCGCCTTCGTCAGCTCACGCTGCACCGAGGCGTACCAGCTCTGCACGCGGCTCGAGCGATAGTCCGAGGGCATGTAGGTGATGTTGGCAGCCAGCGGATTGAAGCGCGACGGATCGGTGAGGCCAGACGGGTAGCCGTCCTGGGTGGTCCGGAACCCGGCCGTCGCCGGCGTCTGGACGACGACGGCGTTGATGACCTGCGGTCCGTTGATCGGCAGGACGTTGGCGCCGCCGGCGCGGTGGAAGTGGACGAAGCTGACGCCGTAGCCGCCGCGCACCGCGGTGCGATCGATCGGCGTCCAGGCCAGGCCGAGGCGCGGGCCGAGATTGTTGGTGTCCGTCGCGATCGTCGATCGGTCGCGCCCCGAACCGTCTCGCGCGAGGACCATCGTGCGCGTCGCCGGGTCCCAGTTCGAGAGCACGTTGTTCTTCTCGACCCACGGCGTTGCCAACTCGTAACGCAGACCCAGGTTCAGCGTCAGCCGGTCGTTCACCCGCCAGTCGTCCTGCAGATAGCCGAAGTGCATGTCCTGCTCGAGCTCGGCGACCAGGATGTTGCTGAGCGCGTAGGTCGAGCGCAAGCCGAACATGAAGTCGGCGAGGTTGAACACGTTGTTGGCGCCGACGCCGGACGGCCGCGTGAACTGGCCCGCGTACTGGTCGCGGCCGTAGAGCGGGTTCACGTCCTGCACTTCGGTGAGGATGCGCTGGTACTCGTAGCCGGCCTTGAGTGAATGACGGCCCATCAGGCGCGAGTAGTTCAGTTTCGGGTTGAAGACCGTCGGGTACTGCCACTGCGGGTTGGTGGCCTGTCGCCCGAGGTCGGAGAAGCCGGTGATCAACTGGCTCGGCAGCCCGCCCGCGACGCGCGGGTCGTCGGGCAAGCCGGCGATGCCGTAGGCCTCGAGCGCCGACGCGGTGCCCAGGGCCGCCGGGTTCTTGCCCGCGGAGGTGCGCGACCAGCCGAGGCGCGCCTCGAACAGCGACGTCGGCGAGAGCGTGTAGGTGGCGCCGAAGGCCAGCTGCGTGTTCTCGACGTAGGTGGTGGCGTTGCCGCCGCCGCCCGAAGGCAGGGGAAGGGCGGGGTTGTCGAAGATGTCGACGTCACGCCAGCCAAGCCGACCGAACAGCGACAGGGTCGGGCTGACGACCACGTCCACCTTGCCGCCCGCCTTGTCGGTGGCGTTCTCGAAGAGCTGGGTGGCGACGTAGTTGTTGGTGGCGGCAGCGCTGGTCGGCTCGGGCAGGCCCGTGAGCACGCGGCGGGCGAAATCCGTCATCGGGATCGGCGTGCCGGCCGGGTAGGTGGCGCTGGTGAACGGGTTGCGGACATCCACCGACAGGATGCCCTGGCGCTGCGCCAGCGTGGCGATGGTGGACGTCGCCGGCTGCGATCGATCCTGGCGCAGCGACTCGACGTCGGCGAAGAAGAAGGCGCGGTTGCGGAGGATGGGCCCGCCGACGACGGCCCCGAACTGGTCGCGGTCGAACTGCGGCTTCTTGCCGTCCGCCGGCTTGAAGAAGCCGGTGGCGTTGAAGTCGGTGCGGCGGACGAAGTCCCAGCCCGAGCCGCGCAGCCGGTTGGTGCCGCTGCGGTAGGCGACGTTGATCGTCGCCCCGGCCGAGCGCCCGTACTCGGCGCTCATGTTGTTGGTGACGACCTTGAACTCGCCCACGGCGTCCGGCGACGGCTGCATGACCTGGTTTGAGAAGCCCTGGTTGCTGGTGCCGTAGGCGTTGTTGTCGACGCCATCGATGAGGAAGTTGTTGAACGTCGAGCGCAGCCCGTTGACGTTGAACGAACCCTCCCGCGGCGTGAAGCCGCCGGTGTTGAGCGCCGACAGCCGGACGCCGGGTGACAGCAGGGCAAGGGCCGAATACTCGCGGCCGTTCAGCGGCAGGGCGCGGGTCTGCTCGCCGCTGATCACCTGGCTGCGGTCGCTCGAATCGGTCTGCAGCGCGGCCCGCCCGGTGCGCACTTCCACCGTCTCGGTGAGCGCCCCGACCGACATCTCGACGTCGACGCGCCGGCGCTCGCCGACCGTGACCTGGACGCCGTCGACGAGCGCTATGGCGAAGCCCGCCTTCTCGGCGGTCACGGCATAGGTGCCGATGCGGACGTTGAAGAACTCGAAGGCGCCGGCGGCGTCGGAGGTTCGCGTCTGCGAGACGCCGGTCTCCAGGCCGGTGAGCGTGACCTTCGCGTCGGCGACCGCGGCGCCGGAGGTGTCGCGGACGGCGCCGACGACCGAGGCGGTTTCGAACTGCGCGGCGGCCGGCCGCGTCAAGGCGAGCAGGTACAGGAGTACAAGAAAACAGGTGCGACGCATGAAGCCTCCGGTGGGTTCTGGGCGGCGCCCGACCGCGGGCCCCGCGCATCTGCGCGGCGGCTCGGCGGACGAGGCACCGTAGTGGCCGTGCGGCCACCACGCGGCACGCTATCTGAGCGGCGTGTCCGGCCGACGACGTTGTTGTGTCGACGGTGTGTCGAACCGGCGATCGGTCAGGCGATCAGGTCGTGGCGCCGCGCGCACGCAGGAACGCCATCATGTCCGGAACGTCGTGGCGGATCGCCCACGCCAGCGGCGTCGAGCCGGTCTTGCGATCGCGCGCGTCGATCGACGCGCCCGCAGCGAGGAGCAGCTCCGCGCAGGTGACGCGGTGGGCTCGCACGCGGCCGCGGCCGTCGCGGCCGCAGAGATCGTGGAGCGGTGTAGCTCCTTCGGCGTTCAGGACGTCCGGAGGCATCGCCCCGCTCGACAGGAGCAGGCGCAGGATCTCGACATCCTCGAGCAGGTAGGAGCGGCAGCCGGTGACGACCGCCGGGACGCGGGCGCCGGCGGCGATCAGGCGGATGACGAGGTCGCGCCTGCCGAGCGTGGCGGCGGCGGTGAACACGCCGCCGCAGCCGGCGTCGGCCGCCGACGGATCGGCGGTGACACGGCGCACGACCTCGTCGTCCTCGTGGAGCCACACCAGGTCGTAGCAGTCGAGGATGCCGCCGCGCGCCATCAGGCGGGCGCGGATTTCCGGCGTCTTCGCTGCGAAGGTAGCGGTGCCAGCCGAGTCGACGCAGGCGTTCGGATCGGCGCCCCGATCGAGGAGCGCATCGACGAGCGCGAGGTTGCCATGCCGCGCCGCGGCGTGGAGCGCGAGGCCGCGCGGGCCGTCGGCGCCTTCCGGCCAGGTCGGATCGGCTCCGCGATCGAGCAGCAGCACGGCGATCGCGTCGTGCCCGAACGCGGTCGCCACCGACAGCGCCCGGCGGCCGTGCGGCCGCGCCTCGCGGATGCGATCCGGCGCCGCATCGAGCGCCGCCGCGACGCAGGCCAGATCGCCGAACGCCGCGGCGACGGCGAGGTCGTAGGCGGCGCCTCGATCCACGAGCTGGCGCGCCGTCGCGAGATCGCCGCGCCCCTGCTCGAACAGGGCGAGATCGATCGGCTCGAAGGCGACCGGAGCGTAACCGTCGGCGTCGCCGGGGCCGTCGAGATGCCGGGCGTGGACATCGGCGCCGCGATCGAGGAGCAGCGTCATCACTTCGTGCGCACCGGCGGCGACGGCGCGATGGAGTGGCGTGGCGCCCTTGCGGTCGCGCGCCTCGATCAGTGTCGGGTCGCCGTCGAGGAGCAGCCGCACGGCGTCGAGCTCGCCAGCGGCTGCCGCGCCGTGGATCGCATGATCGTCTCGCATGCAGGTCTCCATCGGAACCTGCTGCTCCCGTGCCTGGCCGCGCTGCAGGTGCCAATCATCATGATGAGCCAGAACGCCAGGCGGCGAAGGATCCCTCTACAGGCTGAGACGGATACCAGGCGGGTCGACTGCAGCCCGAGGCGTCGACGGCCGACAATACGTATGATGAAGGGCTGCCTGCTACGGGCGCCCCGTCGCCGGGCGCCCCTGCGGGCGCTCCCGAACCAGACCAATCCTGCGGAGGACGTACGTGATACAGCGTGGACGTGTGTTGGGCCTCGGCGCCCTGATGATGAGTGTGGCGCTCGGCCTGGCCGCGTGCAGTGACGACAAGGCGCCGCCGACGACGCCCACCCCGCCGCCGGTCGTGAACCCGCCGCGCCTGACCGCGCCGGTCGCCGACGCGCCGGCGACCAACACGCAGCTGGAGACGCTGCGCCCGACCCTCACGGTCCGCAACGGCACCTCGGATCAGGCCGGCACCCGGACCTACGAGTTCCAGATTTCGGACAACG
>JANOIR010000195.1:0-1555 GCA_031407765.1 Vicinamibacteraceae bacterium
GTCGTGCGTCCGGTGGTGAAGCGCGCGTTCCAGCCGACGCGGGTGGACATGCTGCCGCTCGCGCTGCGCCAGGGCTTCGACACCATGGTCACCGGCCGCCCGGGGCCCGTGAACATCGACGTGCCCTACAACGTGTATCAGGAAGAGGATGACGTCGAAGTGCCGCCCGTGTCGCACGTCATGGGACAGCACCGGCCGGGTGCTTCCGAATTTGATTTATCGAAAACCGTAGATCTGCTCGCCGACGCCATGCGTCCCGTCATCTTCATCGGCCACGGCGCGACGCTGTCCGAAGCCGGCCCCGAGCTGGCGAAGCTGCAGAAGACCTACGGCATCCCGATCATCACCTCGCCCAACGGCATGGGCTGCGTCCCGGCCGACGATCCGCTTACGCTGGGCTTCATCGGCAGGAACGGCGCCTATCCGGCCAACCAGGCGGGGCGGCATGCGGACCTTGTCATCACCATAGGCACGCGCTTCGACGATCGCTCGTCCTCGACCTGGCTTCCGGGCTATTCGTGGAACTTCCCCAAGTCGAAGCTGATCCACGTCGATCTCGACCCGCAGGAACTCGGCCGCAACTATCCGCCGACGCTCGGCATCATCGCCGACGCGAAAGTCTTCACCGCACAACTCCTCGGCGCGCTCGGCCTGCGCGAGCAGCGCGGCATGGCAAAGCTCCATCACCAGTACTCGGAATGGCGCGCTGAAGTCGCGGCCTGGCAGGCGGAATGGGAAGCCTACGTGCGGCCGAACTTCGGCAAGATCACCACGCCGCTCAGGCCCGAGTACGTCGTCGACGCGATGCAGAAGGTGCTGCCCGACGACGCGATCCTGACCTGCGATTCCGGCGTGCACCACAACTGGTTCATGCAGTTCTGGAAACCCAAGCGCACCCAGAGCATGCTCAACAGCTGGGGCTATTCCTCTATGGGCTTCGGCGTGTGCAGCGTGATGGGCGCGCAGCTCGCCGCGCCCGACCGGCCCTGCGTCTCGGTCTGCGGCGACGGCGGCTTTTCCATGACGCCGTACGTGGTCGCCACCGCGGTGGAGTACGACCTGCCTTGCGTGTGGGTGGTGTGGAACAACTTCGCCTGGGCGGCGATCCGCGACATCCAGGTCGGCATGTTCGGCGGGCGGGAGCTGGGAACAGCCTTCCACGGAAAAAACAAGAAGCCGTATAACCCGGATTTCGCAGCCTGGGCGCGCGCCTGCGGCGCCGACGGCGTCACCATCACCAAAAGCGAGGACCTAGCGGGCGCGCTGCAGCAGGCGATCAGGAACAAGCGGCCGTGCGTGCTCGATGTCCACGTGGACGCCGAGGTTCGCCCGCCCTCGACCGGGACCTGGCAGCTGCCGCCGACGCCGATCACGGAACCGGCGTTCGGCAAGCCGTGGGTCGCCTGATGAAAAAACTTGCGTTGGTATTCGGCGGTTCGCGCGGCATCGGCGCGGCCTGCGTCGAGGCCCTGCAGCAGGATTTCGATGTGGCTTTCACTCATGTCTCCTCGGGACCGACGAAGGGAGGGTACCGGGCCGATATTCGGAATCCGGA
>JANOIR010000201.1:0-23942 GCA_031407765.1 Vicinamibacteraceae bacterium
GTCCGGGTTGATGTCTGGCTTGCCGTGCAGCGCCCGATCGACCGTTCCGACCGAGATGTCGAGTCGCCGCGCGATGTCTTTTAGCCGGACGGCGGACCCCGGCCGGACAGCGGGCTGGCGCGGCATGTGGTGCATCTCTCAACGGCCGAGCGCGCCCAGTGCGCAGGCGCTCTCTCAAGTGCGACGAACTGTATGCGCTTGCACAACATACTGTCAAACGCCAATGAATCTGGCCATTCACAGCGCGTCTGTGCCTGATCAAGCGTTTACACAAAATGGCCCATGACGGCGACACCGCCCCGTGCTCGGGCCGCCCTTCCATCAAGCCGCCCCATGGCCGCATGAGAAGATTGCCGGCATGACTCTGCGGGAGGTGGCTCGTCGCGCGGGCGTATCGACCGCCACGGTCTCCCGCGTACTGAACGACACCGCAGCGGTGAAGGGCTCCACCAAGAGTCGCGTTCTCAAGGCCGCCAAGGACCTCAAGTACAACCCGAATCTGCACGCCCGCGTACTGGCCGGAGCGCGGAGCCGCAGTATCGGCGTGATCGTCTCCAACATCGAGAATCCGTTCTTTCTCGACGTCTACAAGGCGGTGGAGGCCACCGCTCGTGCCGGCGGGTACGACGTGATCATGGCCAACACGGACTACAGTTCCGAACGTCTGATTTCCAGCATTCGCCTGATGGCCGGACACCGGCTCGCGGGCCTGGCGGCCATCGTGTCGGAGATGGATGCGGCACTGATGGAGGAGCTGAGCGGCCAGTCGGTTCCCGTCGTGTTCTACGGCATCGGCACCCCGCAGCGGAACGTCACCAACATCAGGGTCGACTACCGCAGCGGGATGGAGAAGCTGGCGTCCTATCTCTACAGCCTGGGCCATCGCCGAATCGCCTGCGTCGGGCACCACGCGACTCTCGGGCCGATTCGCGAGCGACTGCAGGCCGTCAGCAATGCGGTCAGCCGCTATCCCGATTTGCAAGTCGTGACCGTTGCCGACGCCGATACGCTCGAAGGCGGACGACGCGCGGCTCGCGCCGCACTCGACCGATTTCCCGATTCGACCGCCCTGGTGTGCGTCAACGACGTCATGGCCGTGGGCGCTCTGCGGGAACTCCGCGGACGCGGGTGTCGCGTGCCGGACGATGTCTCGGTGACGGGATTCGACAACGTGACGCTCGCGCAGTTCGCGGTGCCGTCGCTGACGACGATGCACGTGCCGCGTGACGAGATCGGCCGCACGATCTGCGAGTGCCTGCTCTCCGGCGACGTGCCGCCGACGCGGGAGTTCATCATCGAACCGGAGCTGGTGGTCAGGGATTCAACCGGCCCCGTCCGGTGACGCCGACGGCCGTGCACGTTCACCGGGGGCGTGCCGTCGACTGCCGGATCTGCAGCGTGGGCGCCAGCAGCACGGTCGTCGGCGGACGGCGGCGCCTCGCGGTCATCGCCGAGAGAGCGAGCTCGCCGGCCTTCGTCCCGATGACGTAGGGCTGCTGGGCGACGCTGGTCAAGGGCACGCGCAGGAACTTTGCGTAGTGGACGTCGCCGCAGCCGACGATAGCGATGTCGCCGGGCACGTCGAGGCCCGCCTCGAGGATCGCCTGCATCGCGCCCATCGCCGTCGGATCGTTGTTGCAGAACACGCCGTCGGGCCGTTTTCGCAGCCGCAGCAGCCGTCGCATCGCCCGATAGCCGCTGACGTCACCCAGGTCGTCGCCGTGCGCGCGTGTCACGGTGAGTTCCCGCGACGCCGGCAAGCCATGCTGGATCAGGGCCTGGCGATAGCCCTGGAAGCGGTCGGTGGCCGTGCTGACCCCGGCCCCGCCGATGTGTGCGATGCGGCGGCAGCCAGCCTCGATGAGGTGCTCCGTCGCGAGCTGGCCGATACGGCGGTCGTCCATGCCCACGAAGTGTCCCGGCCAGCCGGGGAGCCGACGGTCGACCAGAATCACGGGCCGCTCTTGCTGCAAGGCCGGGCGGATGCTGCTCAAGCGCGTCTGCACGGACGCGATGAACAGCGCATCGATCTGGTGGGCCAGCAGGTCGACGATCTGCCTGCGCTCGACATCCGCTTCCTCCTCTGTCGATGCGATCACGAGGCTGTGTGAGTCGCGGAGTACGTCCGACAGCCCCTTGGCGACCTCCGCGAAGAACGGATGAACGAGGTCGGGAACGATCAACGCTGCCAGCGCCGCGCGTCGCGCTCCGCGCGGACGCAGGGCTGGCTCGGGGCGCTTGCGGCGGGCCGTGCTTTCGAGTCGCGCGTGACCTGTGGCGGGACTCACGCCGTCAAGATACTGCTTCTTCGAACTCTTCTGCCACACTCTCGGCGGCAACGAGCCATTCGACATCGACGATGCACACGCGGTGCGTCTCGTCCCACGTGACATGCTTGGGCTTGAGAACGCGCCGTTCGCCTTGGAGCTCCATAGCGATATCCAGGTTCGGATTCGCCAGCACCGGCGGCATCGCGCTCCTGCGCACGAATGACGACACCAGCCGCGGCTGTCCGGTGGTTTCATCGGCGGCCAAGAGGGAAAGCCTCACGATGACGGCAGGCTCGTCGGGACGACCCTCGCCGAGCGATTCCAGTGCGGACGAGAAATCCATCGGTACTCCTGCTGCGAGTCGAATGTGTGGCCAGACTGTACGCGCTTTCATTGCCATCGTCAATCATCGGGTCGTCAGTTCTCATATATCCTTAAATTGCCCACGTGAACTTGGTGAGAAGCGCTTACATGTACAGGCCCGGACTGCGGCACGTCGCGCGGGCGTCGTGAGAGGATGCCGCGATGACCCTCGAAGAAGTCGCCCGCCGGGCGCGCGTCTCGACCGCCACCGTCTCGCGCGTGTTGAACAACGGGGCGTCGGTCAAGAGCTCGACGCGGGCGCGGGTGCTCAGAGTGATGCAGGAGCTGAAGTACAGCCCCAACCTGCATGCACAGAGCCTCGCGGGCGGGCGCAGCCGCACCATCGGCGTGATCGTGTCGAACATCGAGAACCCGTTCTTCCTCGACGTCTACAAAACCGTCGAGGCCGGCGCCCACGCCGCGGGCTATGAGCTGGTGATGGCGAACACCGACTACAGCCCGGAGCGGCTCGTCGCCAGCGTCCGGCTGATGCTCGGCCGCCGGCCGGCGGGGTTGGCGGCGATCGTGTCCGAGATGGACGCGACCCTCATTCAGGAACTGAGCAGCCACCCCATTCCAGTGGTGTTCTACGACGTCGGGACGCCTCGGCGGAACATCACCAACATCCGTGTGGATTACCGCAGCGGTATGACGAAGCTGGCGTCCTACCTGTATAGCCTCGGTCATCGGCGTTTCGGATACGTGGGCCATCACGCCACCCTTGGTCCGATCCACGAACGGCTGCAGTCGCTCCGTGATGCCACCGGCAAGCATCCAGGGCTGGAGGTCGAGACCGCCTCTGGCGAGGACTCGCTCGAGGGCGGACGTCAGGCCGCCCGTCTGCTGCTCGGCCGGTCGCCGCGGCCGACCGCCCTGGTCTGCGTGAACGACGTCATGGCCGTCGGTGCATTGCGCGAGATCCGTGCTCGCGGTCTGCGCACGCCGGAGGACATCTCGGTGACCGGGTTCGACAACGTCACGTTGGCGCAGTTTTCCGTGCCCACGTTGACGACCGTGCACATCCCCCGTGACCAGATCGGCCGCGTCATCTGCGACTGCCTCATGCGGAGCGACGTCACGAAGGAGCAGGAGTTCGTGGTCGAACCCGAGCTCGTCGTGCGCGACTCGACCGGGCCGGCCCCTCGCTGATCGCTCGCCGCCGAGCGGCGGCGGGGCCTTTGCTGTAAGCGATTGCGTCGTGAATTGCGCGATCCTCGCTGTTTCTTGCCGCGTTGTTGACGCGCTCTGCTGAAAGCGCATACGCTTCCGCCGATTTCCAACAGACCTTCGCCGCGCGAGCCGTCGGGCGCGCGGGGCCGTGGCCCTGGAGTTTCATTGATGCGCGTGTGTTCCGTGTGGCGTTTCCGGCTTGCGGTCGGGAGCGTGAGTTCCATCGTCTTCGTGGTCCTTGCCGGCCTCACTTCGGTCCGCGCCGGAGCCCAGGCGCCCGCCGCGGACACCCCTCCGGTCGCGCTGACCCTCGACGCGTCCAAGACCGGTGCGACGATCAATCGCCACCTCTTTGGGCAGTTTGCAGAGCACCTCGGAAAGGGCATCTACGAGGGCGTCTGGGTCGGCCCCGAGTCGCCCATCCCGAACACGCGCGGCATCCGCAACGACGTCGTCGCGGCGCTGAAGGCCCTGAAGGTGCCGAACGTGCGCTGGCCGGGCGGCTGCTTCGCCGACGAGTACCACTGGCGGAAGGGCATCGGCCCGCTGAAGGCGCGTCCGGCCACGCTCAACCCGAATTGGGGTGGCGTCATCGAGCCGAACACCTTCGGCACGCATGAGTTCCTGGATTTCGCCGGGCAGATTGGCGCCGAGGCCTTCCTCTCGGTGAACGTGGGCTCGGGCACGCCGGCGGAAGCCGCCGACTGGCTGGAGTACCTGACCGCTGCGCAGCCAACGGCCCTTGCCAAGGAGCGAGCCGCCAACGGTCACGCGGCGCCCTACAAGATCGCGATCCTGGGGATCGGCAACGAGAACTGGGACTGCGGCGGCAACATGTCGGCTGAGTACTACCTGAGCCTGCTGCGCGTCCACAGCCGATTCGTGCGCAACTTCAATCCGGCGCAGCAGAAGAGCGACCGGATGCTGAAGATCGCCGTCGGGCCTGGCGGGGGAGAGCCGCGTTTTGCCGAGTGGACCGAGACGATCATGAAGTCGTGGAAGGGGCGCCACTGGAGCTGGGACCACATGGACGGCCTCTCGCTGCACAACTACACGGTGGTGCGCTTTCCGGCCGCCTATAAGTCAGTGGGCTTCGGCGAGCAGGAGTACGCCGAAATCCTCCAGGCCACGCTCGAGATGGACGGGCTGATCACGAAGCACTCGGCCATCATGGACAAGTACGACCCCAAGAAGGAGGTCGCGCTCGTCGTCGACGAGTGGGGTTCCTGGTACGCGCAGCTGCCGGGCACCACGCCGGGCTTCCTCGCCCAGCAGAACAGCGTGCGCGACGCCCTCATCGCGGCCTTGAACATCAACATCTTCGCGCGCCACGCGGACCGGGTCCGTATGGCCAACATCGCCCAGATGATCAACGTCCTGCAGGCGATGATCCTCACCGATGGGCCGAAGATGGTCCGGACGCCGACCTATCACGTCTTCCGGATGTACGTGCCGTTCCAGGACGCCACGTCCGTCCCGGTGACCTTCGACGCCGGTCGCTACACGCACGGCACCATCACCCTGCCGCGCCTCGACGCCATCGCGGCCAAGGATGCGTCGGGCACGCTATGGCTCGCCCTGACGAACGTCGATCCGCATCGGCCGGCGGAGATCGCGACGACGCTCGCTGGCATCACCCCGCGCTCGGCCGCGGGCGAGACACTGACGGGGGCGGCGATCGACAGCGTCAACACCTTCGACGCGCCGGACACCGTCACGCCGAAGCCCGCTCAGGTGAAGCTCGACGGCCAGCGCCTCTCGCTGACGCTGCCCCCGAAGTCGGTCACCGTCATCGCAGTGCGGCCATGACCGGACGCTGGAGAGACATGATCAAGACCCTGCTGCTCGTCGTACTCGTCGGCGCCGGCTTCGCCCAGTCGGCCTCCGCTCAACCGCCCGCCGATTGCCGGCCCAACGCGCTCAACATCCCCGGCGCGCCCTATCCGTGCGTCCTGTCCGACAACCGGGTGATGTTCCGCGTGGCAGCGCCAGATGCGCAGAAGGTACGCGTCCGGGTTGGCAAGGGCTTCGACATGACCAAGGAAGCCGACGGCCTCTGGCACGTGACGACCGCGCCGCAGGTGATCGGCTTCCACTACTACACCATCCAGATCGACGGCGCCGTCATTGCCGATCCCGCGACCCGATCGTTCTTCGGCGGCGGCTGGTGGAACAGCGCCATCGAGGTGCCGGACCCCGAGGGCACCTACTTCGCGCTTCAGGACGTGCCGCACGGTGACGTGCGGCAGCGCTGGTACCACTCGTCGGTCACCGGCAGCTGGCGGCGGGCCTATGTCTACACGCCGCCCGGCTACGATGCCGACACCAAGGCGAAGTACCCGGTCCTGTATCTGATGCACGGATGGGGCGAGAACGAGCTTGGCTGGCACGTCCAGGGCCACGTCGACGTGATCATGGACAACCTCATCGCGGCCAAGAAGGCGCGCCCCATGATCATCGTCATGGAGAACCTGAACGCCGTGAAGCCGGGCGAGAGCGCGGCGCTGTATTTCGCGCGCGGCGTGCTCACGCAGGCCGTACCCGAGCCGCCGCCGGCCCCGGGGGCCGCGCCCGCGCCACGACGAGGGCCGCTGGGCAGCGCCGTCTTCACGGACATGATGCTGACCGATCTGATCCCGATGATCGAGAAGGCGTTCCGGGTCGGTCCGGGCCGCGAGAACCGGGCGATGGCCGGCTTGTCGATGGGCGGGTTCCAGACGTTCACGACCACCTTGGCCCATCTCGACAGGTTCGCCTACATCGGCGGCTTCAGCGGCAGCACCGGCGGCCGCGGCGACTTCGACATCAAGACGGCGCACGACGGCGTGCTCGCGGACGCGGCGGCGTTCAACAAGAAGGTCAAAGTGCTGTTCCTCAGCATCGGTTCGGAGGAGGGGCCTGGGACGAAGGCCTTCAGCGAGAAGCTCACGCAGGCCGGAATCCGCAACGTCTTCGTCGAGTCGGCCGGTACGGCGCACGAGTGGCTGACGTGGCGGCGATCCTTCAAGGAGTTCGCGCCCCTGCTGTTCCGCTGATCGTCGTCTGCAAGGACCAGGGAGACAGTTATGCGAGGCAGGCTCCTGAGCGTCGCCGTCGTCACCGCCGCGCTGCTCCTGACGTCGTCGCCGGTCCGCGCGGTGGACGGCGACGTCCGCCTGCACGATCCCTCGACGATCATCCAGGCCGGCGGCAAGTTCTACGTCTATGGCACCGGCAACGGCCTGCCCGCGTTCGTCTCGGACGACGGCTGGACCTGGCGCCGTGCCGGGCAGGTCATGCAGGCCGTCCCGGGCGGCCGCCCGGGGCCTGAGGTCGTGGCCAAGGGCGGCAACAACACCTGGGCGCCCGACATCGTCCGAAGCGGCGACCGGTACTTCCTCTACTACTCCGCGCCCGGGACGCAGCCCAAGTCCGCCATCGGTCTGCTGGTCGGCAGGACGCTCGATCCCGCGTCGCCCGACTACAAGTGGGAGGACGCCGGCCCCGTCGTCTGGTCCGATGGCATCGAGGACTGCAACGCGATCGATCCGGGCGTGTTTCGCGATCCTGCGAACGGGACGCTCTGGCTGACGTACGGGTCGTACTTTGGCTACATCCGGCTGGTACAGCTCGATCCGCAGACGGGGAAGCGGCTGCATGCCGAGCGGAAGCCTTTCGACATTGCGATCAACTCCGAGGCGTCGATCATGATTTTCCGTGACGGCTGGTATTACCTGCTCGTCACGCACGGATCGTGCTGCGCCGGCGCCAGCTCCAGCTACAACATCCGCATGGGGCGATCGCGGAAGGTGACGGGACCATTTCTCGACAACATGGGCATCGACATGCTGCAGGGCGGCGGCAAGCTGTTCGCAGGGGCGAGCGGCCGGAACATCGGACCCGGACACTTCGGCCTGCTCGAGCTCGGCGGCGGAGTCGAGAAGTTCTCGCTGCACTATGAGGCCGCCCTCGATCGCGGGGGCGTCAGCGTGCTCGACATCCGGCCGCTGCTCTGGCGCGACGGCTGGCCGGTCGCCGGCGAGAACCTTACCGGGGGCAGCTACCAGATTGAGTCGGCGCGCACGGGTACGGTCCTCGAGATGGCCGTGCCGGGCATGCCGGTGGGTGGGCCCCGGCCGCGAGGCCCGGGTGGCCCCGGCGCCGCCAACACTCCGCCGCCGTCTCCCATCCCGGCGCAAGAGCCGTCGCAGGTGGGTAGCAGTTGGCCGGCCGGTGCGGTGGGCGTACGGATGGGGCCGCACATGCTGCAGGCTCAGCAGAAATGGACGATCACCCCAGCCGCCGATGCGGGCGGCTATGCCGGATCGCCGTACTTCCGCATCGCGGTCGCCGGTACCGACCGCGTGCTGGCATCCACGGCAGAGGCCGAATTGACGGTGCTCCCGGCCTTCACCGGCGCGGCGGAGCAGCTGTGGCGGGTCGACCAGCTCGCGGACGGGACCTATCGCCTCATGCCGAAGGCGCTCCCGGGCAGGGCCGCTTCTGAGCCGTGGGCGTTGTCCGCGGCCGGCAGCAGCACGCCGACGCTGGCGAAGTTCCGCGGCGACAGCGATCGGCAGCGATGGGTGCTCAAGGCTCCGTGAGCGGCAACCAGCGAACGACATCATGAGGTCACCTTTCCCCTGGTTCGCGGCCGCCGTCGGCGCCGCAGTCGTCACCGGCGGTCTCGCCACGATGGCTCGAGGCGCGCAGACGCCTGCCTCGACGGCGCAACAGCCGCCCGCGCAGCGTCCACCGGCGACAGAGCAACCGCCCGCTCGGCGTCCGCCGGCCGCGTCGCTGTCGCGGCCCGATACACCGTCCAAGGCGCCCGACGCTGCTGGATTCATCAGGCGCTGGCTCGTGCTGGAGCCAGTCGGCGTGCCTCCGCAGCTCACCGAGGGCGCCGTGCGAGCGCTCGTGAAGAACGCGCGGTTCGCCGACCAGCTGACGGCGATGCCGGCTGCGGGGCAGCGGGTGACTGTCGGCGACCAGCAGCTTGCCTGGCACGCTGTCGACACGCTCGGCTACAACCTGAACCTGTTCCATTTCGCCTATGCCCTCGGCAAGCCGACCTCGAACGTGCTGTTCTGGGCGGTCACGGTCGTCGACTCGCCGCGAGACCTTCCCGGCGTGAGGCTGGCCATCGGGTCGAATGCCGCGTCGGTGTGGTGGCTCAACGGCGAGGAGGTCATCGGCCTCTACAACGATCGCCAGGCGGTCATCGACGACGGAGTCTCGAATCGCGCGACCCTGAAGAAGGGGGTCAACGTGATTCGCGCCGCCATCGTCAATGGCGGCGGAGCGACGGACTTCTGCGCGCGATTCATCGATGAGGACGGCAACCCTGTCAAGGGATTCACGACTCGCATCACGACCGAAGGCGCAACGCGATGATCCGGCGCATCAGCGCCGCGGCGCTCGTAGCAGTAGGCCTCGCGCTGCGTGGCGCGTCGCCGATCGCACAGGTGCCAGGCCTGCCGCGCTTGCAAGGAGAAGCCCCGCCGCCAACCACCGCGCTCAGCCTTTGGTACCGGGAGCCCGCGGCGGATCGCCCGCCGACTCCGGCATTGACAGGCCGGGCTGCTGCCGCCGAGTGGGTGCGGGCACTGCCGGTCGGCAACGGGCGCCTGGGCGCCATGGTCTTCGGCGGCGTGGTCCACGAGCGGCTGCAGCTGAACGAGGACACGCTCTGGGCCGGTCGCCCGTACGACCCGGTCAACCCTGATGCGAAGGCGGCGCTGCCGGACGTGCGGCGCCTGCTGGCCGACAGGCGCTACACCGACGCCGCCGCGCTGGCCAGCAAGAGCGTGATGGCGAAGCCGCTGGCCCAAATGCCGTATCAGACGCTCGGGGACCTGGGTCTGACGTTCGGCGAGATCGATGTCGTCGAGCGCTACCGCCGCGATCTGGACCTGACCACGGCGACGGCGCACGTGTCGTACACGGCGGGAGGGACCACCTTCGACCGCGAGGTCTTCGCCAGCGCGTCCGACCAGGTGATCGTCGTGCACCTGACGGCGAGTCGGCCTGGTCAGATCTCGTTCGACGCGCGGCTGTCGACGCCGCAGCGCGCGACCGTCGAGGCCACGCCGGAGGGCGATCTCGTCATGCGCGGCGTCAACGGCGATGGCCGTGGCGCGACTGCCGACGGGCGGCCGCTGACTGGCGCATTGCGGTTCGAGTCGCGCGTGCGCGTCCTGCCGCATGGCGGGACACGCAATGCCGCAGGCGATGCGGTCGTCGTGCACGGCGCCGACTCGGTGACGCTGCTCATCGCTGCGGCCACGAGCTACCGGCGCTTCGACGACGTCGGGGGCGATCCGGGCGCCGCGGTCGCCATGGTGCTCGGCCGGGCAGCGGGGAAGACCGTCGATGCGCTCCGCGCCGCGCACGTCCGCGACTACCGACAGCTGTTCGATCGCGTCACGCTCGATCTGGGCCCGTCCTCGCGCGCCGCCCTCCCGGTCGACAAGCGCGTGGAGGCGTTCGCGTCCGGCGGCGACCCCGCACTCGCGGCGCTGTACTTCCAGTACGCCCGCTACCTCCTCATCGCCAGCTCGCGGCCCGGCTCGCAGCCCGCCAACTTGCAAGGGATCTGGAACGACAGCCTCTCGCCGCCCTGGGGCAGCAAGTACACGATCAACATCAACACCCAGATGAACTACTGGCCGGCGCTGTCCACGAACCTGGAAGAAACGATGGACCCCGTCACCGCCATGGTCCAGGACCTCGCAGTCACCGGCGCGCGCACGGCGCGCGAGATGTACGGCGCCGGCGGCTGGGTCGTGCATCACAACACCGACCTGTGGCGCGCGACGGCGCCCATCGATGGCCCGCAGTGGGGACTGTGGCCCACCGGCGGTGCGTGGCTCTGCGTAGCGCTCTTCGAGCGGTTCGAGCACAACGGTGACCGCGCGTATCTCCAGACGATCTATCCGCTGTTGAAGGGCGCGGCGCAGTTCTTCCTGGACACGCTGGTCGACGACCCTGCTGGCAAGTGGCTCGTGACGTCGCCCTCGGTCTCGCCCGAGAACCCGCATCCGTTCGGCACGTCGCTCGTCATGGGCCCGACGATGGACCAGCAGATCCTGCGCGACCTGTTCGCCAGTGCCACCAAGGCGGCGCGCGCGCTCGGTGTCGATCGCGACCTGCAGACCCGGTGGGCGGCGACGCGCGCCCGGTTGGCACCGATGCGGACCGGCAGTGCCGGGCAGCTCCAGGAATGGCTCGAAGACTGGGACATGCAGGCGCCCGAGATGCAGCACCGGCACGTCTCGCATCTCTATGGCCTCTTCCCCGGCCACGACATCGACGTGCGGCGGACTCCGGCGCTGGCTGCGGCGGTCAAACGCTCGCTCGAGATCCGAGGCGATCAGGCGACCGGATGGGCGACGGCCTGGCGGATCAACCTGTGGGCCCGGCTCGGCGACGGCGACCATGCGTACGCGATCCTGACGTTCCTCCTCAGTCCCGAGCGGACGTACCCCAACCTGTTCGACGCGCATCCGCCTTTCCAGATCGACGGCAACTTCGGCGGCGCCGCGGGCATCGCCGAGATGTTGCTCCAGTGCGACGAGGACGAGATTCGGCTGCTGCCGGCCCTGCCGTCAGCGTGGCCATCAGGCCGGGTCACGGGTCTGCGGGCACGCGGCGGCTTCGAGATCGACCTGTCCTGGAAGGACGGCGCCGTCGAGCGCGCCACCGTGCGGTCGCTACGCGGCGGGCCGTTGCGACTCCGACGAGGCGAGGCGCTCCGGACCCTCAAAGGCACCGCTCGCGGGGCGGCGCTGGTGTTCGAGGGCGACAACTTGCGCCGCGTGTCCTCCGACCGGGGATCGACATCCCATGACGGTCGATTGCGCCCGTAGGTCGTCGACTGGCAGGTTTGTGCGACCCGCGCGCGTCTAGAGAAGCCCTACAGCGACTTGCCCAGCATGATCGTCGGCGTGATGTCGGTGAACTTGGCGATATCGGCCCGGACCTCGGCCATCGCTGGATTGGCGCGAGCAGCCGTCAGAGCCTCGAGCGAGGCGAATGTGAAATGAGCAATCATCGCATACGGTGCGGCAGCACTACCCATCGGCACACCCTCGATCAGGAGGACGCTGTCGGCTTTCATGACCTTCATCGCCAGGGGGATATGGGTGGATCGATAGTAGTTCGTGTCGAATCGCGCACCATCGCGGTTCGGATAGATCACGTTCAGGCTCACCGTCGGTTCTGCTGCCGCCTGCACCATCTCGGACGACATGACCGTCATCGCGCCGACACTCGTCGCCGCGCCCCACATGAAATCGCGTCTGTTCTGCATCGTTGGCATCTCCTGCCCGACGAGCATAGCCAATTTCGGTCCATACGGACGAAAAGACGCGATCTAGTCTCGCCCGCTACGACAGCGTCCGTCGCTTCGTCCGAACGAGCACATGGCCGCCCTGCCGGAAGAGCCACCGTCCAGGGATGGCGCGAATGCTCAGAAGTCCACTGAGAACTGCATGAACCAATTGCGTGGCCGGGCAACGATCCGCTCGGCGTAGCCAAGCGTGGCGAGCGAGGCGTTGCCCTGGACTAGGTAGCGCTCGTCGAGCAGGTTCAGGACGCCGGTCGTCAGTTGCCAGCCTCTCTTCGACTCCGCCAGCGTCAGCGAGGCGTTGACCACGGCGTATCCGTCCTGTTCGATGATCGGAACGCTGCCCGTGATGAAGGTCAGCTTGGACGTATAGGTGGTATCGATGCGCGGCGTCAGGGTGAAGCGGTTGCTCAGGGCGACGGGAACGGAGACGCCGAGGTTCCCCTGGAAGGCGGGGGTCAACGGCAGCTCGTCACCGGGCGCGACGGTGGCGGTGGCCCCGGGGATCGGCGTGATGCTCTTGATCTGGTCGCTGAGCGTGCTGAAGCCGCCCTGAACGATCAGGCGGGCGCTCGGACGGTAGTGGACCTCGGATTCGAACCCTCTGATCGTCGCATTGCCCGCGTTGAAGAGCAGCGGCACCACGCCCTGACGGAAGACCAGCTGTATATCCTGGTAGTCCGCCTGGAACGCGGCGACGTTGAGCCGGAAGTTGCCGCCGACGCCGAGCTTGGCGCCCACTTCGTAGCTGCCCACCTTCTCCTCGTCGAACGGCACGGGCACGTTGCCCGGGGGCGCCGCGTTGTAGCGCGTGTTGAAACCGCCCGACTTGAAGCTGCGCGCGTAGGAGACGTAGGTGCTGAGCGACGGGTTCCAGCGGTACTGCACGCTCGCCGATCCCGTCAACGCCGCATAGGTGTCCTCGAAGCGGCGGTTGAAGATGAACAGCGGCCCACCCTCGGGTATCGCGAGCGTCGGCAGCGGATCGGGATCGGGCTGCGTGGCGGGGAAGAGGTTCAGTACCGTGCCCTGGTAGGTCTTGCGATCCTCGGTGTAGCGCAGGCCAGCGGCCACCTCGAGCCCGCGAGCCGGCTTGAACGACACGTGGCCGAACGCGGCCAGCGAGTTCGTCTCGAGATCCGAGTACTGCAGGTCGCGGGAGCCGGGCCCGCCGGCAAGGATCGAAGCGATGATGGGTGGAGCCGGCGGGAAGGAGAGGGGCACGCTCGCGCGCTCGTCAGTGGCCTCGTTGAAGTAGTAGCCGCCGACTATTGCGCCGAGCCTGTCGCCATCGAGCTGCAGCTGGACCTCCTCGCTGAACTGTCTCGAGTCGGTCGTCAGGTCGGTCGTCAGGATGGCGAACGGCGTACTGTCGGCATCGCGCACGCCTTGCGAGTCCGTCGACCGAAAGGCGGTGATCGACTTGAGCGAGACGCGCTCGGTGAGGTGCAGCGTGGCGGTACCGGCAAGCCCCCACACCTGTGACGTGCTCACGACCGGCGCCGTGCCGCCACTGGTGAAGTCGCCCTGCGCCTGGAAGTCGTTGGCGCAGCGCGGGTCATCGATCGACGGCACGTTGGGCGGCCCCAGGCGCGGGTCGCCGGCGGGCAGGAACGGCATGGTCGCGCCCGGACAGCGGGCCGCGACGCTGACGATCGCCGGAACCGGTGCGTTTTCGTTGATGCCCGCGAAGACGAACGGCGCGCCGTTCTCGTCGCGCCGGGTGTAGTCGGCGCGGAGGAAGAACAGGGACTTGCGGGACGGCACCCAGGCGAGGCCGCCGTTGAAGCTGTAGCTGTCCTCGTTGCCCAGGTCTCGGCCGTCGAGGGCGCGGGTCACGTAGCCTTCGCGCTTGCGGAAGGCGCCCGACAGCCGCGCCGCCGCCGTATCCCCGATCGGCAGATTGACCCCGGCGAAGCCGTCGTAGAGGCCGTCCGGCCCGAGGCGGAAACGCACCTTGCTGCTGAACTTGCCGATCTCGGGCGTGCGGGTCCGCACGAGGATCGCGCCGCCGATCGTGTTGCGGCCGAAGAGCGTGCCCTGGGGCCCCCGAAGGACCTCGACGCCCGCGATGTCGCCGAAGTCGATCAGCCCGCCTATCGCGCGCCCGACGTAGACCTCGTCGATGTAGATACCGACACCCGGATCGACGGCGGCCGTCGGATCGAGCTGGCCGACGCCGCGGATGAAGACGACACTGGCCGCCGTATTGCCGGAGAGCTGTCCGGCCGGCTTGAACTGGAGACTGGGCGTGATGCGCTCGAGATCCTGGGTCTGCTGGATCTGACGAGCCTCGAGGGTGGCGGCCGTGAAGAGCGAGATCGCAACCGGCGTGTCCTGCAGGTGCTCCTCTCGGCGCCGCGCGGTGACGACGACCTCCTCCAACATGGCGGCGCCGACCTCGAGCGCCGCGTCGACGCGCGTCGTCGCACCGACCTGAACCTGCACATCGGCCCGAACGAACCGCTCGAAGCCCTGGAGATGCACCTCGACGCGATAGGCGCCGGCCGCGAGACTGGGCACCGCGTAGCTGCCGGCAGCATCGGTCACCGCCGTCCCGGCCTCAGTGGTGCCGGACGTGACGGTGACGGTCGCGCCCGGCACGGCGGCGCCACTCGGGTCCAGGACCGTTCCCGCAATCGTGCCGGATGTCCCTTGCGCGCCCGCCGGCGAGTCGGCGCCCGCGGTGATTGCCAGCACGATGAACGAGATGGCACATCGAACCAGCCATGGGCCTAGCCTCACGTTGGACCTCCAACTCTGAAGGATGGACTGCATGATGAATCATCTGAACGATCGTAGAGCTCCGACGCACCTCGTGTCGCCCGCCGCGAGGCGGAAGCGGACGGTGAACTGATCGGTGTCAGGTTGCGTGAAACTAGCGGAAGCGCACGGCGCGGACAAGTCGCCGACCGGTAAGCCGGCGTGGGGCCCGATGGCCCTTCCAGTGTCGTCAGAATGCCTACACGGCTGCTGTCGCGCGCCGCCGCTCCCGCGGTTGGGGCCGCGATGATGGCTGTAGAATGCGCGCGCCGCATGGTGCACCGCAGCCCGCTTCCGGCGATCGACGTTCCCGTGAAGGCGCTCCCGGCGTTCTTGCGAGATCGCGGACGCGACGTCCCCCAGAAGCCCGCGCTCGTCGAGGGCATGACTGGCCGCTGCCTGACCTACGGCGAGCTGTGGAGCGCAGTGCGGCGCACGGCTGCCGGTCTCGCCCGCCGCGGTGTCCGCAAAGGCGACGTCGTCGCGATCTGGAGCCCGAACGCGCTCGAGTACCCCATTGCGGTCTTCGGAACGATGCTTGCCGGCGGCATCGTCACGACAGTCAATGCCCTGTATACGGCCAACGAGCTCGCGGCCCAGCTCAGGGACGTGGGCGCGCGCGTCCTGGTGGCTTCAGCCGCGTCCGCCGATGCGGCGCTTCGCGCGGCGCGGTCCATCGGGATTGAGGAGGTCTTCGTCTTCGGCCGCGCCGCCGGCGTGCCGTCGTTCGATGCGCTCGGCGACGGCGACGGCGATCCGCCCGACGTGCCAATCGACCCACGGGCCGATGTTGCCGCCATCCTGTACTCGAGCGCGACGACGGGGTCTCCGAAGGGCGTGATGCTGACGCACCACAATCTGGTCGCGAACGCGCTCCAGGTTCAGGCGGCCGAGCGGATGGATGCGTCCGAAGTCGTGCTCGGTGTCATGCCGCTCTACCACATCTACGGCTTCAGCGTCGTCATGAACCTGACGCTATCGGTCGGCGCCACTCTCGTGCTGCTCGAGCGTTTCGAGGTTCAGCCCTTTTTGGAGACGCTCGAAACATACCGCGTGACAACGGCGTTCCTTGTTCCACCGCTCGTGCGGACGCTCGCGTCGCACCCGCTCATCGATCGGTACGACGTCTCGCGTCTGCGGCACGTCCTCTCGGCCGCGGCGCCGTTGCCGGAGTACGCGGCCGTGCGCTGCGCCGAGCGAATCGGATGCGAGGTGAAGCAGGGGTACGGCCTGACGGAGACGAGCCCGTCGACTCACCACACGCCCCGCGGCCGCGTCAAGCTGAACGCCGTCGGCGTGGCGCTGCCGAGCACGGAATGGAAGATCGTCGACGTCGCGACCGGGGGTGATCTGGCCGTCGGCGAGATCGGCGAGGTCTGGGTGCGCGGCCCCCAGGTGATGAAGGGGTACTTCAACAACCTGGACGCGACCCGCCATGTGATCGACGACCACGGTTGGCTGCACACCGGCGACATCGGCTATGCGGACGGCGACGGATACCTCTACGTCCTCGATCGAGCGAAGGACCAGCTGAAGTTCCGCGGCCTGCAGTACCGGGAGGACGAACTGCTGCTGACGATGGTCGAGGAGAGCGCCCGGCGCCGTGAATCCGAGCAGCGCCTGCGCCTTCAAGGGCAGCTGCTGAACAGCGTCCGCGAGTCCATCGTCGGCATCGACACCGCGCACCTGGTGACGTTCTGGAACAAGGGCGCCGAGGCGCTGTTCGGCTACACCGCCGAGGAGGCGCTCGGGGTGCCCGTCGATCGCCTGATCGTCGCCGACTCCGATGCGGCACGCGGCGAGTTCGCCGCCCTGGCCGAGCGCGGGCAGTGGCACGGGCAGGTGCAACGCCGCCGCAAGGACGGCTCCCTCCTGTGGACGGACGCGGTCGCATCGGTCGTGAGCACGAGGGAGGGGCAGGCATCGGGGTGGATTGCCATCCACCGCGACGTCACGGAGCTGCGCCAGAACCAGGAGATGCTCCAGGAGTCGCACGAGCAGCTGCGGAATCTGGCAGCCCGGCTCATGGACATCCGCGAGCACGAGCGAGCCGCGTTCGCACGCGAGCTCCACGACGAGCTCGGGCAGACGCTGACGCGCCTCACCATCGATCTCTGCTGGCTGATGGAGCGCCTGCCGAAACGGCTCCGGTCGCGGCGCACCGAGGCCATCGTTCCGATCGTGGGCCGGATGGTGACGGCCGTGCAACACCTCGCTTGGCGGCAGCGCCCGGCGGTGCTCGATGATCTCGGCCTCGAGGCGGCGATCGAATGGCAGACGCAGGAATTCGAGGAGTGGAGCGGTTGCCGGTGCGTCGCCGATCTGCGCCTCCGGTCGCTGCCGACCGACCGCGACCGAGACACAGCTGTGTTCCGGATCCTGCAGGAGGCGCTCGTGAACGTCGCCCGGCACGCGAAGGCCACCCGAGCGTCGGTCAGGGGCCACGTCGACGACGGACACCTGGTGCTCGAAGTCGTCGACGACGGGATCGGCATCGATCCGCGGCAGCTGACCAGCCCCGCGTCGCTTGGCCTCCTGGGCATGCGCGAGCGGGCGAGGAGTATCGGCGCGACGCTTCACGTCGGGCGTGCCGGCGGCTGCGGAACCGCCGTTCGGCTGCACGTTCCGGTCGCGACTGCGACGCTGATGGAGGGCACATGATCCGCCTCGTGGTGGCCGACGATCACCCGGTGGTCCGCGAGGGCCTCAAGCACGTCATCGCGCACCACCGCGACATCCAGGTCGTCGGTGAGGCCGAGGATGCCGACGGCGTGTTCCAGGCCTGCGCGTCGGGCGACGTCGACGTGCTCCTGCTCGACGTGTCGATGCCGGGCCCCGGCGTCCTCGACACGATTCATCGTCTCAAGACAATGCGCCGCCCGCCGCGCGTCCTGGTCCTCAGCGTCCACCCCGAGCGCCACTACGCGAAGCGCGTGATCAAGGCGGGCGCCGACGGCTACCTCACAAAGACGCATTCGCCAGGCGCGCTGGCCGACGCGATTCGCCAGGTTCACGCCGGTCGGAAATACGTGACGAGCTCGCTCGCCGAAGAGCTGGCTCTCGACCTCACGCGCGGCGCGGCGCTTTCGGCGCACGAGTCGCTGTCCAATCGGGAATTTGAAGTCCTCGTCCGCCTGGGCGCAGGCGAGGCCACCAACCACATCGCCGACGAGCTCGGAGTGAGCATAAGACCGTCCGCACCTACCGGGCGCGGATTCTCGAGAAGATGGGCCTGAAGAGCACCGCCGAGATCATCCTGTACGCGGTGCAGCACGATCTCGTCCCCCGCATCGGAGGCTGAGGCCTGATCGCGCGCCCCCCCCCAACTATGGCGCTTGTCGGTCGACGCTCCCGCGTGAGACGTCGACCAGCAGGCTGGGACCGGGCGCGCCGTACAGCTGTTCGACGAGCGTGCGGCGGTGCTGCAGCACCGCCTTCTGATTGATCGAGCCCTTGTCGGTTATCTCGGCGGCATCGAGCGAGGGCGGCTGCTCCAGCAGGAGCGCGTGCTCGACACGGGTCGAGCTGCCGGTCTGTGCCGCGGCAAACGAGGCCAAGGCGGTGCTGAATCGCTCGAGGATCGTCGGGTGCTCCAGGCACGCGCGGCCCGGCTCATCGGGCGGCGCTCCCAAGAAGCGGCGGCAGGTAGCAAGATTCGGAAAGACGAGCAGCCGGATGTCGGCACGGTCGGAGCCGGCGATCGCGACGTCGTGCACCAGGTCGCCGAAATGCGCGAGCAGCGCAGCTCGGAGCGGACCCACCCTGACCCAGGTGCCGGTCGCCAGCTTGAAGTCCTCCGCGATCCGTCCGCGGAAGACGAAGCCGCGGGTCAGGTCCGTCGGGTCCACCGGCTCGATGGCGTCGCCCATCGCGTAGAACCCGTCCTCGTCGAAGGCGGCGCGTGTCAGCACGGGGTCGCGCCAGTAGCCCGGCGTGACGTTCGGGCCGCGCACGCGGGCCTCGAACAGCGCGCCGACGGGTTCCATCTTCAGTTCGAGGCCGGGCACCGGGACGCCAATCCGCCCGGCCGCAGGCTCGGGCATGCGGCCGGTGCAGATCGCGAACGGCGCCGTCTCGGTCGCGCCGAGTCCGGTCACCCAGGGGATCCGCTCGCCGCAGGCCTCGACCGCGACCCGTTCGAATGCATCCACGATCCCCTGGCGCAGCCCGGCTGCGGCGTAGAACAGCATCTGCAGGCGGCTGAAGAACACGCGTCTGAGCTCCCGGTCGGATTCGAGCACTGGCAGCAGCAGCTCGAAGGCTCTCGGGACGTTGAAGTACGCGGTGGGCGCGATCTCGCGCAGGTTCACCACGGTGGTGGCGAACGCGGCGGGAGTCGGCGTCCCGGCATCGATGTAGAGCGTGCCGCCATTGAAGAGCGTGAGCCCGAAGTTGTGGTTGCCGCCAAAGGTGTGGTTCCAGGGCAGCCAATCGCAGAGCACGGGTGGCTCGTCGGCCAGGAACGCAAGGACCGTCCGGATCTGCTCCTGGTTCGCGCATAGCATCCGCTGAGTGTTGATCACGCCCTTCGGGAAGCCGGTCGACCCCGACGTGAACAGCACCTTCGCGACCGAGTCCGGTCCCACGCGCCGGTGAGCGTCGTCGACGGCGGCCGTAGCGTCCGTCGACGCCAGCTCGCGGAATAACGTGGACGGCAGCGAATCCGCCGGCGAGCAGGTGACGATGTCGACGTCCGAGGCGGGTCGGACACTGGCGATCGCGGGCGCGAAGTCCGGCCCATTGTCGGCGAAGACCAGGCCCGGCTCCATCGCTGATATCACGAGCCCCAGCGTCCGATAGTCCTTCGACAGGCGCGAGTACGACGGCGCCACCGGTGCATACGGGATACCGACGTGCATCGATGCCAGCGCCACGAGCGCATGCTCGATCCCGTTCCCCGACAGGATGACGACGGGCCGCTCCGCCGACAGGTTCCGATCGAGCAGCGCCTGCGCGATGCGCCGCGTCGCCTCGAGCGCGGCCGCATACGTGAGGCGCCGCCAGCCGCCATCGTTGCGGCGGACGGCAAGAAACGTGCGGTCGGGCGCCTGCTCGGCCCAATACGCGAGACGATCCGTCAGCGTGGTGGAGTAGGACGGCAGGGGATGCGGCGAGGAGGCCCGCCAGCGGCCGCGCTCGTCGACGTGCACGATCGTGTCCGGAGGCAGGATGCGAGAGGCGCGGAGAGGCGCTGAAGGCATGGCTGCCACGTTTACGACCTCCTGGCCCGAGACCACTCGCAAACGTCACGCACCGTCAGCTCAAGGGAATGCCGACGTAGTTCTCGGCCAGAGTGGTCAAGGCGGCGCGCGAGCCGACTACATACTCCAGTTCGGCATGCTGGCGGCGCCAATCGAACGGGGTCGCGTCGTCGGGGCGGTGGAGCAGCGTCGTCATCCAGTACGAGAAGCGCTGCGCCCGCCAGGCGCGGCGAAGACCGGCATCGGAGTAGTCGTCGAGACCTGCCTCGAGGCCGCGCCGGTACCGGGCCTCGAGCGCGCACGCGAGGCGCCAGACGTCGGCCACCGCGAGGTTCAGCCCCTTGGCGCCGGTCGGCGGCACGATGTGCGCCGCATCGCCGGCCAGGAAGAGTCGCCGATAGCGCATCGGTTCTACGACGAAGCTCCGCATCGGCGTGACACCCTTCTGGAGAATCGGCCCCTCGTTCGGTGCCCAGCCGTCATCGGCGGTCAGTCGTGCCCGCAGCTCGCCCCAGATGCGATCGTCAGGCCAGCGCTCGACGCGATCGTCGGGCGAGCACTGCAGATAGAGACGCGTGATCTGGGGCGATCGCATGCTGAACAACGCGAACCCCCGATCGTGCAGGCAGTAGACGAGCTCGTGCGACGAGGGCGCCGCCTGCGCCAGCACGCCGAGCCACGCGAAAGGGTACACCCGCTCGTAGCACTGGAGGGAATCCTGCGGCACCGCCGTGCGGCAGGCCCCATGAAAGCCGTCGCATCCGGCGATGTAGTCGCACCGGAACGTCGTGGTCACGCCCAAGGCCTGCACCTGCAGCGCAGGAGCGTCCGATTCCAGATCCGATACGCGTACGTCCTCAGCCTCGAAAATCAGGCGGGCTCCGGCCGCGCGCCGCGCCACCAACAGGTCGCGCACGACCTCATTCTGCCCGTACACCGTGATCGCCCGACCGCCCGTGAGCTCCGACAGGTCCACCCGGTGGCGGCGGCCCCCGAACGCGAGGTACAGCCCCTCGTGCCGCATGCCTTCCCGCGCCAGCCGTTCGCCGAGCCCGACTTCGGTCAGCAGATCGACGGTCGCCTGTTCGAGCACGCCGGCACGAACGCGATCGATGACGTGGGCTTCGGACCGGATCTCCACCGTGACCGACTCGATGCCCGCCCGGTTCAACAGGTGACCGAGCAGGAGTCCGGCCGGTCCCGCGCCGACGATGCCGACGGCCACGCGCGTCTCAGACACGTTCGATCAGCACCGTTTCCCCCGACCGGCTGTGGTCGCGCGACAGTAGTTGAACCGACGGAGCTCGAACAAGTCGCTGATTCGGAAGAGCGCGGTGCCTACCACGGATGTTCGTGTGTCGTCAGAATGCCTACACGGATCTCGCTCCGCGGCAGCCCTCGACCACCTCACACGTGCCGGCGACGAAGTGCGCGCGCTCGACGTCGGCCGTCAACCGTCGCGCAGCTCCGACGCGATGGCGAACGCGGTGTTGGCTGCCGGCAGGCCGGCGTAGACGCCCGTTTGCAGCAGCACTTCCTCGACGTCGGCCCACTCGAGCCCTGCGGCGAGTCCGGCGCGTAGGTGCAGCCTGAACTCCTCCCAGCGCCCGAGTGCGGCGGTGATCGCCAGCACCAACAGGCGGCGGGTGTCGACCTCGAGGCCCGGCCGCGACCAGATGCCGCCCCAGGCGTACTCGGTGATCCATCGCTGGTAGTCGCGGGTCAAGTCGGTGGCCGCTGCCAGCCGGCCGTCGACGTAGCCGGCGCCGAGCACGGCGCGCCGCACGTCGAGGCCGGCATCGTACGCCGCTCGACCGTCGGCCGCGAGGAACGTGATCAACGTCCGCGCGAACGTCCTCGGCAGCCCGAGGTTCGACAGGTGCGCGGTCGCGAGGCGCACCGCCACCGCACCCGGGATTGCGCCGGCGAGCACGGCGCCGTGTCCCTCCCACGGCATCGACGCGTCGGCGTCGCCGCTGACGATCAGCGTGGGCGTGGCGATCCGCGGCAGCAGCGGCGTGCCGTCGAAGTCGCGCAGCGCCGCGCAGCAGCCGGCGTAGCCGGCGGGATCGGTGGCCAGGAACGCCGACCGCGTCGAGGCGACGAGCGGCGTTGCGAGGAGCGGTGCGGCGAAGAAGCGCGCCATCGCCACGTCGGCGACCGCACCCATGCCATCGGTCAGCACGGTGCGCCGCCGCGCTTCCATGCCGGCCAGATCGGCGATGCGCGGTGAGGTGTTGGCGAGCACCAGGTGCGACAGGCGGTCGCCGGCGTGCGCGCCGATCCACTGGCCGACCATGCCGCCGAGCGACACGCCGCACCACGCCACCCGCTCGAGCCCAAGGCGGTCGAGCAGGGCGAGCGCGTCACGCGCGAGCTGCTCGATCGTGTAGTCGCCGGCTGGCGCATCGCTGGCGCCGTGCCCACGATGGTCGTAGCGCAGCACGTGGAAACGCGTCGCGAGCGCGGCAACCTGCGGGTCCCACATGCCGTGATCGCAGCCGAGCGAGTGCGCGAGCACGACGACGGGACGTCCGGGAACGCCGTCGAGCCGGTAGTAGCAGCGGATGTCGTCGAGCCGGGCGAAGGCCATGGTGTCAGCGGGGGTCGGCAGGGGCTACGGGCGCGGACGCCAACAGGCGCAGGCGCAGGGTCTCGGCCGCGCCGAGGTACGCGCGCGGATCGTCGAGCGACTGCAGGTCGGCCTCCGGCACGACGCGCGCGAGCTCCGCGTCGGAACGCACCGCGTCGCCTAGCGTCCGGCCGTCGACCTGCGAGCGGGCGAGCGCTCCCTGCACCAGCTCGCGGGCCCGGGCGCGACCGAGCACGGGCGCAGCCAGCAGCATCACGCGCTCGGCAAAGACGGCGCCGCGCGTCGCGTCCAGGTTGGCGCGCATGCGCGCCGGATCGACCGTGAGCCCGGCCATCACGTCGCGCATCGCCTCGAGCGCGGCGCCGGTCGCCTGCACGGCGTCGGCAATCACCGGCCACTCGGCCTGCCACGCGCCGACCGCCCGCTCGTGCTCCTGGACGTGCCCGGCGAGCATCGTGGCCGCGAGCCCAGGCAGCCGTGCCGCCGCAGCCAGCGTGCGCGCGCAGCCCGAGGGGTTCTGCTTGTGCGGCATCGCCGACGAGCCGCCGCCGGCCTCGCGCACCTCGCCGACCTCGAACTGCATCAGCAGGCTGACGTCGCGGGCCATCTTGCCGAGGACGCCGCCGTAGATCGCGCAGGCGGCGACGAACGCCGCGTACCGATCGCGCGTGGTGTGCCACGGGGCGGCGGCCGGCGGCAGCAGCCGCAGCTCGCGCTCGAGCGCGTCGACGATCTCCGGGCCGCGATCCCCGAACGCCGCGAGGGTGCCGGCCGCGCCGCCGAGCTGGACGCGCGCGGCGTCGTGCCACGCCTGCTCGACGCGAACCCAGCTCCGGCACAGGCTTGCGTACCAGCCCGCCACCTTGAGGCCGAACGTGGTCGGCGGCGCGGGCTGCAGCAGCGTGCGGCCGAGCATCACCGTGTCGGCGTGTCGATCGGACAGCAGTCGAAGCTGTTCCGCCAGCGCCGCGTGTTCACGCTTCAGTGCGTGGCCGGCCAGCTCGATCTGCACCGACACCGCCGTGTCCACGATGTCCTGGCTGGTGGCGCCCCAGTGGACGTAGCGCGCGGCGACGGGGTCGATCGCCTCGACCCGCGCGGTCAGCGCGGCGACCAGCGGGATCGCGATCGTGGCCGACGCTTGGGCGTCGCGTGCCAGTGCCTCGGCGTCGAAGCCGGCGGCGACGGCGGCCTGCGTGATCGCCGCGGCGGCGAACGCCGGGATCACGCCCACGGCAGCCTGGGCGCGGGCG
>JANOIR010000208.1:0-8518 GCA_031407765.1 Vicinamibacteraceae bacterium
CGACAACCTCGACGCCGATCGCGACGGCCTGGCGCGCATCCTCGACGGCGCCAGCGGGCCCGGCCAGGGACGGCTCGCCCTGCGCCGGTGGCGCCTGTTCTTCCTGGCCTGCGCCGAGCTCTTCGCCACCGCCGGCGGCACCGAATGGGGTGTCGCCCACTATCGCTTCACGCGCCGGACCTCCGGCGTGCCTGCTGGAGACCCTTCATGACTGGACGCGCGCTCTTGATCGGCGGATGCCTCGCGACGATGACCGCAGCCGTCACCTACGGGCTCGTCGCCGGCGACTTCTGGCGCGAGGGCCGGGTCATCATGCGGATGCCCTGGGGCGTGATCTCCGTGATCGACGTCTATGCCGGCGGCGCGCTGTTCGCCGGCTGGATCGCCGCCCGCGAGCGCTCGGTGCTGCGCACCGCCGGCTGGGTCGTCGCCATCTTCGTGCTCGGCAATGTCGCGACGTCGCTTTACGCGCTCATTGCGCTGCGCACGAGCGACGGCGACGCCACGCTGTTCTGGCTCGGGCCGCACGCGCGCGCCTGAGCCCGTCGCGGCCGGACACTGCGGCCCCGTCAGCGCCTCCGCCGAGCGGCCCGAGGCCTGGCCGCGTTCGCCGGCGCCGCAGACGGCCCGACGGGCAGTCGTAGCGTCTCTTTCGCCGTCCCCAACACGATCGTCGTCCGCGTCCGCGCGATACCCAGGCGGCCCTTCAGCTCGTCGGCCAGCACCGACTCCAGTTCGCCCAGGCTGCGCGCCCGCACCTTGAGCAGGAAGTCGTCGTCGCCGGCGACGTGGTGGCATTCCTGAATCAGCGGATGCGCCCGCACGCCGTCGAGGAAGGCACGCCGAGCGCCCTGCCGCTCCAGCGTCACGGCCACGAAGGCCAGCACGGGAAATCCGGCAGCTTCGGGATCGAGCACGGCCCCGAAGCCGCGGATGGTTCCACCCTCGATCAGCTTGCGGACCCGTTCGGCAGCGGCCGGTGCCGAGAGCCCGAGCGTGGCGCCGAGCTCTGCCCAGCTGGCGCGCCCGTCCTGTTGCAACGCGTCGGCGGCATTCGAATCAATTGTGTCTAGCATGTTGAACATTGTAATCGATTGTATTGACCTGAAAATACAAACGATAAATACTGTCCGGATGACGACCCACCACTTCGCGACCAGCCCGGAGATCCTCGAGGCGTTCGTCGCCGGCTGGCACGACGGCCGCGTGTCCCGGGCCGAATGGACGCATGGGGCGCACGTCGCCGTGTGCGCCTACTACGCCTTCGATCACGACCCCGATGCGACGTTCGCCATCGTCAAGGCCGGCATCCTGGAGTTCGCGCGGGCCTGCGGCATCGTCCACACCGCGACCAGCGGCTATCACGAGACGCTCACGCGGTTCTGGACGCTGGTGATTGCCGCCCACGTCCGCGAGAGCGGGGTCACCAGCCGCTGGGCGGCGGCGAGCGCGGCCCTCGGCCGGTTCGGCGATGATCGTGACCTGCCGCAGCGGGCCTACAGCTTCGACGTCGTGCGCGACGTGCGGGCGCGCGCCGAATGGGTGCCGCCCGATCGGGACGTCGACGGACTGCCCGCCGTCGCCTGAGCGGCGGCGGCTTTCGGGCGCCCGGCCTTCGTGGCCTTCGCTGCCACCATGGCCACGGCGGCCGCAACCCGCCGTTCGCGCGTCTCGGGCTTCTTCGCGCCTTCGATGGCTTCGACGTGCTCCCGCTGGTGGGTGTAGCTGGACGCCTTCCAGGCGTCGAGGGCTCCTGGTGCGGCCTTCAACGCGCGCAGCAGGTCGGCCGGCGGCGTGACGGTGCGCTCCGCGGTGTCGAGCGCCAGCGTCACCTTGACGGTCTCGCCACCCTCGAGACCGGCGGCCTCGCGATGGCTCTTGCGCAGCCCTACGCACACGGGCCCGCCCATCGCCACAATCCGGCTGCGGAACGTGTAGCGGTCGATGGTGACGACGACCGGTGCCCGCACCGTGCCGAAGACGGTCTTCGGGTCGAAGGGCACCGGGATGTAGCACATCGTGCCCTCGCGGACGACGGTGGCGGAGAATGACCGGCTCGACATCGGCTCAGGTCTCGAGGGGAGACGCCGGCGCCGCATCCGTCTGACCGGCGCAGGCGGCGCAGATGCAGCTGCGGTCACGAGCCGCCTCGGGCACCCGCTCGATCGCCGCCGCCGGGATCGTCGTCGTGAAGCACCAGCAGGTCGAGGCCCCGGCGGCCAGCCCGCAGTCGTTGGCGGCGCCGCACAGCGGGCAGATGTCCTGGGCGGGGAGGGCACCGGCGGGGTCGGGCACGCGAGGAGTCTATTTCAGGCGGAAGCTCAACTCCATCGTCGCGACCACGGCGATGGGAACGTTGTCTCTCACCGCCGGCATGAAGCGCCACTTGCGCAGGCATTCGACGGACGTGCGCGCGAGGTCGGGATGCGGCGCGTCGAGCACCCGCACCTCGCCGATGCGGCCGTCGGCCTCGACGACGAACTCCACCGTGGCGACGCCCTGCGCCTTGGCCTGCATCGCAGCTTTGGTGTAAGCCGGGTAGGCGCGGCGTGTGACCGTTGGCGCCGTGATGCCCGGGGCGTTCGCCCGCGGCAGCCCGACGCCGATGGCCACCGGATCGAGGGCGAGCTTGGCGACCCGCATCCCGCGCAGCTCGACGCCCCCCCGGGCGGCCCGGAAGCCGATGACACCGATGCGGGTCTCGGCGCGATCCGCGGTGCTGACGACGACGCCGTCGAGGCTGACGCTGAGCCGATCGCCCTCCGCCCGGACCTCGGCGACGACCCAGGCGGCCGCATCTGCGATCGGCGGCGGCGCGGTGAAGCCCAGCTCGTGCAGCACCTGGCGGCTGGCCGATACTCGGCCGCGCTCGGCGCGGTGGCCGAGCACGACCTCGTAGGCGTGGACGTCGCGGCCGGCATCGATGCTGGATCGCAGCAGCAGCTCACCACCGCCGGTCTCCGTCAGCGGTCGATACTCGAAGCGCAGGACGAAGTCCGCGTAGGCGTGCCTCGTCCAGATGCGGCCAGCGCGCAGCCGCAGCGTGTCGAGTGTGCTCTCGGTCTGCGGCTTGTCGGCGAGGTCGGCGTCCCAATCGCGGATCGTCTCGAAAGCGTCATCGGCTTGCGCCGACGCGGGGACGGGCGCGCCGAGCCCGATCGCGACGAGCGATGCCCCGATCGGGACGAGCGAGGCAAGGACGAGCCGGAGCATGCCGGTGAGCATACCGCGGCCGGTAGCACAGTTGGCGGATCGGGACACGACTCCGGAGTCGTCGGGGGGCCGACTCCGGAGTCGCTGGTGGTCAGCGTGCCGCTACGCCTCGGCGGGGTGCGGCGTGTGGGCGAGCTTGGCGGCGCGGCGGCGAGCCCGCTTGCCGGCGCCCCAGAGGCGCATCCGGTCCAGATACAGGTATACGACCGGCGTGGTGTAGAGCGTGAGCACCTGGCTGACGAAGAGACCGCCGACGATGGCGATGCCGAGCGGCCGGCGCAGCTCGGCGCCTTCACCCTGGAACAGCATCAGCGGGAGCGCGCCGAGCAGCGCCGCCAGCGTCGTCATGAGGATCGGGCGCAGCCGGAGGAGGCACGCCTCGCGGATGGCGTCATAGGGCGACAAATCATTCTCGCGCTCGAACTGCAGCGCCACGTCGATCATCAGGATCGCGTTCTTCATCACCACGCCGACCAGCAGGAAGACGCCGAGCATGGCCACCAGGCTGAATTCGGTGTTGAGCAGCTGCAGCGCCAGCAGCGCGCCGACGCCGGCGGAGGGCAGCGTCGACAGGATCGTCAGCGGGTGGACGTAGCTCTCGTAGAGGACCCCCAGCACGATGTAGACGATCAGCAGCGTGGCGAGAATGGCCATCGGCTGGTTGCCCTGCGCCTGCTGGAACAGCCGGCTGTTGCCCTGCATGCTGCCCTGGATCGAGGACGGCATGGCCAGCCGCGCCACGGCGAGATCGATCGCCGCCGTGGCCTGGCTCATGCTCACGCCGGGGGTCAGCTCGAACGAGATCGAGGTCGAGGCGAACTGCTGAAAGTGGTTGACGCGGTCGCGGGCGACCGTGTGCTGATACGTGCTGAACGACGACAGCGGCACGATCTGGCCGCCGGCGACGACGCGGAGCCGGTCGAGCGCCTCGGGTCCCTGCGCGAAGCCGGGCGCCACCTCCATCACCACGCGGTACTGGTTGAGCGCGTTGTAGATGGTCGACACCTGGCGCTGGCCGAAGGCGTTGTTCAAGGCGTTGGTGACGTCGGTCATGCCGATGCCGAGCTGCCGCGCCGTCGTCCGGTCGACGTTGAGCGTCACCTGCTGGCTGGCGATCAGCTCGTCCTCGATGCCGGTCAGCTCCGGCAGGTCGGCCAGCGCCGTCCGCACCCGCGCGCCCCACACCCGCAGCGCGGTGAGGTCGTCGGCCAGCAGCGTGTAGCTGTGCTGCGCGTTGCCGCCGCCCCCGCCGAAACGGATGTCCTGCTCGGCGTTGAGGAACATCCGCGCCCCGGCCAGTTTGGGCATGGTCCTGCGGATGCGGTCGGCGACCACCTGCGCCGAGACCTTGCGCTCCTTCAGCGGCTTGAGGCGGACGAAGGTCTGCGCGTTGTTGACGCCGCGGCCGCCGCCGATGAAGCCGGCGACGCTCTGCACCGCCGGGTCGGCGAGGATGGCCTTGCGGAACACCTCGATCTTCGGCTGCATCACCTGGAACGAGGTGCCGTCGTCGCCGCGGATGAAGCCGCCGAGCTGTCCGGTGTCCTGGTTCGGCAGGAAGCTCTTCGGGGCGGCGATGTAGAGGCGCACGTTGAGCGCCATCACCCCGAGCAGCAGGCAGATCACCAGCGGCGCGTGCTTCAGCGACCAGACCAGCGTGCGGTCGTAGAAGCGCAGCAGCGCCCCGAAGGCGCGATCGGTGCCGCGCTTCCACAGGTTCGGCTTCTTGTGCGACGCCTTCAGCCAGCGCCCGCACAGCATCGGCGTCAGGGTCAGCGACACCACCAGCGAGATCATGATTGCGGCGACCAGCGTGATCGAGAACTCGCGGAACAGCCGCTCGACTATGCCGCCCATGAACAGCATCGAGGCGAAGACCGCGACGATGGCCAGGTTCATCGACAGCAGCGTCGAGCCGACCTCGCGCGCGCCAATGAGCGCCGCTTCGAGCGGCGGCACGCCCTTCTCGACATGGCGGGTGATGTTCTCGAGCACGACGATGGCGTCGTCGACGACCAGGCCGGTGGCGACGATGAGTGCCATCAGCGACAGGTTGTTGAGCGAGAAGCCCATCACGTACATCACCGCGAAGCTGCCGACCAGCGACACCGGCACCGCGGCCACCGGGATGATCGAGGCGCGGACGTTGGCCAGGAACAGCAGCACCACGACGATCACGAGCGCCACGGCGATGAGCAGCGAGCGCTCGGCCTCGTGCAGCGTGGCCCGGATCGCCGGCGAGCGGTCGCTGGCGACGTGCAGCTCGACGCCGCCGGGCAGGAACGCGCGCAGCGTCGGCAGCTGATTGGTGATCGCGTCCACCGTCTGGATGATGTTGGCGTCGGGCTGTCGGCTGATGAGGAGCAGGACGGCGGGCTGGGTGTTGAAGTAGCCGCTGTTGAAGCGATCCTCGACGCCGTCGGTGACCTTGGCGATGTCCGAGAGCCGCACCGGGGCGCCGTTGCGGTAGGTCACGATCAGCGGCTCGTACTGCTTGGCCTTGGTCAGCTGATCGCTGGCCTGGATCTGCCAGAAGCGCGTCGCGTCCTCGATCCCGCCCTTCGGCCGCAGCAGGTTGGCGCTCGAGATCGACCGCCGCACGTCGTCGAGCGCGATGCCGTACTGCATCAGGGCGTAGGGCTGCAGCTCGACGCGGACGGCGGGCAGCGAGCCGCCGCCGACGGTGACGTCGCCGACGCCGGTGACCTGGGCCACCTTCTGCGCCAGCACGGTCGAGGCGAGGTCGTACATCTCGCTGGTCGTGCGCGTCGGTGAGGTCAGCGCCAGGATCATGATCGGCGCCTGCGACGGGTTGATCTTGCGGTACTGCGGCATGCCCGGCAGGGCGCTCGGCAGCAGCGAGCGGCTGGCATTGATCGCCGCCTGGACCTCGCGCGCGGCGACGTTGATGTCCTTGCCGAGGTCGAACATCACGTTGATGCGGGCCGACCCCTGCGAGCTGTTCGAGGACAGCTCGCTGACCCCGGCGATGGTGCCGAGGGCGCGCTCGAGCGGCGTGGCCACGGTCGAGGCCATCGTCTCGGGGCTGGCTCCGGGCAGGTTGGCCGAGACGAAGATGACCGGGAAATCGATCTGCGGCAGCGGCGACACCGGCAGCAGCGTGAACGCCACCGCGCCGGCGAGCACCACCGACAGGTTGAGCAGCGTGGTCGCGACCGGCCGCTGGATGAACGGAGAAGACAGGCTCATGGCAAACGGCTAGGCCGGGGCGTCTTCGGTGACGAGCTTCGGCTGCGGGGCCGTCGACCAGCGGCGGCCCAGGCGATCGAAGAACAGGTAGATGACCGGCGTCGTGAAGAGGGTCAGCACCTGGCTGACGAGCAGGCCGCCGACCATCACCAGGCCGAGCGGCTGGCGCAGCTCGGCGCCCGACCCGCTGGAGAACATCAGCGGCAGCGCCCCGAACAGTGCCGCCAGCGTCGTCATCAGGATCGGGCGGAAGCGGAGCAGCGCGGCCTGGTAGATCGCGTCGACCGGCGACATGCCGTCGTTGCGCTCGGCGTCGAGGGCGAAGTCGATCATCATGATCGCGTTCTTCTTGACGATGCCGATGAGCAGGATGATGCCGATGACGGCGATCAGGCTCAGGTCGGTGCCGACTATCTTGAGCGCCAGCAGCGCGCCGACGCCGGCCGACGGCAGCGTCGAGAGAATCGTGATCGGGTGCACGTAGCTCTCGTAGAGCACGCCCAGCACGATGTACATCGTGACGATGGCCGCCACGATCAGGATCAGCGTGCTGTCGAGCGAGGAGCGGAAGGCTTCGGCCGCGCCCTGGAAGCGAACCTGGATGCTGGCCGGCATCTGCATCTCGAGCTGCGCGGTTTCGATCGCCGCGACCGCTTCGCCGAGCGACACGCCCTGGGCGAGGTTGAACGACACCGTCGCGGCGGGGAACTGCGCAGCGTGGTTGATCACCAGGCTGGATTCGCGTTCGACGATCCGGGCGATGCTGGACAGCGGAATCTGCATGCTCGTCGAGCCGCTGCCCTGGACGCCGGCGGTGCCGCCCTGGGCCGTGCCGGTCGCGGCAACGTGGATCTGGCCGAGCGACTCGGGCCCGAGCTGATACCGCGGCGCCGCTTCCAGGACCACGCGGTACTGGTTGGCCTGCGTGTAGATGGTCGAGATGAGCCGCTGGCCGAAGGCGTCGTAGAGGGCGTCGTCGATCGCCGAGACGCTCACCCCGAGCCGGCTGGCGGCGTCGCGGTCGATGTCGACGAAGGCCTGCAGGCCCTTGTTCTGCAGATCGCTGGCGACGTCGCTGATCTGCGGCAGTGTCTTCAGCTTGTCGATCAGCCGCGGCACCCACTGCGCGAGCCGCTCCGCGTTGGGATCGTCGAGGGTGAACTGGAACTGGGTGCGGCTGACCCGATCTTCGATGGTCAGGTCCTGGACCGGCTGGAAGTAGACGGTGATCCCCGGCACCTTGGCGACGCTGGTGCGCAGCCGCTGGATCACTCCGGTCGCGCTCAGCGACCGCTCCTCGATCGACTTCAATGTCACCAGCATGCGCCCGCTGTTGAGCGTGGCGTTGCCGCCGTCGATGCCGATGAACGACGACAGCCCGTGGACGTCGGGATCCTGGAGGATGACCCGCGCCGCGGCCTGCTGGCGCTCGGCCATCGCCGAGAACGACACCGACTGGGGCGCCTCGGTGATCACCTGGATGGCGCCGGTGTCCTGCACCGGGAAGAAGCCCTTCGGCACCCACATGTAGAGGAGCACCGTGAGCACCAGCGTCCCGATCGCGACGAGCAGCGTGACCGGCTGGTGGTTCAGCACCACCCGCAGGAGCGTGCCGTACCAGGCAACGATGCCGTCGAGGATCTGGCCGGTGCGCCGATAGAACCAGCCCTGCTCATCCTCGCGCTGGTGCTTGAGCAGCCGCGCCGCCATCATCGGCGTCAGCGTCAGCGACACGACCAGCGAAATCAGGATCGAGACCGCCAGCGTGATCGCGAACTCGCGGAACAGGCGGCCGACCACGTCGGCCATGAACAGCAGCGGGATCAGCACGGCGATCAGCGACACCGTCAGCGAGACCAGCGTGAAGCCGATCTCCTCGGCGCCCTTCAGCGCCGCCTGGAACGGTGTCTCGCCCATCTCGATGTGGCGGGCGATGTTCTCGACCATGACGATGGCGTCATCGACGACGAACCCGGTGGCGATGGTCAACGCCATCAGCGTCAGGTTGTTGATCGAGAAGCCGGCCAGGTACATCACGCCGAAGGTGCCGACCAGCGACAGCGGCACGACGATGCTCGGGATGATCGTCGCCGGC
>JANOIR010000275.1:0-3338 GCA_031407765.1 Vicinamibacteraceae bacterium
CCGCACCATCCACGGGCCCCTCCGCCTCGGGATCGTCGTCGCCCTGGCGACCGCCGAGCGGCGCACCTTCACGGAGCTGCGCGACGCCCTGGGCGCGACCGACGGAAATCTCAACGCCGGCCTGCAGAAGCTCGAACAGGCGGGCTACGTCGCGGCGACCCGCAACACGGAAGGCCGGGTGGCCCGCACGGAGTACCAGCTGACCCGGGCGGGCCAGAAGGCGCTCGGGGTGTATCTCGAACAATTGGAACGGATTATCGGCCCGCTGCGCGGCGGACGCGGGGACTAGCGGAGACCCTTGCTGGTCATCCGCCGGTGGATTGGATAGATCGACAGCTCCAGAGCGATTCCGAGCCCGGCCGCGCGCAAGACGAGATCCCTGGGCAAAACGAAGTACATGATGACCGCTGGCCCGCGCCCGCCGTCGATCTCGTCCGACACTCCGAAATCGAGGGATGCCCTCTTGACGCTTGGCGTCTGCAAGAGCACGTGCAGGCGTGGTCCGTACCCACGGAGAAAGCGCTTGGCATCCGCGAGCTGGCCGCGGAAGTCCTGAAAGCCCCGTTCACTGACGCGAAGATTGAGGCCCATCCGCCGGCCTCGGCCCCGTTCGCTTGGCCCTCCGCCCTCCCACATCGCGGGACGGCCGAACGGAGGGCTCGCCATCCACGCCTCGCCCACGCTGCGATCCACGTTCAAGCGGAGGACGCACGCCATCAGGCGCCTGCCCGCCAGCCGCCATCTGCCTCGCGGGCACGGCCTTCGGCGGCCAGCTTGAGCAGATGCGCGCGGAGGTTCTCCCGCGCGGCTTCGCGCAGCTCCGGGCCGACCTCCGGGTAGACACGCGAGGTCAACTCCTCCTCGGTGCCGCCCGACTTGGCCAGTTCGTCGAGGATCTGCGTCTCGCGACCCAGGCGATGCGTGATGTAGGCGCGGATCAAGGCGCCGGGGTTGTCGACCGGCGGACCGTGACCGGGATAAATCCGCCGCGGCTGATCCTCGAGGAGACGCCGCAGCGACTTCAGGTACAGCGCCATGTCGCCGCCGGCCGACGGCGCGATCGCCACCGTTCCGCCGTTCACCAGCAGGTCGCCGCAGAACAGGAGGCTCGAGCGCATCTCCAGGAACGCCAGGTGGTCTGGGGCGTGTCCCGGGGTGTGCAGCGTCCACAGCGTGCCGTCGCCGGCCGCCACGAGCTGACCATCCTTCAGCGGCGTCCACGTGACCTGGTGCGCCGCGTCCTGCTCCGGGAACGGGAACTTGGCAATCGTCACGTCGGGCCAGCGCTTCGCCAGGGCCCCCACACCATCGACGTGATCGTGATGAAAATGCGTGACGAGGACCTGCGCCAGCGTGGAGCCTGGCTGCTCCGTCTCGAGGGCATCAGCCACGCGATCGACGAAGGCCTCGGACGCCTCGGGCGCGTCGATCAGGGTCGGGCGGGCGCCGGGGAGCAGGTACGCGTTGGTGCCGCGGCCGGTCATTGGCCCGGCATTCGTTCCGGTGATGGGGATGACTCGCACGTGTCCGCATCGTCCCCTCAACCGCGCCCGAGCGCAAGCGGAACGGGCCTGGCATCGCCAGAAGGGGGACGTCAGCTCGCGTTGATGGCACCGGCCAACGCCGCGATCGAGGGCGGATGCAGACGCAGGCCGAGGTCGGGCTCGATCAGCTCCAGCTCCATCAGGCGCGGCCCGTCCGGCGTCGGGACGACGTCGACGCGTGCATAGGTCACGGCGCCCGGTGCCGCTGCCAGCGCGGACTCTGCCAGGCGATGCTCCGCGTCAGTCGGCTCGTGCAGCTGCTCGCCGAGGCCGTCGCCGACGCCGCGCAGGAACGGCGGCTTGGTGAACCCATGCGAGAAGCGGCCGCCGAGGAAGACGAGCGAGCGCTCGCGCGCCTTCTCGACGGCGTCCTGAAAGGGCTGCACCAGCGCGTCACCGTTGCCCAGCAAGGCGTCGAGGTGAGCCTGCGCCCGTTCGCCGATCGCCGCGCCGGTAAAGCGCTCGGCGCCCTTGGCGCTCGCGCCGATCGCGGGCTTGACGACGATGTCGGTCCAGCCTCGCGCAGCGCAGCAGCCGGCCAGGTCCAGCCGGTCACCATGCGTCACGTGCTCGGTCGGTACGATCGAGACGCCGGCTCGTTCGAGGTCGAGCATGTAGCGCTTGTCGCTGTTCCAGCGCAGCACCGCGGCGTCGTTGAACAGGCGCGTGACCGGCGCCACGCGTGCCAGCCAGGCGAACCACGCGTCCGGATCCAGGTGGTAGTCCCACGTGGACCGGATCACGGTCTGGGCCGACGACGACCAGTCGATGTCCCGATCGTTCCAGACCGCGAGCCGGACGCGCGCGCCCGCCGCTACCAGCGCGCCAGTCAGCAGCCGATCGTCGGTCGACCCGCCAGGCATCGCGGCGTGGGTGGCGATGGTGACGTCAAAGGTCTGTCCCCTGTCGACCACACCGACGGTTTCCGACTCAGTCACAGACGGAGGTAGCTCACAAAGCCTCGACCACCAGATCGAGGTCGGCCGACTCTGCGAAGGAGCGGAAGTCCCGATCGCGAGTGATCAGGGAGACGGCACTGTCCACGCATGCTTGGGCGATCAGGGCGTCGCCCAGACGGGCCTTGCGCCGCTTGGCGAGCACGTTGGCACGCAGCTCACCGGCTCGTTGCCAGAAGCCATCGCCGATCTCGAGCAAGGGCAACTCGGTGAGCGTCGCTCTTACGTCTTGCGTCAGCTTCGGATCACTCAATAGCTCGGTGAGGACTGGCGGCGGCATCAGGACCTGCCGGTCACCCAGTGCGCGGTCTAGCAGTTCGACGTCCCAGCCCGATGCTCCTTGGAAGAACGCGATCCAGGTGCTTGTGTCAGCGGCGATCACCGGTCCGCTTTCAACTCGGCCGCGGTGCGAGAGAAGCGGACCTTGCCTCGGAGCTGACGCAACCGGATGTATGCCTCGGACGCGGCAACGAGCTGGAGGCCTGTCCGGACGGTCTCGGTGATACCCGCGCCGCTCGCGCGCTGGGCTTTGGCGAGAAGTTCGGCCGAAATGCCTACGGTGATCTTCTGAACGGCGTCCATAGAGTCGACGATACCATATCAGACACCAGCATCCGATATGGCATGAGCTCAGAAGTAGGTCTTCAGGGACACCGCCACGAAGTCGCGATCGGCAAAGCGGGAGATCGTGTCGTCCCCCTCGCCGAAGAACCAGCCGACCGAGCCCTCGAGCGACAGGTTGTCGCGCAGGCTCCACGAGCCGATGGTGCGGGCGAAGCCGGAGCTGTCCGCGACGTTCCAGGCGCCGAAGACCTTGACCTTGCGGGTGTCGCGGGCG
>JANOIR010000295.1:0-2274 GCA_031407765.1 Vicinamibacteraceae bacterium
ACGCGTCGCCCGTTGTCCCGCAAGCCGACGCCGGGATCATCGAGGCGCGACATCGGCTGCATCGCCTGGTTGTCGACGAGCGGATTGCCGTTCTCGCTCGGCGGGTGCATCTGCATCGACGCCTCCCCTGCCGGCCTGCCGCGCATCGCAGACATTTCGGGCGCCGCATGCGGATCGAGCGCCGCCGGTGGCGCACCCTGATCGCTGCCCGGCGCCTTCGGCATCGCGTGGCCGGCATGCGGATCCGATGGCGGCTGCGGCGGCGGGGATGGGGGCATGGTGTGCCCCGCGTGCGAATCGGTCGCGCCTGAACTGGAAGGCGGCCTCATGGCGGACATGTCGTGCCCCATGGCGCCGTGCGCCATCCCCATGTCCGTCATCATGAGGAGCTGCCTGGGGTCCGGTGTCGGAACTGGGGCTTTCAACCCCTCCCGAACCGCGAGCGTTCCAGCCGCGTACCCGGTACGGTCCATCGACTGAGCGAAGACCGTGAACGCATCCTGACCAGCGGGTTCGACGATGACGTCGAAGGTTTCCGCGACCGCGATCCGGAACTCATCGACGGTGACGGGGTGGACGTACTGCCCGTCTGCGGCCACGACGGTCATCTTCAGACCCGGTATCCGCACGTCGTAGTACGTCATCGCAGACCCGTTGATGAACCGAAGGAGAATGCGCTCTCCGGGCTTGAACAGCCCGGTCCAGTTGGCCGCCGGCGGCAAGCCATTCATCAGATACGTGTAGGTGTAGCCGCTGACGTCGGCGAGATCGGTCGGTGCCATCCGCATCTGGCCCCACATCAGCCGGTCCGACACGGTTTGCCGAAGTCCCTGGCGCTTGACGTCGGCGACGAAGTCACCGGCCGTGCGCTGGTTGAAGTTGTAGTAGTCCGACTGCTTCTTCAGTTTGCTGAAGATGCGCCTGGGATCCTCGTCGGTCCAGTCCGACAGCATCACCACGTGCTCGCGGTCGTACGTGAACGGCGATGGCTTCAGCGGCTGGATCACGAGTGGGCCGTAGACACCGACCTGCTCCTGAAACCCCGAGTGGCTGTGGTACCAGTAGGTGCCGCCCTGCTTCACGTCGAAGCGGTAGGTGTAGGTCTCTCCTGGCCGGATGCCGTGAAAGCTCAAGCCCGGGACGCCGTCCATGTTCGCGGGCAGCAGGATGCCGTGCCAGTGGATGGACGTGTCGCCCCCGCCCGGCCCGAGATCGTTCCGGACGCGCAGTGTCACCGTGTCTCCTTCGCGCCAGCGCAAGGTCGGTGCTGGAAGCGAGCCGTTCACCGTCGTGGCCACGCGGCTTCGTCCCGTGATGTTGATCGCGGTCTGGCCGATCGCGAGGTCGAAGGACGTGCCGCTCAACGCCTCGCCGGGCCGACGGGTGGCGGGCATCTGCGCAGCCGCCGGCCCGTCGACCCAACCGAGGCTCGCGGACGCTCCCGCCACGGCGATGCCCTTGACGAAGGTTCGGCGGGAAGGCCGTTCCAACAGCTCGCGCCGGTCCTGGCCCGCCCCAAAGTAATGACGATTCATGATGTCGATCCCTGAGATCAGTGGTGCCCCTGCCGCTCTGCCGGAGCGGACGTCTTGATCGGCTCGTCACCCGCCAAGAATCGGCGGGCCTCTTCTTCTTCCCGAAACTCCGCAGGGCTCTTCGGATTGAGCTCCTGCATGCGGGCGATGTCGCCGGGCGAGAGTGCGGGCAGCCGCCGGATGAAGTGCACCAGCGCCCAACTGCTCGCTTCGCCCTCGGGCGTACCGTTCCCCCACGCCGGCATGCCTGTCAGCCGGATGCCGTTCTCGATGATTGAGAACAGCTCGCCATCGGTGAGGTTCTGGGTCCGGGCCGCCCGCATGTCCGGGACAGGCGGATAGAAGCTCTTCCCCAGGTCAGTCCCGCTGCCGTCGTTGCCGTGACAGCTGGCGCAGTGGTCTGCAAAATGCGCGAGGCCGTCTTCGAACACAGCCGGCGTCCCGGTGACCGGGTTGCTCATGTCCCGCACGGCGGACGACGTAGCCAACTGCCGCACCCCGCGGGCGGCTCGCTCCTCGATCCAACGGGGCTGAACCCGCGTGCACAGCCCGCGACTGGCGACCGTGTAGACGAGGGCGCCCGCAAGCGCGGTGAGCGCCACCAACATGAACAAGAACGTTCGGACGACGCCTCGCATGGGCGTGCCTCCCGCGCGATCCCCGGCCGCGCGGGCCTGGAATCAACCAAGGTGAGACTACGAAGGGAGAAGGAACAGCGAGCCGGAGCGGCTTCGCCGGC
>JANOIR010000309.1:0-12612 GCA_031407765.1 Vicinamibacteraceae bacterium
ACTACGTCGCCGGCTGATCACTCCGGCTTGGGTTTGGGCTCGTCCAGGTGCAGGAGGACGCGCAGGCGGGGACCGATGTCCTCGCCGATGGCGTCGCGGGTCGAGCCTTCCGCCTGTTTGAGCCTGGCGATGGCGGCGGTGTAGGACGAGCCGGTGCGGTGCATGACGACCGCGGTCTTGACGTTCCAGCGGGCCCGGCGGAGCAGTTCGTCGGCCGAATCGTAGCCGATGCCGGTGACGATGCCGACGATGCGGCGGGCGCGATCCTTCAGCTTCTGGGAGTTGGCCTGAACGTCGACCATCAGGTTGCCGTAGGCCTTGCCGATGCGCACCATGGCGATCGTGGTGAGCATGTTCAGCACCATCTTGGTCGCGGTCGCCGCCTTGAGCCGAGTCGAGCCCGTCAGCACCTCGGGACCGACGCCGGGCGCGATGACCAGGTCGACGAAGTTCTGCAGATCGGCGCCCGGCCAGCAGGTGACGAAGATGATGCGCAGGCCGCTCTTGCGGGCGCGGGTGAGGCCGCCGCGGACGAACGGTGTCAGGCCGCTGGCGGAGACGCCGATGACGACGTCCTTCTTGTTCGGGCGCAGGCGGGCGATCGCGCGCGCGCCTTCCTCGTAGTCGTCCTCGACGCCTTCCTTGGCCTTGAAGACGGCATCCTTGCCGCCGGCCATAATCGCCTGCACGCTGGCGGGGGAGGTGCCGAACGTCGGCGGCATCTCGGCCGCCTCGACGACGCCGAGGCGGCCGCTGGTGCCGGCCCCGATGAAGAAGATGCGGCCGCCGCGCCGCAGCGCCTGTGCGAGAATCTCGACGCCATGGGCGATGCGATCGCGCTCGCGATGCACCGCCGCGACCACCTTGCGGTCCTCGGCGATCATCAGGTCGATGATCTCGCCGATGGGAGCGGTATCGAGGCTGAGGCTGTTCGGGTTGATTGCTTCGGTGGGCAGCGATTCCCACTTCGATGCCTGGGCCGACCGGAGATCGTGAGGCACGCGCCGTTACGCTACTCCTCGGCTTCGGGGAGTGTCAAATGAGCGAAGACATCGCCGCCTATCTCGACCACCTCCGCGTCGCCCGCCGCCTGGCCGACCACACGGTGGAGAGTTATGGGCGGGACCTGGCCATTCTGGCGCGGACGGCGGCCGGGTGGGAGCGTCCGCTGGCGGTGCTCGATCGCGGCGAGCTCGAGGCCGCGGTGCGCGAGCGGGTGGCGGGCGGGGCGGCGCCGCGGTCGGTGGCGCGCTACGTCGCCGCCATCCGCGGCTTTTACCGGTTCCTGGTGCTCGATCGCCGCATCGAGCGGACCCCGGCCGACGATCTGCGGGCGCCGCGGGCCTGGCCCGGCCTCCCCACCTACCTGTCGGCCGAGGAGGTCGATCGCCTGCTCAGCGCGCCCGACACGGCGACCTCGCGCGGCCTGCGCGACCGGGCGCTCATCGAGCTGCTCTACGCCACCGGCCTCCGCGTCTCGGAGCTGGTCCGCCTCAAGCTCGCCGACGTCACCCTCGACCAGGGCTTCCTGACCTGCCTGGGCAAGGGCGGGAAGGAGCGGATGGTGCCGATCGGCGAGTCGGCGGTCGATTGGGTGCGTCGCTATCTCGCCGGCAGCCGCGGCGTCATGCTGAATGGTCGGACCTCGCCCTGGCTGTTCGTTTCGGGGCCGCGCGGGACGCCGCTCACGCGCGTCGGCTTCTGGAAGTTGTTGAAACGGCACGGTACCGCGGTCGGGGTGGGGGACACCCTGACCCCGCACGTCGTCCGGCACTCCTTCGCCACCCACCTGCTCGATCGCGGCGCGGATCTGCGCGCCATCCAGATGATGCTGGGCCACGCCGACCTGTCGTCGACCCAGATCTACACACATGTGCTCGAGGCGCGCCTGCGCACCGTCTACGACCGCTATCATCCGCGGCGCTAGAAGCGGGCCCGCGAGGCTCGCAGCCACCGGCTGGGGCGCCGGACCGGCGGCCGCCGAGCGCGTGGGTATGACTGGGTCGGAGGTTGACCAGGTCGGCCGATCGGGTAAAATTGACCGGTTCTGGCATAGGGACCTGCTGAGTCAAGGAGAGACATGAGTCGTAAAGGCCGCTACCTGTTCACGTCGGAGTCGGTGACGGAAGGACATCCGGACAAGATCGCCGATCAGATTTCGGACAGCATCCTCGACGCGATTCTCGCGCAGGATCCGACGAGCCGCGTGGCGTGCGAGACGCTCATCACCACCGGGCTCTGCCTGGTTGCGGGCGAGATCACCACCAACGCCTACGTCGACGTGCAGAAGCTGGTCCGCGACACCATCCGGGAGGTCGGCTACACGCACTCGCAGTTCGGCTTCGATTGCGAGACGTGCGGCGTCATCTCCTCGATCCACGGCCAGTCGCCCGACATCGCCATGGGCGTCGACACCGGCGGCGCCGGTGACCAGGGGCTGATGTTCGGCTACGCCTGCCGCGAAACGCCGGAGCTGATGCCGCTGCCGATCATGCTGTCGCACCGGCTGTGCCAGGCACTCTCGCAGGCGCGGCGCACCGGCGTCCTGGACTACCTCCGTCCGGACGGCAAGGCCCAGGTCAGCGTCGAGTACAACGGCGATACGCCGATGCGCGTCGACACCGTCGTCGTCTCGTCGCAGCACAGCGACGAGGTGTCGACCGAGAAGCTCCGCGCCGACATCACCGAGCACATCGTCAAGAAGGTCGTCCCGGCATCGCTGATGGACGCCAAGACCCGCATCCTCATCAACCCGACCGGCCGCTTCGTCGTCGGCGGTCCGCACGGCGACGCCGGGCTCACCGGCCGCAAGATCATCGTCGACACCTATGGCGGTGCCGCCCCGCACGGCGGCGGTGCGTTCTCCGGCAAGGATCCAACCAAGGTCGACCGCTCGGCCTGCTACATGGCGCGCTACATCGCCAAGAACGTGGTCGCCGCCGACCTCGCCGATCGTTGCACGGTGCAGCTCGCCTACGCCATCGGCGTGGCCGAGCCCGTCTCGGTGCTGATCGACACGCACGGCACCGGCAAGGTCGACGAGGACGTCCTCGCGACGATCGTCCGCGAGCACTTCAAGCTGACGCCGAAGGGCATCATCGAGGAGCTCGACCTGCGTCGGCCGATCTACAAGGCGACGGCGGCGTTCGGCCACTTCGGCCGCGAGGACGCCGGGTTCACCTGGGAGAAGAAGGACAAGGCCGCCGCCCTCAAGGCCGCCGCGACCAGCGTCGCCGCCAGCCGCTGAGACCGGGCGCATCGGTCCATCGGGAACGTCCACGAGGCGGCCATCCGGCCGCCTCGTGTCGCGTACGGCCGGCTGAGAACAACGACCGGACGTGGTCCGCGGCAGCGCGCCAGACGTGCTGGCCTGGTCGGCGCGCCGGTGAGCGCGTCAGGTGCGGACGGTCAGCAGGAGGTAGCTGGCCGCCGACACGAAGAGCACGTTCGGCGCCCAGGCCGCCAGCGGGGGAGACAGCAGCCCGGCTCCCCCGATGGCGCCGAACACGGCCGATAGCCCCCAGTACGAAATCGCGAGCAGCAGCCCGAGGCCGACCCCGAACAGCGCGCCGCGCCGTCCGGTCGTGACCGCAAACGGGACGGCGATCAAGGTCATGACCAGCGCAACGAAGGGGAAGGCGATCTTGCGGTGCAGCGCAACGCGGTACGACACCACATCGAAGCCGCTGATGCGCAGTGCCGCGATGTAGCGCCGCAGGCTGGTGAAGCTGAGACGGTCGGCGTCAGGCTGCTCGGTCCCGAAGTAGGACGCCTCCTCGAAGGTCAGCGCCTGCCCATCGAATGGCGTGAAGGCGTTCACCACGTTGTTGGCGAACCGGCGCGTCCAGCCGTGGTCGGCCAGCCAGGTGTTGTCTGCCGGCCGATACGTCGCCCCGCGTACCGCCTGGGTCTCGGCCAGCCCCCACGGCTTGTCGGAGAATCGATAGACGTCGAGGCCGCTCAGGGTCTTCGCCCGCGGATCGAAGTAGGTGTAGTGGTAGATGCGGCCGTCGCGGCCAGCGACCCATTGCCGGGTGAGCACGTCGAACGTGCGCGGTGCCCCGCCGCGCATCAGATGCTTGAGCTCCGCCGCCTTGCGGTTCGAGGAGGCCAGCAGCGACTCCTCCAGCCCGAACAGGGCGCCGCTCCACAGCAGCCCCAGCACCAGGAGCGGCAGCGCCGTGCGATACAGGCTGACGCCGCAGGCCCGCATCACGATCAGCTCGCTCGACTTGGTGAGGAGGCCGATGGTGACCAGCGTCCCGACCAGGGCCGACAGCGGTAGCACGTAGTACACGAACTGCGGCGTCGAGTACCACATGTACTGCGCCAGCTGGGACGCCGTGGCCTGTCCCTTGAACAGATTGTCGGACCAGTCGATGAACGACCCGATGTAGAAGATGCCGAGCAGGCCCGCGAACGCCAGGGCCAGGACCCGCAGGTAGGCCTTGCCGACGTAGGCGTCGAGGAGGCTCGGCCGCGGCAGCCGGACGAGCTCGGCGACGCCCTTCGGCACGCGAAGGACAAGGACGACCTTCGCCGGCGGGCGAGCACTGCCGGGGATCAGGGCCTTCGCCTCGTCCTGGACCTGGCGGGCGGCGGACACAGAGGCTTCGACCGCCGGGCTGGCCCGGCGCCGCCAGGGCAGGCGGCGCTCGAGCGCCTCCCGCATCGCCGCTGGCGTCGGCAGGCTGATCTGGACCCCGGCATCGGCGTGACGGTGCCGGTAGACCAGGAGCGCGATCCCGGCCAGGCCGAGGACGATGTTCGGCAGCCAGCGGGCCAGGCTGGCCGGGAACAGGTGGGCCTTGGTCAGCGCCTGGCCGATCATCATCAGCGCATAGAAGACGAACACCACGGCCAGCCCGATCACGAAGCTGGCGTGCTTGCTCTCCTTGCTGTTCGAGACGCCCAGGCTGAGGGCCAGCAGGCCGAACACCAGACAGGCCGCCGGGAAGGCGAACTTCTGGTGCATGTACATCACTTCGTTATGGGGCGACTGTCCGGCTGTTTCCTTCTTCTTGATCTCGGCCTGGAGCTCCGCGATGGTCATCTCGGCCGGGCCGTGCATGACGTCGGTCTTCGAGAACACGGCGCCCGGGTCGAGCGCGACCGTCTGGGTCGCGAACCGCTGGACCTCGTACTTGGATTCGTCCTTCTGATCGGCACGATGTGAGCTGCCGTCCCAAAGCGTCAGGTCGACGCGCCGAGCCTTCTGGTCGATGACCAGCCGGCCGCGGGCCGCCACCAGGAACTGCGGTCGCGCTGGATCGCGCCGATCGGCGACGAACACGTCTCGCCACCCGGCGCCGTCCTTGAGGACGTCCCGAGCGTAGAACGTCAGGTTCGGGAAGTCCTCGAAGAACACCCGGGGCTTGATCTCGGTCTCGAGCCGGGCGGCCACGATGTCGGCCAGCACGGCCTGGTAGTGCTGGTTGCCCGCCGGCATCGCCCAGATCATCACGTAGGCGGTCACGGCACAGGCGGCCAGCGCGCACGCCGCCACCGGCCGCAACAGCCGAGTCAGGCTCACGCCGCAGGCCTGGAGCGCGACGGCCTCGCGGTCGGCCGAGAGCCGGCCGAGTCCGATCAGCAGGGCCACCAAGAGCGACACCGGGATCGTGATGCCGAGGGCCTGCGGCATCAGCGTCGCGAGGATGCGCAGGATGGTGGCCGCGCCGACGCCTTTCTCAATCAGCTGCTGAGCCACGCGCATCAGCGGGTCGACCATCAGGATGAACGTGAAGAGCGCCAGGACCAGGAGGAACGGCCCCAGCACTTCACGGATGACGTAGCGGTCCAGGATGCGCAACATCGTGTGCCGTCCAAGCTTACCAGCGGCCGGCGACGCCGGCGCCGCGCCAGGACGGGTCGGACTGGGGCATTAGCCGGAAATTCGCATCAACAAAGCGTCAACAGGGGCGAATCCCGTGTAATACCATTAGGGTCCGATAAGACATATTATGTTAACTATTTGGCGGTCAGACGCGCCGACTGGGTGCCCACGGCCAATCCAGGCCCTCTCGCGGTCTTGCCGGTGTTCGCCCTTCGGCGGCCGGCCTCGTTGTGTGAAGCCAGCCGGCCTCGCCACCCGCCGGAGTTTCTTCTCTATTGGTCCGACCGGGTTCGCGTCACCGGTCGCGCTGGCCGGCAGGCGTTGCCAATGCCAGGCGGCGACGTTCACAAGGAACTGTCGCCGCCTCCGGCCTGTTGTCGATAAGGGGACGCTCGGTCCGAGTGCTAGGCGTCTGCGCGAAGGTCGCTGAGGATGGCTTCGAGCGCCGAAATCACTTCGTCCTTCGGCACGTCGGACTTGCGGAAGTTCAGCTTCAGGCTGAACGCCTTGGTCGGAGCCTTGTACTGGAAGACGAAGGCCTTGGGTCGGCCAACCTTCTTCTTGCCCGCACGGAGCGATTCGCGGGTCACCGCCTGCTCGCCAGAGGCCTGTCGGGACGCCCGTTCGATGAGGGCGACCATTTTCTCCTGGTCAGACTGCCTAACTATCTGTAAAAGCAACGATTTAGAGTGAATGTCGGCCAGCCGACAAAGATTCCTGACGTCCTCGGGCATCTGGTTCAGGGTCAGGGTCTCGGTCACAGCCGTTCGTGACTTCCCGAGGCGCTTGGCGATTTGGTCGTGGGTGAGTCCGCCACGCTCGCTCAGCTGTCCGAGTGCTTCAGCCTCTTCGAACGGCGTCAGATCCTTGCGCTGAAGATTCTCGATGAGGGCGATCTCGGTGACTTCATCGTCCTCGATGTCTCTGATAACCGCAGGGACTTCGGGGAGTCCAGCCTGGATTGCAGCCTGGTAGCGGCGCTCGCCGGCGATGATCTGGAATCGGCCATTCCGGCGACGGACCAGAATCGGCTCGAGGATGCCCTTCTCGGAGATCGATGCAACGAGCTCGGACAGGTCTCCCATGACCTGGCGTGGCTGGTTGGGATTCGGGTCGATCTGGTCGATGGGCAGGAGCCGACCGATCGGGGACGAAGCCGACGCCGCGAGAGCCTCCACGTAGTGCTCGTCGTGGCGCATGCGGACGGTGGTTGGCAAGCCTCGTCTAGACACGTTCGATGACCTCCTCGGACAGGCTGTAGTACTCGGTGGCGCCCGACGAATCGGGGGCAAAGCTGAAGATTGATTCCTTGTAGGCGGGGCTCTCCTCCAGCCGCACGCTCTTGCTGATCAGCGTCTTGAATACTTTGGGTCCGAACACCTTGTGAATCTGCCGCTTGATGTCCTTGCCGAGTGCCGTACGGCGATCGTGCATCGTGATGACGACGCCGACGATCTGCAGCGCGGGGTTGGCCCGCGCCCGGACCTTGTCGACCGTTTCGAGCAAGTCGTCCGTGCCCTCGAGGGCGAAGTACGAGGACTGAATCGGAATCAGCAGGTGGCTCGAAGCCACCAGCGCGTTGACTGTCAGGAGACCCAGCGTGGGCGGGCAGTCGATCACCACGTACTCGAACTCGCCCCGGATGGCGTCGAGCCGATCCTTCAGCCGGAAATGCGCGTCCAGCTCCCCCACCAGTTTCGACTCGAGCTTGGCCAGGCTGATGCGCGCCGGCGCCAGGAAAAGGTGCGGCTGCGCCGTCGGAACGATGATGTCCTTCAGGGCGCAATTCGGCTCGACGAAGGCGTCGAAGACGTTCCTCGTCAGCGTCCGTGGATCGATGAAGGTGAGCGAGCTATTGCCCTGCGGGTCGAGATCGATGAGGAGGGTGGGCTTGCCCCGAAGGGCCAGGGCGGCGGCCAAGTTGATGGCCGTAGTCGTCTTGCCGACGCCGCCCTTCTGGTTCGCGATCGCGACGATCATAGGCGACGCGGATTGTAAGCACCGGCGTCGCTGACGCCAAGGAGATCTTGCCGATGGCCGCTTTTGGGCGCGATTTGCGGCCGGGCTGGACGTCCCTGGCGGACGTCCCGGCTACATTTTGTATTTACCCATGTCGTCGGGATCGAGGCTTTCGAGCCACTTCTGGAGGCGCTCGGTCTCGCCCTCGGACGTCGACGGCTCGGCCAGTTTGGCCTGCTCGATGACGTGCTCTTCCGCGAAGATCGGTGCCTTGGCGCGCAGGGCCAGGGCGATGGCGTCGCTCGGCCGCGCGTCGATCGCGACCGCGTCACCGCGCACGCTCAGATGGATGACGGCGTAGTAGGTGCCGTCCTTCACGTCGGAGATCACGACCCGCTCCACCCGCCCCTGGAGGTCCTCGATGACGTTGCGAAGCAGGTCGTGCGTCATCGGTCGCAGCGAGGCGGTGTTCTCGATCTGCACGGCGATGGCATTGGCTTCGAAGACGCCAACCCAAATCTCGAGGACACGCGTCGCGTCCTTGTCGCGCAGCACGATGATCGGCGTGCTGGTGACCTGGTCGATCATCAGTCCCTTGATGGCCAGCTCGATCAGCATGGCACCCCCTTCACCGTGTTCGGGCCGGCCTCGGTGACGCGGACGCGCAGCAGACGCCCGAGGAGGTCGGACTGCCGCGGCGTCTGCGCCGGCCAGGCCACGTTGACGATGATGTTGCCGTCGGTTCGGCCAGCCCATTCATCCGGGCGGCGCCGGCTCGGGCCGTCGATCAGCACGGCATAGCTCTTCCCCACCATGCCAGCCATGATGTCAGTCTGCACGGTCCTCTGCAGCTGCTGCAGCGCCACGATGCGGCGGCTCTTTTCCGGCTCCGGGACGTCGTCGACGTAGCGCTGTCCGGCGAGCGTGCGCGGCCGCGGCGAGTATTTGAAGGTGTACATGCTCTGGAAGCCGATGTCGCGGGTGAGCGACAGCGTCTCCTCGAAGTCCGCCTCGGTCTCGCCTGGAAAGCCCACGATCATGTCCGTCGAGATCGCGACGCCGGGGATGGTCTGGCGAATCGAGGCGACGAGCTCGACGTAGTCCTCGCGCGAGTAGCGGCGCCGCATCGCCTTCAGGATCGACGTCGATCCCGACTGCACCGGCATGTGGAGGTGCTTGCAGACCTTCGGGAGGTCGCGGATCGCGGCGATCGTGCGCGTCGAAAAATGGCGCGGATGCGGGCTGGCGAAGCGGATGCGATCCAGGCCTTCGACCTCGTTCACCAGTTCCAGGAGCGCGGCGAAGTCGACGTCGGCGCGATCCGGGGCCTGGTAGTGGTTGACGATCTGGCCGAGCAGCTGCACCTCGCGACGCCCGGTTGCTGCGGCGTGGCGCACCTCGGCGAGGATCTCCGCCGCCGGCCGCATGCGCTCGTGGCCCCGCGTGTACGGCACCACGCAGAACGAGCAGAACTCGTTGCAGCCTTCGATGATGGTGACGTAGGCGCGGACGGGGTCGTCGCGGCGAGTCAGGCCGAACGGGAACGAGACGTCCTCGTGCGGATGGAGATCGACGAGCGGCGCGCGCGTACCTTCAGCCGCGCGGGCGACCAGCGACGGCAGCTGCTTGACCGCCTGCGTGCCGACGACGACGTCGACCAGCTTCGATCGCTTCAGGATCTCGGCGCCTTCCTGTTGCGCGACGCAGCCGGCGACCGCGACCAGGGGCCGGTGGCCGGTCTCCTCGGCTGCGGCGCGAATCTCGCCGAGGCGGGTAAACAGCTTCTCTGCCGCACGCTCGCGCACGCTGCAGGTGTTGACGACGACCACGTCGGCGGTCTCCGGGGACGCCGCCGGCGCGTACCCGTCGGCCTCGAGCAGGCCGGCGATCCGCTCGGAATCGTGGACGTTCATCTGGCATCCGTACGTCTCGACGACGTAGGTGCGCTTGGTCTCTGGCATGGACGCTCTCGGACTGGCGGCCGCAGGATCGAGGCGAAACCGCCTACAAACGGCGACTTTCGCCTTTCGCCTTCGATGCGACTTTCGCCTTTCGCCTCGCTTGTGCGGCAAGCAGATCGCGGGCGCCGGCTCGCACGCCGGCCGACACCGCCTGCCCTCCCATCATACGGGCGACCTCGGTCTCGCGCGCCTCCTCGTCGAGCCGCTCGACGCGCGTCACCGTGCGACCGTCGGCGGTCCGCTTGGAGACCCGGTAGTGCTCGTCGCCGAACGCCGCGACCTGGGGCAGGTGGGTGATGCAGAGCACCTGGCAGCCAGCCGACAGCGCGTGCAGCCTGGCCCCCACCACGTCGGCCACCGCCCCGCCGATCCCGGCGTCGACCTCGTCGAAGATCAGCGTCTTGCCTGGTACGTCCGTCGAGGCCAGCGACTTCATCGCCAGCATCACCCGCGACAGCTCGCCGCCCGACACGATGCGGCCGAGCGGACGGAGATCCTCGCCGAGGTTGGGCGAGATCAACAGGTCGAGGCGGTCGGTGCCGGTCGGCCCCCACTCCCCCTCCGGCTCGATGGCGTGCAGCGCCAGCTCGCAGCGGGTGCCCGACATCGCCAGTTCGGCGAGCGCCTTCTCGAGCGCCTTGGCGAGGCGCGGTGCCGCGGTGCGGCGAGCCGCGGCCATGGTGTCCGCCGCGGAGCGGTAGGCGCGTCGCGCCGCCACGGCCGCGTCCTCGAGCGCGACGCGCGGGTCGTCGCCGGCGCCGAGCGTCGCCAGCTCCTCGACGATCGCCCGCGCCTTGTCGACGACCTCGTCCAGCGTCGGACCGTAGCGACGCTTCAGGCGCGCCAGCGCGGCGAGACGATCCTCGATCGCCTGCAGCCGCTCCGGCGATCGATCGATCGAGTCGGCGTAGTCGCGCAGCGTCCGCGCGGCGTCGTCGAGCGGCGCCATCACCGAGGCCCGCGTCTCGAGGATCGGCTGGAAGCGCGGATCGAGCGCGGCGAGCTCGCCGAGGCGCTTCCATACGGTCACGAGGCTGGTCATCGCCGCGTGGTCGTCGTCGTAGAGCGCGCCGTAGGCCTCGGCCGCGAGGCGGGCCAGCTTCTCGGCGTTGGCGACGACGGTGCGCTCGGCCTCGAGCGCGTCGTCCTCCCCCGCCACGGGCGTCACCTTGTCAATCTCGTGGCGCTGAAACTCCAGCATCTCGAGACGCTCGGCGCGTGTCCGCCGCGAGCTCTCGAACTTGGCCAGAACGTCGCGGGCGTCGACCAGGCGGGCGTGGGCGGCCGCGAGGCCGACGCGGTCGCCGTCCAGGCCGGCATAGCGGTCGAGGAGCGCCAGCTGCATCGCCGGGTCGAGCAGGGCCTGGTGCTCGTGCTGGCCGTGCAGATCGATCAGCGAGCCGACGGCGTCACGCAAGGCCGCGGTCGTCACGAGGTGGCCGTCGAGAAAGGCGCGGCTCCGGCCTTGCGCCGAGACTTCGCGTCTCACGATCAGCTCGCTGCCGGAGGGTGTATCGAGGATCGCCTGGACTATCGCCGTTTCTTCGCCTGACCGCACGAGGTCGGCCGACGAGCGACCGCCGAGGAGCAGCCCGACGGCCTCGACGAGGATCGACTTACCGGCGCCGGTCTCTCCGGTGAGGACGCTCATGCCGGGGCCGAGCTCGAGTTCGAGCTGGTCGATGACGGCGAGACGGTGGACGCTCAGGAAACGAATCACGGGCGGTCGGCTCCGCGTGCGGCTGGGAGGGTTACCTGAACGGGAACTGCCATCGTATCATAGGTTTGACAGCCATCAGGCCGCGTGCTAGGCTGCCCCGACGCGCTGTCCCAGCGGCGCACCGTGCATGTGTTGGAGGTTTCGTTGCCGTGTGCCCTCACGGTCCTGGCGTTGCTCCAGGGCCAAGGTGCCCCGCCGACCGGCGGAGGCGCGGAGAGCGACCTCGTGTCGCTGCTGCTGCGTTCCTCGCCGCTCTCCAAGGGCGTCCTCCTGATTCTATTGCTCCTGTCCGCGACATCCTGGGGCATCGTTCTCTTCAAAACCTGGCAATTCAACAAGGCCAAGCGCCAGACCTCGAGCTTCCTCGACATCTTCCGCCGGAGCAGCAAGTTCTCGGAAGTGCAGGCGGTGTGCCGGAATCTCGAGAGCAGCCCCCTGGTGGGTATCTTCCAGGCGGGCTACGCCGAGCTGACGGCGCAGCTGAAGTCCGGGTCTCATGCCTCGGCGCCTGTCGAGGGCCGGCCGGCGCCGGCGCCGCCGCGTCCAACCCTGAAGAGCCTCGACGCCCTCGACCGGGCGCTGCTGCGCTCGGCCGGGACCGAAATGTCGCGGCTCGAGAAGCGCTTGACGTTCCTCGCCACCACGGCCAGCGTCGCCCCGTACATCGGCCTCTTCGGCACGGTCTGGGGCATCATGATGGCCTTCCAGGGCATCGCGGCCAGCGGATCGACCAGCCTGGCCGTGGTCGCGCTTCCCATCGGCGAGGCGTTGATTGCGACCGCGGTCGGTCTCTTCGCGGCCATCCCGGCGGTGTATTTCTACAATCACTTCGCCGAACAGGTGAAGAATTTTGCGACCGGGATGGACGACTTCTCCATGGAGTTCCTGACCATCGCCGAGCGCAACTTTACGTAGGAGGTCACCATGGCCAAAGTGATGCCCGCCGGGGCGTCCGGACATGGCGGCGCGGGGCGCCGTCGACGTCCACGCGTGACCACCGCCCTCTCCGAGATCAACGTCGTGCCGATGGTCGACGTGATGCTCGTGCTGCTGATCATCTTCATGGTCGCCGCGCCGATGATGCAGCAGGGCCTGAACGTGAACCTGCCGCAGTCGCGTCGCGCGCCGCCGATGCC
>JANOIR010000334.1:0-8856 GCA_031407765.1 Vicinamibacteraceae bacterium
TGATGCGGGCGTCGTCGTTCGACGGATCGTGCCGGAGCGCGGCGATGAAGGCGCGGGCGCTCTCTTCGAGCTCGTCGGTCCGCTCGAGCATGATGCCGCGGTTGTAGTGGGCACGTGAACGCTCGCCGTCCGTCTTGTAGAAGGCGGCCGATTGCGCGAAAGCCATCGCCGCGTTCTTCGGATCGTCCTGCTTCGCCATCGCCACGCCGACGTTGAACCAGGCGATCGCGGCGGCGTCGGCGTCCTGCGCGGCGCGGCGATAGGCGGCGATCGCCTCGCGCGTGCGGCCCTGATCGAGCGCGACGTTGCCCGCATGGATGTCATCCCACCCGTCGGCGTCAGCGCGGACCGGCACGAGCAGCACGAGGAGTGCGGCGACCGTGGCGGCCGCGATCCGGGTGCGGCGCTCCGGCCACAGGCGCTCGAGCGCCAGGCAGGCGAACGCGGTGAGCAGCAGCGCCGTCCACCAGATCGTCTGCGCCGGCTGCTCGGGCGGGCGCGGCGCGCGCAGGCGACCGGCGAGCCGCACCAGCGAGTGATCGTCGACGCCGGCGAGATACACGCCGCCGGTCGCGGCCGCCAGCTCACGCAGACCTTTGTCCTCGAGTCTGGTGACGCGCGTCTCGGGGTTCGGCGGCGCGGTCTCGCCGAGGAGGGGACGCCGGATGGGCATGGCGATGCCCTGGACGGTGCCGACGCCGACGGTGTGGACGACGACGCCGGCCTGCTTGGCCGCGGCCGCCGCCTCGGCGACGCCGGTGCCGGTGTCCTCGCCGTCGCTGACGACGATCAGCGTACGCCTTGCCCGGCCTTCGCCGAACGCGGCGACGCTGCGGGCGATGGCTGGTCCCAGCACCGAACCGCCGGGGAGCGCGGCCTGCGTGGCGCCGGCTTCGTCGAGGGCCAGCCGCAGCGCGCCGAGATCGGACGTCAGCGGACACGAGAGCAGCGGCTCGCCGGCAAACAGCACCAGCCCCACGGCCCGCGGCGAGGCACGATCGATCAGCCTGGCGAGCCACGCTCGCGCCGCTGCGAGCCGGCTGGGCGCGACGTCGGTGGCGTCCATGCTGCGCGAGATGTCGAGGGCGATCAGGATCGACTCCGGCGCCTGCGTGTGGGCGGTGTCCTTGCTGTCGGCCCCGGTCAGGCCGATGACCGAGGCGGTGGCGCTGCCGGCGGCGACGGCGAGCAGGATCACCCGCACCAGCCCGCGCAGCCGCGAGCGGCGGACTGCGACCGCCGGGCCGTGCCACGCCCGCCGCGCGCCGCCGCGGCTCCACTCGCGCCAGGCCGCCAGGGCCCCGACGATCAGCGCCGCCGCCAGGCCCGCCCAGGGGCCGACCCCGGCGACCGCGACGTCGCTGAGCCACACCTGCGCGATCACAGGTAGTCCCTCAGCCAGAGCCGCGAGATCGCCAACTCGAGGATCAAGGCGATCGTCGCGGCGGCGCCGAGCCACGCGCCGATGGGCGCCGTCGTGCGGCTGGTGACGACGCGCTCGGCCGGCTCGATCCGATCGAGTGCCGCGGCAATCATGGCGGCGGCCTGATGGTTGGAGGCGCGCACGAACGTGCCGCCGCCGGCTGCGGCCACCCGCCGCAGCGACGGCTCGTCGATGCCGAGCGGAATCTCGACCATCCCCAGCTCCGTCGGGAACGGCACCAGCCCCTCGCGCCCGACGCCGACGGCCAGCACCGTCATGCCCTGACGCGCCGCCAGCCGCGCCGCGTCCTCGGGCAGCGGGCTGCCGGTGTTGCTGGCGCCGTCGGTGACGACGACGATCGCGCCGCGCGCCGCCCGCGCCGTCTGCAGCCGCCCGAGCGCGCCGATGATGGCGACGCCGATGGCGGTGCCTTCGGCACTCTCCGCGACGGTCACCGCCTGCAGACGATCGACGACTGAGGCGTGGTCGATGGTCAGCGGGCAGGCGATCGCGTGAGCGCCGGCGAAGAGCAGCACGCCGATGCGATCGCGCGGCCGGGCCCGGACCACCGCCTGCGATACGGCAATCGACGAGCCGAGGCGGTCCGGCGTGCCGTCGCGGGCCAGCATCGACTGCGAGACGTCCAGCAGGAGCAGCACGTCGAGACCCGGCCGGACCGCCTCGCGCGCCGGCGTGATCCGCTCGGGGCCGGCGAGGGCGATCACGACGAGCACGAAGGCGACGGTCCGGCAGGCGCCGGGCAGCCAGCGCAGGCGCACCCGCCACGTCGTCGGCACGGCGTCGAACCACGTCAGCGACGACACCGCCGGGAGTGGGGCGCGCCGCCAGCGGCGGACGAGCCACAGCAGCGGCGGCGCGCCGAGCAGCACCAGCCACTCCGGGTGGGCGAACGTGACGACGGCCGTAAGCCAGGCCGGCAGCGTCACGAGGCCCTCGCCTTCGGCGGCCGCTGGATCGCGGCGGTGGCGCCCATCGACTGCACGACCCCGCCGGCTTCGCCCAGCGTCGCCGTGTGGCGATTCGGCGTCGGCACGACGTTGCCGAAGCGGACGGCGTCGACCGCCGACAGCGACATCCGCAGCTTCGCGGCGATGCGCAGGCCATCGGCGCCGATGCGGGCGAGATGGTTGGCGAGGTCGGTCGAGGGCAGCGACGCGGTCGGGCCCGGCGCGACGCGGCCGACGCCGAGGCGCAGGATCTCGGCGGCGCGCGTATAGGCTGTGCGCGCCTCGTCGGGCGTCCGCGTCGGCGCCTCGCCGAGCTTGGCCAGCTCGCGCTGCAGTTGGCGGAAGAACGCGAGCTGCCGCCGCCGCCGCAGGGCCCGCAGCCACCACACCATCAGCGGCACCGAGGCGAGGCCGACGACCAGCGACAGGATGCCGCCGACCAGCGCGATGCGCGGCCACGGCGACTGCGGCGGCGGATCCTGACGCCCGACGATGGGCCGCAGCGGCATGTCCGCGGTGACGACGGGCGCGGTGATCGTCGCGCTGAGGCCGGCGTCGGTCCAGTAGGCCAGCTTCTGACCGCCGGCGGCGGTGTAGTCGAGCGGAAAGCGCGGCACCCGGGGCTCGCCCTTGTCGAACGCAGCCAGTGTCACGCGCCACGTCTGGCGCCAGGCCCATTCGGTCTTCGCGATCGGCGTCGAGTCGATCGACAACACGTCGAACTCGCCGAGGCGCTCCTCGAGCCGCGGCTGCACCGACTCGATCGGCGTCGGCGCATCGACCTCGATCGTCAGCGTCAGGCGATCGCCGATTCGGGCGCGGGTCGGCTCGAGCCGGAAGCGCACGATGAACGGCGCCGGCCCGGCGGGCACTGGCGCGGACACCTGCGGTCCGGCTTTGGCCGGTGGTGCAGCCGCCGTGGCCGCGGGCGGAGCCGCGGCCCGAGGCGCGGGCGGAGCCTCCGCGGGTCGGCGCGCCGCCGGCGCCGCCGCCTGCAGGGCCAGCACGAGCGCGGCCGTCATCGCGATCGTCACGCGGCGCCCCGGACGCGGCAGATGCTGGCCAGTTGGCCGATCAGCGGCCGATCGGTACGGATCGCCACCGGCACCGCGCCGGCGTCGACGAGCCGCGCCCGGATCTCGCTGCGCAGCGCCAGCGAGCGCTGCGCGTAGGCTGTGCGCACGCGCGCCGCGCTCGTATCCACCCAGCGCGTGGCGCCCGATTCGGCGTCCTGCACGCGGACGAGCCCGGCCGACGGCAGCTCGTGCTCGAATGCGCTGGTGATCGTCAGGCCGACGACGGTGTGGCGGCGCACGGCCTCGCGCACCGCAGCGTCCCACCGCGTGCCGAGGAAGTCCGAGACGATGATGAGGGCGCCCGGCGTCCGCAGGCTGCGCAGCGCCCGATGGATGCCTTCATCGAGCGCGCCTTCGCCGGCGCGTCGCCGTCCGGCTTCGGCGGCCAAGGCAGGCGTCTCGGCGCCAGAGCGAGCGGCGAAAGCGGGCTGCTCCAACCGATGGGCGATCCGGCTCGCGTGCGCGAAGCCGCGCCTCGCGCTGAACGCCAGGCCCTTCTCGCCGCTGATGGCCATGCCGATCCGCTCGCCGTCGCGCGCCGCCACGAACGCGAAGAGCACGGCCATGGCCGCGGCGGCGTCCCATTTGTCCGGGTGCGGCCCGGTCATCGAGGCGCTGGCGTCGAGCACCAGCATCATCGCTGTCGCGTGCTCCTGCTCGAACATTTTGAGCATCGGCCGGTTCTGGCGTGCGGTCACGTTCCAGTCGACCATCCGGATGTCGTCGCCGTACTGGTACTCGCGGTAGCCGGCGAAGTTGAGGCCGTGCCCGCGGAAGAGCGATCGATGGACGCCCGGCGTCGGCACCGAGCCCGGCCGCATGAAGCGGAAGGCCACTCGATGAGCAGACGCGCGGAGTCGGCCGATGTCCATTCAGGAGGCGCTCACCGAGAACCTCCAACTACCAACCGCCAACTTCCAAGGAACTCCCAACACCCAACTTCCAACGGTCACGGGCAGGCGGCTGTGGGGCATGGCCATTGGGAGTTTGGGGCTGACTTGGGAGTTGGGAGTTGAGAGTGCCTTGGAGGTTGGAGATTGGAAGTTGGGAGTTGATGTGCGGCCGTCACGGTACAGGCACAGCCGCCAATATCTTCGCCACCACTTCGTCGGCCGAGACATTATCCGCCTCGGCGTCATAGCTCAGGATCAGGCGGTGGCGCAGCACGTCCATCGCCACCTCCTTCACGTCCTCGGGCAGCACGTAGGCCCGGCCGGCGAGCGCGGCGGTGGCCCGTGCCGCCTGGGTGAAGTGGACCGCGGCGCGCGGCGAGGCGCCGAAGCGGACCAGCGGCGCGACGTCCTTCAGCTTGAAGGCGGACGGATCGCGCGTGGCGCGCACCAGGTCGAGGACGTAGGCGAGGACTTTCTGATCGGCGAACACTTCGACGAGCGAAGCTCGCGCCGCCATCAGCTCCTGCGCCGTGACCACCGCCTCGATGCGGGGCGAGGCGGTCTCGGCGTTGACCTGGCGGGTGAGGATCTGGAGCTCCTCCTCGCGCGAGGGATAGGTGACGCGGACCTGGAAGAGGAAGCGGTCGAGCTGCGCCTCGGGCAGCGGGAAGGTGCCTTCGTGCTCGACCGGGTTCTGCGTCGCCAGCACCAGGAACGGCTCGTCGAGCCGGTGCGACTCGGGGCCGATGGTCACCGAGCGCTCCTGCATCGCCTCGAGCAGCGCGCTCTGGACCTTGGCCGGGGCGCGGTTGATCTCGTCGGCGAGGACGATGTTGGCGAAGATCGGGCCTTTGTGGACCGCGAACTCCAGCGTCCGCGGGTTGTAGACCATGGTGCCGATCAGGTCGGCGGGGAGCAGGTCCGGGGTGAACTGCAGCCGTTGGAACGACAGGTGGCAGGCCTGCGACAGGGTCTTGACGATCAGCGTCTTGGCGAGGCCGGGCAGGCCTTCGAGCAGCACATGGCCGCCGGCGAGGAGCGCCACCGTGAGGCGGTGCACCAGCTGCTGCTGGCCGACCACCTGGCGGGCGATCTGGCCGGCGAGCGCGTGCGCCCACGGCATCGGCGCCATGGCGCGATCGCGCCCAGGTCCTGCGTCATTGCGAACGGTCATGGCGATTTTGGCTCCTGAGCATCCCGGGCGGCGAGTTCCCAGACGCGGACGGTGCGATCGGTACCGGCCGAGACGAGCCGCTTGCCGCCCGGCGCGAACGTCAGGGCGGTGACGCCGCCAGCGTGGCCCTCGAGCCGCGCCAGCTCGAGGGCGCTGATGACGTCGATGACGCGGATCGAGGTGGCATCGCCGGCGACCGCAAGGGTGCGGCAGTCGTCGGCAAGCGCGAAGTGCGTGGCGTTGCGGATGGTCCGGAAGGCGACGCCGGTCTCGGGATCCCAGAGAATGACGGCGCGCGCTGGCGAGGTGCCGGTCACGCCGGCGCCGTCGCCGCTGGTCGCGAGCAGGCGGCCGGTCCGGGCGAAGGCCACGGTGCGGACGGTGGTGCCGGGCCCATGGCCGACGAACGAGCGGATCTTCGCGCCGCTCGCCTTCCACAGGGTGAGGGTGCCGTCCTCGCCGCCCGAGAGCACCGTCTGGCCGTCGGGCGAGATGGCGAGCGCGGCGGCCTGATTCGGTGCGTCGACGCTGACCACGCGCCGCGCCTCATCCAGGCGCCACAGCGAGAAGCCTTTGCTGAGGCCCTCGGCGGTCGTCTCCTGGGCCAGCGCCAGCGTGCTGTCCTCGGACACCGTGCGGAACACCAGGCCGATGTCGCCCGAGAGCTGCGTCCGCTCGGTGCCGCTCGCGAGATCCCAGATGCGCAGCGAATCGTCTTCCGGCCCGGCCGCGGAGATGGCCGTGGCGGCGTCCCGGCCGAAGGCGACGGCGAGGATGTCGCTCTTGTCGCCGTGGCCGGTGAAGCGGCTGACGGGCTGTCCGTGTTCGATGTCCCAGACGCGGATGGCACCGTCGCCGTGCCCGCCGCCCGAGAGGGCGCGCGTACCGTCGCGCGAGACCGCGAGGCTGACGGGCGCTGCGCTGTGACCGGCCAGCGTCCACAGGAGCCGCGCTCCACTCGTAGCGGGAGCGGTGGTGGACGCCGCCGGCGGGCTGGCAGGCCCGCCGGCCGGTGCGGCGGGGGCCGCCTGCCCGAACGGCGAGCGTCCCAGCCAGAGCAGCCATCCCCCGACACCGCCGGCGAGCACCACCACCGCGACGGCGGCGGCGGCGATCACGAGGCGTCGGGTCATTCGACGACGATGACGAACCGGTTCGCCTTGAACTTGTCGGGCGTCGTGATTTTCAGCGTCGCCGTCGGTCCGCCGACCTCGACGGCGTAGTCGACGCCGGCGAGGAAGATCTCGGGCACCAGCGTCTCCTTCTTCACCTTCTTGAGGCCGAGCGAGGCGGCGTCGATCGGGATCTCCTGCGATTCGAGCAGGTTCAGCGACGACATCTGGTCGGTCGCCGGGTTCCACTTGCGCATGTTCTTCTCGAGCAGCTTGCTCTTCACGAGCGCCTTCTTCGAGCCGACGATGAAGCGCAGCGTGTTGGCCTCGACCTCGCGGCGCTGCACCTCGGCGCGCTGCTGCTCGGCGGTCTCGGTCATCGCCTTGAGCTCTTCGGCCGAGCGGGTCAGCGCGGCTTCGTTCTCGACGGTCGCGGTCTTCAGTGCGTCACGCTCCGACGAGGTGTCGGCGAGGTCCTTGAGTGCCTTGTCGCGCGATTCCTCGAGCAGCGCCAGCACCTTCTTGGCGTGCTCCTGTGGCGTGATGCTGGCCTTGCCGCGCGTGACCCAGGTGCCGAACTGGCCCTTCTGGTAGTAGGTCCAGACACGGAAGCCCGGCACCAGCGCGTCCTGCAGGTTGATCTGCGAGACGATCTCGTAGGCCTTCTTCGCCGGCACGCCCTGCTTGACGAGGAAGTTCATGGCGACGCGGTCGTGGCGGTCGCCGTCCTTGGCCACCACGCTGGCCGGCAGCTGCGTCTCGAGCTGGTCGAGGCGCGTCTTCATCTGCTGCATTTCCTTGTCGCGATCGATCAGGTCCTGCAGCAACGTGCGCAGGCCGGCCTTCTCGGTCTTGATCCGCTCGGCCAGCAGGGTCCGCTGTTCGTCGGTCATCTCGGCGCCGAAGCCGGGCGGGAGCGAGCCGCCGCGCTGCTGATACTTGGTGATCAGCTGGCCCATCCGCTGGTTGGTCGTCGCCTGCGTCTGCTCGAGCTTCTCGTACTCGACCGCCATCTCGGACAGCGAGGTCACCTGCGCGTCCGGCGCCTTGGCGACTTCGGGCTCGGGGGGCGGCGGCGGCTCGCTCGGCTTCTCGGCCGTCTTGCTGCAGCCGACCGCGAAGGCGATCGCGGCCAGCGTCAATCCCAATCGTCGTGCGCTACGTCCCCACATGAGCGGTCTCCTCGCTGCGTTGTCTGTCGGTTCAGGGCTCTTCGGACGCCGTGATCGGCGCCGCGTCGACCACCGCCGGCGCGGCTGCAGGCGGTCCGGACTGGATGCGCTGCCTGATCATGTCGGTGAGGCGCTTGGCGTCGGCGCTGGTGACGCCGGCGGTGCTCAGCCGCCCGGCCGCCTGCAGGGCCTTCTGGTACTGCGCGCTGGCCTTGCCGGCGTCCTTGGCGACCGAGTGCAGGTCGCCGAGATCGACGTGCGTCGCGATCAGCTCCTGCAGGACCGGCCCCTCCGGCTGCGCGCTGTTGCGATCGAGGTAGCTCCAGAGGTTCTCGGCAATCTGCAGCGTCCGCGTGGCGCCGGCGCGATCGCCGAGCGTGCGGCCGGAGAGGCCGCCTTGCGCGCCGGCGAGCTGACGGTAGCCCCTGGCGACCTCGATCAGCAGCTCGCGCTCGGTCGAGCCGGAGGCGCGCTGCAGGTCGGTGAGGTACTGCATCCACGTGCGCAGGAGCACGGCGCGTGCCGCCTGGGCGCCGGTGTCCGGCGTCACCGCGAGCATGCGATCCACTTCGGCCAGGCGGGCACCGAGCTGCCGCACTTCGGCGAAGCGCTTCTCGGCTTTGGCCAGCCGGGCCTCGGCGTCCCGCTGCGCCGCACCGGCTTGGCGCCACATCCAGGCCGTGCCGCCCGCGACCAGCAGCAGCAGCCCGGCGAGCGCGAATCCGATCAGCTGGGTGGCCGATCCGCCCGATGGGCGCTTCGGGATCGGCGCGCCGATGTCGATGCTGCGGACCGGCGTTGGCGCGGCGGCCGGGGGCGGGCCAGGCACAGCGGCGGCTACGGGTGCCGACGGCGGCGACGTCGGGGGCAGCGGCGAGGCCGCCGGCCTGGCCGGGGCCGAAGCCGAGGCGTAGTCGGGCATCGGCGGCGGCGGCTGGTTGATCGCGACCGGCGGACCCCAGGCGGGACGGCTCGGCGGCGGCGGGGCCTCCGCCGACGGGCGCGCGGAGCCCGGGAGCGAAGGCGGCTCGTGGGCGA
>JANOIR010000340.1:0-19646 GCA_031407765.1 Vicinamibacteraceae bacterium
CGCGCCTAAACGCGCGGGCCTTTTTTTTTTGGCCGCGGCCCTCACCGGGCCGGCCCGGGCCGCCCTGCGAGCGTGCCGTCTGCTATTTGCCGACGCGCCTTCGCGCGTCGACCGGACGATGGCTCCGGACTCCGTCCTCGCCATTCGTCACGCCGCGCTGGGCGCGCGGCGGCGCCGGCACGCGGGCGGCAGCTAAGCCAGCGGTAGCGCTTCGTCGATGAGCATCACCGGGATGTCGTCGTCGACGACGTAGAGGAACTTGCCGTCGGCGCGGACCAGGCCTTCCTTGACCGGGGTCGTGACCGCCTGGCCGCCGCGCGTCTTCACCTGCCCGGCCGCGATCCGTGTGTTCAAGGCCGTGAGCTCGACCGCTGTCGCCAGCCGCACGGGCGTCAGGTCGTCGGGGCACACGAGGATATCCAGCAGGTCTTTCTCTACCATCCCAAGAACGTATCACGGCTCGATTTTGCCGCCGCCCGGACTGACGACTCCGGAGTCACAGGGCCGGACGACTCCGGAGTCGAAACGACCGACGACTCCGGAGATCGGCGCGCGCCGCAAGGTATAGTCGCGCGGTGCGGCGACGGGTCTGGTGGCTGGGTGGGCTCGCGCTCGTGGCGCTCGCCGTCGTGGCCGCTCCGCCGGGGTCGCGGCCGACCTCGACCGCAGCGTTCACGATTGCGCCAGCGGCCACCGCGCGCGGCGTCGTCCACGTCCACTCGACGCGGTCGGACGGCAGCGGCACCATCGACGAGATCGCCGCCGCGGCCGCCCGCGCCGGCCTGCAGTTCGTCATCGTCACCGACCACGGCGACGGCACGCGCGCCCCGCGACCGCCGGCCTATCTCGGCCACGTGCTCGTCATCGACGGCGTCGAGATCAGCACGACGCACGGCCACTACGTGGCCCTCGGGCTCGGTCAGGCGCCGTACCGGCTGGCCGGCGAGGCCGCCGATGTCGTCGAGGATGTGCGCCGGCTCGGCGGGTTCGGCATCGCGGCGCATCCGGATTCGCCGAAGCCGGGGTTGGCGTGGCGCGACTGGGACGCTCCGTTCGACGGCCTCGAATGGTTCAACCTCGACTCGGAATGGCGTGACGACGGCCTCGCACGGCTGGCGCGTGCGCTGATCTACTACCCGATCCGGCCGGTGCCGTCCCTCGCCCTGCTCGCCGGCGACGGGAGTGGGATGCTGCCGCGCTGGGCCGGGCTTGCGGCGCGCCGCCGCGTCATCGGCGTCGCCGCCGTCGACGCGCACGCCCGGCTCGGGAGCGAAGGCGGCTTCGATCGTGCCTGGGTCAACGTACGGGCTCCCGGCTACGCGGCGCTGTTCGCGACCGCTCAGGTCAGCGTCGAGCTCGAGGCCGGGCTCAGCGGCGACGCGACGCGCGACGCCGCGCTGCTGCTCGACGCGTTGCGTCACGGGCGGAGCTTCAGCACCATCGCCGCTCGGGCGCCGGCCGGGCGCGTCGCGATCGTCGCCGCCCGCGGGGGCACGCGGGCGCGGATGGGGCAGTTCCTGGCCGGCACCGGTCCGGTCGCGATCACGGTGGAAGCCGACGCGCCGCGGGACGCGGTGATCCGCATCGCCTGCGACGGCCGGACGATCACGCAGACGCTCGCCTCGAGCACGTTCAGCCGCTCGCTCGACGCGGACGAAGCCGGCCATGCCTGCCAGGCGATCCTCGGCTGGCCGGGCCAGACCGAAGCCTACGGGGCGCCGGAGCGGTTCGTGACGTGGGCCGTCACCAACCCGATCTACCTGCGCGCCGCGGATCCGCCGATACCCGCGCCCGACGCAACGACGGGCCTGCCGGTGCCGGTGCGCTCGGAGGCGCTCGCGGCCGGCGCGTCGTCATGGGTCGTCGAGCACGCGCCGAACGCGTCAGCCCGGATCGAGCCAGACGGCCCGGCACCGCCTGCGCCGCATGCGTCCGTCGTCGATCGGATGCGGCCCGTCCGGCTCGCGTATGCGCTCGCCCCAGGGGCGCGGGCCAGCCAGTACGCGGCGCTGGTCACGTCCGACGTCGGCGCCTTGAGCTGGGCGAGCTGGCTGCGCCTGCGGCTGTCCGCGGATCGGCCGATGCGGGTGTCGATCCAGCTGCGAGAGCCGGTAGGCTCGGAGGCGGCGCGGCGCTGGCAGCGCTCGCTCGTCATCGGCCCGGAGATCGCCACGCTGATCGTGCCGCTCACGGCGTTCGCGCCGCTCGAGCACGCCAAGGGTGCGCCGCCGGTGACGCGCGTGCGATCGGTCCTCGTCGTCGTCGACACCACCAACACGCCGCCCGGCCAGCAGGGCACCGTGACGCTGCACGAGATCCGCGCCGAAGCGCCGTGACCGCCCGGCCGAACGGCTAGATGATGGCGGTGCGCCGCACCGAGAAGATGTTGTTCTCGGTCTCGGTGATGATCACTTCGATGCCGTAGGTCTTCTTCTGGTCGGGGAATTTGTGGCGGATGTGGGCCACGACCTCGTCCAGCGCGTGCACCGCCACGTTCTCGACGCTCGGCCCCTTGCCCTTGATGACGACGACGCCCTCCGGCTCGAAGATCGCCGGATCGGTGAAGGTGGCGTCGCCTTCGGTGACGATCATCTTGTGATCGAACTTGCGGAGGATGTTCTTGAGGTCGCCGAAATCGAGCGACATGTCGATCTCGTCGCGCGGGAACTCCTCGGTGGTGACGACGATCGTGCCCTTCCAGGTGTGGCCGTGGACGAAGCGGCACTTGCCCGGGTAGCCGATCTGGCGGTGCCCGGTGTGGAAGCGGGCGTGGACGGTGATCTGTTCCATGGTCATGGCAGCTCAGACCCGGGACGCCGCGTGGAGCCCGGCAGCGATGCTCTCGATCTCGCCCTCGGTGGTGAAGCGGCCGAGGCCGAAGCGCAGCGTGGTGCCGCCTTCCAGCTGGCCGAGTGCGGCGAGCACGTGCGACGGGCCGCTGGCGCCGCTGGTGCAGGCGGATCGCGCCGAACAGGCGACGCCGGCCAGGGCCGGCGCGATGCGATCGCCGTCGGCGTCGTCGAGGGTGACGTGCAGGTTGTTCGGCAGCCGATGGTCGGGGTCGATGGCCGGGTCGACCCCCGTCAGCCGCGCGGCGGGGGCGGCGTCACGGATCGCCGTCCACAGGCGGTCGCGCAGGCGGCTGGTATGGGCGGCGTCGCGCGGCAGTTCCTCGACGGCCAGCGTCAGCGCCGCGGCCAGGCCGACGATGCCCGGCACGTTGAGCGTGCCGCTGCGCAGGCCGCGTTCGTGCCCGCCGCCTTCGAACAGCGGCAGCAGCGTGCAGCCGCGCCGTACGTAGAGCCCGCCGGCGCCCTTCGGGCCGTACATCTTGTGTCCGGTGAACGAGGCGAGATCGACGGCGAGCGCACCGACGTCGAAGGGCAGCCGGCCGATCGTCTGGGTCGCGTCGGTATGGCACAGCACGCCACGCTCGCGGCAGAGCGCGGCGATCGCGGCGATGTCGTGCACCGTGCCGATCTCGTTGTTGGCGTGCATGACCGACACCAGCAGGGTGTCGGCAGCGAAGGCACGCTTCAGATCGTCGAGATCGATGCGGCCTTCGCCGTCGACCGGGAGGACGGTGACACGGTAGCCGTGGGCGGTGAGCATCCGGCAGGGATCGAGCACCGCCTTGTGCTCGGTCGCCGCGGTGATGATGTGACCGGACGGATGCTGGAAGGCGACGCCCTTGATCGCGAGGTTGTCGGATTCGGTGGCGCCGGAGGTGAAGACGATCTCGTCCGGCTCCGCGTGCAGCACCGCCGCGAGCGCGGCGCGGGCGCGGTCGACGGCCGCGCCCGCGGCGTCGCCGAACGCGTGGCCGGTGCTGGCGGCGTTGCCGAAGACGTCGGTGAAGTAGGGCAGCATTGCCGCGAGGACGCGCGGATCGACCGGCGTCGTCGCGTGGCAGTCGAGATAGATGGGCGCCGCGGTCATGCCTTGGTCCCCACCGTCGCCGTGCGGGCCTTCGCCGCCCGCGGCTTCGGCGCGGCAGCCGTCGCTCGTGCCTGCTTCTCCGGCGCGGCCGTCTTCGCCGGCGACTCCGGCCTGGCCTTCTTCGCCGACGACTCGGGAGTCGTCGGCGCCTTCTTCGGCGGCGCAGCCTGGTTTGACGCCGGAGTCGACTTCAACTCCGGAGTCGTCGCTCCAGTGGCTTCCTCGAGCGCCGCGACCTTCTCGGCGATCTTGCGCAGGGCGGCGTCGCCGCCCGCACCCGCGCCGGGCCGATGGCTCTGCCAGACGTCCGGTGCCTCCTGCAGCAGGATGTCGCGGAAGGTGCCGCCGCTCTTCACGCTGTTCGGGGCGAACGTGGCGATGTCGATCGGCCCGGCCCAGTCGTCCTTGTGCTTGATCAGCAGCCACGACTTGCCGTCCTCGGCGGGCTTCTCACCCGGCCGGCGTGCGCCCCACCCCTTCGTGCGGACGAGCACCCACGAGCCTTTGAGCTTGAAACCGTCCAGCGTCATCTTGAGATCGCCCTTGGCGAGCGCCGCGTCGACGTCGTCGACCTCCGGCGTCCACGTCCCGCGATCCCACAACATCACCACGCCGGCGCCGTAGCCCTCGGGGATGACGCCCTCGAACTCGCCGTATTCGATCGGGTGATCCTCGACGTGCATCGCCAGCCGTTTGTCGGCGGTGTTGATCGACGGGCCTTTCGGCACCGCCCACGAGAGCAGCACCCCCTTGTGCTCGATGCGGAAGTCGTAGTGCAGCGCCGTCGCCAGGTGCTTCTGCACGCAGAAGAACCGCGGCTCGCGGCCCTTGCCCTGCCGGGCCTGGACGACCGCGTCGTCGCCGGTGGGCTCGGGTGATCGAGTGAAGTTGCGCTTGTCTCGGTAGGTCTTCAGCGCCATGACCTATTGTACCGGCGCGCTCGCCCTCGCGATATGCTGTCGCGTGTCATGACGGAGACGGCGACGGGCGTGAACGCGCTGGCCTGGCAGGCCCCTTCGGTACTCGGCGAGCAGGTGCGTGCGGCGGCGCGGCAGTGGGATGAGAGCGGCGGCACCCGCCGGCTCTGGAACAAGGACGCGTCGCTCTGGACCGGGACCGACGAAGCCAAGTGGCTCGGCTGGCTCGGCGCCATCGACGCAGGCCGCGCCCTCCTGCCGACGCTGCAGCAGATCACCGACGGCGTGCGCCGAGATGGTTTCACGCACGCGCTCCTGCTGGGCATGGGTGGCTCGAGCCTGTGCCCGGAAGTGCTGGGCCGGACATTCGGCCGCCAGCCGGGTGCGCCCGAGCTGCACGTGCTCGACTCGACGGTGCCGTCGCAGGTGGCCGCGGTCGAGAGCCGGGTCGATCTCGATCGGACGCTGGTGATCGTCGCCAGCAAGTCCGGCAGCACCCTCGAGCCGAGCGCCTTCCAGCAGTACTTCTTCGCCCGGATCGCTGCCGCGCGCGGGCCGGCCGAGGCGGCGCGCCGCTTCGTCGCGATCACCGATCCGGGATCGAAGCTCGACGGCCAGGCCAAGGCGGCCGGCTACCGGCACATCGTGTCCGGTGAGCCGACCATCGGAGGCCGCTACTCGGCGCTGTCGCCGTTCGGGCTGGTGCCGGCGGCGGTCATCGGCCTCGACGTCGCGGCGTTCCTCGACGAGACGGCGCGGATGGTCGACGCCATCAGGTGGGGGGGCGTCGCGGCGGACAACCCCGGCGTGGCGCTCGGCCTGCTGATCGGCACGGCGGCCGTCGCCGGCCGCGACAAGCTCACGCTGATCGCCTCGCCCGGCATCGAGGGTCTCGGGGCCTGGCTCGAGCAGCTGGTCGCCGAATCAACCGGCAAGAGCGGCCAGGCGATCGTGCCGGTCGATCTCGAGGCGCTGGCGCCGGTCGATCGCTACGGCGCCGATCGCCTCTTCGTCTATCTCCGGCTGGCGACGGCGCCGGACGCGGCGCAGGACGCCGGCATCGCCGCGCTCGAAGCCGCCGGCGCCACGGTCGTGCGCATCGACGTCGCGCGTCCGCTGGCCATCGGCCAGGAGTTCTTCCGCTGGGAGGTCGCCACCGCGGTCGCCTCGCACGTGATGCGGATCAACCCGTTCGATCAGCCCGACGTCGAGGCCAGCAAGATCGAAACGAAGGCGTTGACCAGCGCCTACGAGCGCGACGGCAGCCTCCCCGCCGAAACCGCGGCGGTGTCGGGCGGCGGGCTCGCCGTCTTCGCCGACCCGCGGACGACCACACGGCTGGCGGCGGCGGCCACGACCGGGACACCCGAGGCGTGGCTGCGCGCTCACTTCGCCTCGCTCGGCGCCGGCGACTACCTGGCGCTGCTGGCCTACGTCGAGATGAACGCCCGCCACGCCGGCGTGCTGCAGCGCATCCGCCACAGCGTCCGCGATCGCGCCCACGTGGCGACCTGTGTCGGCTTCGGCCCCCGCTTCCTGCACTCGACGGGGCAGGCCTACAAGGGCGGGTCGGACAAGGGCGTCTTTCTCCAGATCACGGCCGACGACGTCCGCGACCTCCCGGTGCCGGGCCAGGCCTACACCTTCGGCGTCATCAAGGCGGCGCAGGCGCGGGGCGACCTGGCCGTGCTCGCCGAGCGCGGCCGCCGGGTGCTCCGCGTGCACCTTGGCGCCGACGTCGCCGCCGGCCTCGAAACGCTCGCGCGCCTCGTCGACGAGGCGCCGCTCACCGCCGGCTCCTGAGCGCCGGTTCCATCGTCACGTCACGTACAGCAGGACACCTTCGATGCAGATAGGGATGGTCGGACTCGGTCGGATGGGCGCCAACATGGTGCGCCGCTTGTTGCGGGGCGGCCACACCGCCGTGGTCTTCGATCCGGATCAAGCCGCGGTGGCCAAACTGGTCGCCGAGGGCGCCACCGGCGCCGCCTCGCTCGATGAGTTCGTCGCCAAGCTCGAATCGCCGAAGACGGCGTGGTGCATGGTGCCGGCCGGCGAGATCACGGAGCAGACGGTCCGCGAGCTCGGGACCAGGCTGGGCCAGGGCGACGCGATCATCGACGGCGGCAACAGCTATTTCAAGGACGACGTCCGTCGCGCCAAGGAACTGGCGGGGAAGGGCATCGCCTATCTCGACGTCGGCACGAGCGGCGGCGTGTGGGGCCTCGAGCGTGGCTACTGTCTGATGGTCGGTGCGCCGACCGATCAGTTCGCGCGGCTCGAGCCGATCTTCAAGACGCTGGCCCCAGGCAAGGGCAAGATCGACACGACGCCCGGCATCGACACGGCGGCACACGTGCCGGCCTCGGCGCAGGAGGGCTACCTGCACTGCGGGCCGCCAGGCGCCGGCCACTTCGTGAAGATGGTCCACAACGGCATCGAGTACGGCCTGATGCAGGCCTACGCGGAAGGCTTCGACCTGATGCGCTCGGCCAGCAAGGACGGCGTGCCCGAGGGGCAGAAGTACGACTTCAACGTCGCCGCAATCGCCGAGGTCTGGCGCCGCGGCAGCGTGGTCGCGTCGTGGCTGCTCGATCTCACCTCGGCGGCGCTCGCCGAGAGCCCGACGCTCGATCGGTTCACCGGCCACGTCTCCGACTCGGGCGAGGGGCGGTGGACGATCCAGACCGCGGTCGAAACCGCGGTCCCGGTGCCGGTGCTGGCCGAGGCCCTGTTCGCGCGCTTCCGCTCGCGCCAGGATCACACCTTCGGCGACAAGCTGCTCTCGGCGATGCGCGAGCAGTTCGGCGGGCATCGTGAAAGCAAGTAGGCGATCGCCACAGGACCAGTGATGAAGGACGGGCACCCGGTCGAGGAAACAGTCGGGGAGCGGCCGCCGGTGGTGCCGGCGCCGCCGTGCGTGATGGTCGTCTTCGGCGCCGGCGGCGATCTGACGCGGCGCAAGCTGGTGCCGGCGCTGGTCAACCTGCGGCGCGGCGGCCTGCTCACGGCTCCATTCGCGATGGTGGCGATGGTCCGCGCCGAGATCGAGGAGATGGGCTTCCGGGCCAAGCTGCTCGACGAGGCGAGCGGATTCCTGGAGCCCGGCCTCACGGCGGACGAGCGGAGCTGGCTCGATACACACCTCAACCTCGTCCGCGGCAGCCTCGACGATCCGGAAACCTACGCGCGGCTGCGTGCCGAAATCGATCGGATCGGGCTCGGGCACGCGCTGTTCTACCTGGCCGTGCCGCCGGCGCTGTTCGGGCAGATCGCCAAGGGGCTCGGCGGGGCCGGCCTGGCGCAGGGTCCGGTCCCGGGCTCGAGCGAGCCGGCCTGGCGGCGCATCGTCGTCGAGAAACCCTTCGGCCGCGACGTGGCCAGCGCCCGCGCGCTCAACCAGGAGCTGGCCTCGGCCTTTGCCGAGCCGCAGATCTACCGCATCGACCACTACCTCGGGAAAGAGACCGTCCAGAACCTGATGATTTTCCGGTTCGCCAACGGGATCTTCGAGCCGGTCTGGAACCGCCGCTACATCGATCACGTGCAGATCACCGTGGCCGAAGCGGTCGGCGTCGAGGGCCGGGGCAGCTACTACGAGACGGCCGGGGCGCTCCGCGACATGGTGCAGAACCACCTGTTCCAGTTGCTCGCGCTGACGGCAATGGAGCCGCCGAACTCGTTCGAGCCGGATCGGGTCCGTGACGAGCGGGTCAAGGTGCTGCGCGCGATCCGGCCCTTCACGCCGGAGCTCATCGGGCAGGACGTCGTGCGCGGGCAGTACGTCGCCGGGGCGGTCAACGGGAAACCCGCGGTCGGCTACCGCGAGGAGCCGACCGTGTCGCCGGCGTCCTCGACCGAGACCTACGTCGCGCTGAAGCTGCTGATCGACAACTGGCGCTGGGCCGATGTGCCCTTCTACCTGCGCACCGGCAAGCGGCTGCCGCGCCGGGTCTCCGAGATCGCCATCCGCTTCAAGAGCCCGCCCCTGCTGCTGTTCCGTGACGCCGCCTGCGCGGAGCAGGTCGTGCCCAATACCTTGATCGTGCGTATCCAGCCGGACGAGGGCATCGCCCTGCGCTTCCAGGCCAAGGTGCCCGGGCCCGATCTCAGCGTCGGCCTGGTCCGCATGGAGTTCAAATACGCCGACTACTTCGGCACGTCGCCGTCGACCGGCTACGAGACGCTGCTCTACGATGTGATGACCGGCGACCCGTCGCTCTTCCACCGGGCCGACATGGTCGAGACCGGGTGGGAGGTGGTGGCGCCGATCCTCGACGCGTGGGCGCGGACGCCGGACGGCGTCGAGCCGTATTCGGCGTCGTCGTGGGGGCCGCCATCGGCGCAGGCGCTGCTCTCAGGCGACGGCCGGGAGTGGCGAACGCCGTGACCGACGACGCGGCCGACGCCCACGAGCGTCGCGCCGTCGTCGCGTCCGACGGCCAGGCGCTCACCGCGATCGCCGGCACCCATGTGCGCCGTCGACTCGTCGATGCCATCGCCGCGCGTGGCGCTTGCTGGATCGCGCTGGCTGGCGGACGCACGCCGAAAGCCGTCTACGAGCGGCTGGCGGAGGCCGGTACGCCGGCGATCGACTGGGCTCGCGTCCACGTTGCGTTCGGCGACGAGCGGCTGGTCCCGCCCGATCATGCTGACAGCAACTACGGGATGGCGCGGGCGGCGCTGCTCGCCCGGGTGCCGATCCCGGCGCACCAGGTCCACCGTATCGAAGGCGAGCGCCTCGACGCCGACGCGGCCGCGGCGGCCTATTCCGCAGTGCTGGCTGGTGCCTTGAGGCCGGAGCCGGGCGCGTGGCCGGTCTTCGACCTGGTGCTGCTCGGCGTCGGCGCCGACGGCCACACCGCGTCGATCTTTCCCGGCACCGCCGCGGTCAGGGAGACGCGCCGCCTCGCGGTGGCAGGCGACGCGCCCACGGCGCCGGAGCGGCGGGTCACGCTGACGTTCCCGGTGCTGAACGCGGCGCGCGCCGTCGTGATCCTGGCCAGCGGCGCCGACAAAGCCAGCGCGATCGCACGGGCGTTCACCGACGGCACGCCGGTCGCCGAGTGCCCCGTGCGCGGCGTGCGCCCGGCCTCGGGGATGGTCACGTGGCTGCTCGATGCAGCCGCCGCAGCCGACCTGCCGACGCCCGCCATCGAGTAGCATAGCGGCGTGGCGGCGCCCTTCCTGCAGACGGTCCGGACCGGTTTCTCGCGCAGTTTCTGGGTCGCCAACACGCTCGAGCTCTTCGAGCGTTTCAGCTACTACGCGAGCAAGGCCGTCCTGGCCGTGTACCTCGCCGAGCATCTCGGCCTCGGTCCGGTGACCGCGACGCTCTACGGCGGCACCATCTTCAACGGCCTGATCTACTTCCTGCCCGCCCTGGCCGGGACGGTGGTCGATCGCTACGGCTTCCGCCGCAGCCTGATGCTGTGCTTCAGCATCTTTTCGGTCGGCTATCTCATCGTCGGCCTGGCCGGGCTGCCGGTGGCGCAGCCGCTGGTGGCGGCGGTCGGTGTGCGCGCCTGGACTCTGGTCGGCCTCGTCATCGCGGCGATCGGCGGCTCGCTGATCAAGCCGTCGATCGTGGGCACGTGCGCGCGCACGACGACGGAGGAGAGCAAGGCGCTCGGCTACTCGATCTACTACTCGGTCGTGAACGTCGGCGGCATGCTCGGCCCGACGCTGGCCGTGCCGATCCGCGAGAACCTCGGGATCGCCTCCGTGCTCGTGGTTGCCTCGGCCGTGTCGGCTGCGCTCTGCGCCGCCACCTTCCTGTTCTTCCGCGAGCCGCCGCGGCCGGCGGACCTGCCGCCGACGAAGTCTCTGCCCGAGGTCCTCGCCGGCATGCTGCGGGCCGTCTCCGACCTCCGCTTCATGATCTTCATCGTGATCTTCTCGGGCTTCTGGCTGATGTTCTGGCACATCTTCTATGCCCTGCCGTTCTACGTGAAGGACGTGCTCCACTACGAGCGCTTCGAGCTGGTCGAGGCCATCGGTCCGTGGACGATCGTGCTGACGACGATTCCGGCGGCGGCGCTGGCTCGCCGCATGAAGCCGATCGCCGCGATGACGCTAGGCTTCGCCATCGCCACCAGCGGCTGGTTCGTGATGGGCGCGATCCCGACCATCGAGGCGGCGTTTGCCGGCGTCGCCATCTTTGCGCTGGGCGAGGCGATCCAGGCGCCGCGCTACTACCAGTACGTCGCCGACCTCGCACCGCGCGAGCAGGTCGGCACCTACATGGGGATCGCCTTCCTGCCGATCGCGCTCGGCACCATCGGCACCGGCCTGCTCGCTGGCCGGCTGGTCGTCTGGTACGGGGACTCGCCGCATCCGTCGCACATGTGGTACGTGCTCGGCGGCATCGGCGTCGTCACGACCATCTTGATGGTCGTATACGATCGCTTCATCGCACCGCGCGATCGCATCGGGGCGGCCGCGGGATAGCCGACCCATTTCCACACACAGAAGGTGTTCTGCTCATGCCGACATTGACCGTTGAGGGGGCCGGGACGTTCGACGTACCGTCCGGCAAGCGACTCGTGCTCGCGATCGAGGATTCGGGGATCGACATCCTGCACGCCTGCGGCGGCAACGCCCGCTGCACGACCTGCCGCGTCGAGTTTGTCAGCGGCGAGCCGGAGGCGATGACCGAAGCCGAGAAGGAGAAGCTGGCCCAGAAGGGGCTGGTCGGCGTCCGCCTGAGCTGCCAGATTCAGTGCACCAGCGACATGACCATCCGGGCGACGAGCCGCCTCGCCGGGAGCGGCCGGCCCGACGCCGGTTCGCCGCCGCTGCCGACGATCGAGCCGCCGCCGGTGTGGACGACCAAAACGTAAGCGGCCGTCGAGCCCGCCGAGCGGCTACTTCGGCTGCGGAACGTAGCCGGGCGGCGGGGCCGCTGAGACGGTGCCGAAAAAGAACTCTTCCATGTAGCGCGCCATCAGGTCCTGCGCGTCCTTCTGCCACGGCATGAGGCGGTATTCGTTCAGGATCATCTTCATGCGCTCTTCCCACTGCGCCCAGGCCTCGGCTGAGACCTCGTCGTAGATGCGCTTGCCGAGCGGCCCCGGCCAGGGCTGCTCGTCGAGCCCGGGCAGTTCCTGCCCGAGTTTCACGCACGTCACCATCCGCTGACCGTCGCTCATTCTCAAACCTTACCATCGTTGATAGGGTCCGCCGGTCGGGTCGCCGCTGGCCCGTCGCGCGGCGATTTGAAGGCGATGTGGGACCGCTCCGGGACCAATCGTGAGCGGAATCGGCACACCATCAACTAGTGTGTTCGCGAGCCTTGCGCCGCCTCGTCATTGCTGTTCGTGTGTCACCCCAATCGCATACGGCGAAGCCCTACACCTTCTGGGTCATCCGCGACGTACCTGAGGTGTAGCAAAACGCACCAGTTGTGTCAGTTCGACCTGGGCCCAAGCTGATCTGTATCAGGTAGCTCGACCACGGTTCGATGCGCCGGAACGTGCACTTTCCCCAACGGAATCAGTCGATCCCGCCATGAGCGGCGTGGGTGGCCCCGCACCGACGCGTTCGTGGCACGTTTGTTGAACAGCTAGGACGCCGTGGGCAGTCGCATGCTGCCGGCGAGCCCGGTCTCGGTTTGTCGAGGCTACTGGGTTGCTACTAACGGGGAGGTTTCAAGTGAACGACGAGATGCGCACGACCAATCCTGCTGTCGCCGTTGAGGGCGAACAGCCCGTTCGTCGGAAAGAGCGCCGGGGCTTCGCGTCCATGTCGCCCGAGAAGCAGCGCGAGATCGCCAGCAAGGGCGGGCGCGCGGCCCACACCAAGGGCACGGCGCACGAGTGGACGTCGGAAGAAGCGCGGTCGGCCGGCCGCAAGGGCGGCATGATCAGCCGCGGCGGCCGTGGCCGCCTCGTCTCGGACGGCGACCCGAACCCTTCGGCGTCCTGACGCCGTCCGCGTCGACCTTCGACACACGATCGGTTCGGCAATCGCTATGATGGCCGGGCGGCGCGTTGGCGACCGCCTGGTCCCCATGCCGCTTCCGCGCTTCGTTCGTGTCGTCGTGGCCGGCGCGGCCTTCCTGCTCTACGCCTTACCCGGTCGGGCCCAGGCGCCCGCACCGGTACCTGCTGCCGCCGCGCCGCCCCGGACGGCCGATACCCCCGTCCAGGGCAGCGTGCGCGTGTCCCGGGTCGAATTCACTGGCGTCTCCCCCTCGGTCCTGCCCGCCCTGCGGGCGGCCCTCTCCACGCGTCCCTCTTCGCGGTGGCCGTGGGGGCACCGGGTCGCCTTCTCGAACGCCCGCCTGGCCGACGACCTCCGCCGCATCGAGGACTGGTACAAGGGGCACGGCTTCGCCGACGCGAAGGTGGACACCTACGACGTCGAGATGCCCTCGCCGTCCGAGGTGGCGATCACGTTTCACGTTGTCGAGGGGCTGCCGGTCCACATCGAATCGGTGGACACGTTCGGCCTCGAGGTCCTGCCCGAGGGCGCCCGTACGCGGCTGATGAGCGAGCTCGGTCTGAGGCCGGGCGCCGTGCGCACGCGAGGCGAGGTCGATCGTGCGCGTGAGCTCGCCCGCAGCGCGCTCCAGGAAGAGGGCTATCCCTACGCGCGCGTCGCGATCCTCGAAGCGACGGCCGCCAACGGCCAGGACGTGGTGCTCACGGTGGCCGCCGAAGCCGGTCCTACCGCCGTCTTCGGTCCGCTCACGATCACCGGACGGTCCAGCGTCGACGAATTCGTGATCCGCCGCCAGCTCGCCTTCGGACCAGGCGATCCCTTCAAGCGCAGTCGGATCGTCGAGAGTCAGCGGCGCCTTTACGGCCTCGAGCTCTTCGACTTCGTCAACATCGACCTGCCGAGCCTGCAGGCGCAGCCGGCCGAGGTGCCGGTACACATCAGCGTGACCGAGGGCAAGCACCATCGGGCGCAGGTCGCCGTCGGCTACGGCACCGAGGAGCAGGCCCGCATCGCCGGCAGCCTGCGCAACGTCAACTTCCTGGGCGGCGGCCGCACGGCCGGCATCGAGGCCAAGTGGTCGTCGCTCGATCGCGGCGTCCGCGCCAACATCGGCAACCCCTACTTCTTCTCGGCGAGCTACCGCGCCGACCTGCAGGTGCAGCAGTGGGACGCGCACGAGCCTGCCTACACGCTACGCACCCGCGGCGGCCGTGGCAGCGTGACGCGCGAGCTGACGCGGCGCGATCCGTACGGCCGGCGGCGCTCGTCCACGCGCGCGACGATCACCTTCACCGACGAGTTCGAGGAATTCTCGATCGTGCCGGCGGCGCTGCTCGATCCGACCTTCCGCGATGACCTCATCGCGCTCGGTCTCGATCCCGAAACGGGCGCCGGCGAGGGCACCCTGGTCGCCCTCGGGCTCGATCTGACGCACGATACCGCCGGCAATCCGCTCGACGCCCGGCGCGGCTACTTCGCGTCGTTGCACCTCGAGCAGGCGAGCCCCTTCGTCAGCGGCGACTGGACCTACTTCGAGGTCACTGTCGACGGGCGCGCCTACATGCCGGTCGGCCGGTCGGTCGTTGCGCTGAAGGTGCGCGCCGGCGGCATCCATCCGACCGAGCTCGGCGTGCCGTTCTTCAAGCGCTACTTCCTCGGGGGGTCGACGACGCTGCGCGGCTGGGGCCGCTACGAGGTCAGCCCGCTGCGCAACGGCCTCGTCATCGGCGGGCTGGGCTTCTTCGAGACGACGGCCGAGCTCCGTTTTCCCGTGCGGGGCGCCTTCTCGGGCGTGGTGTTCGGCGAGGGCGGTCAGGTCACCGAGAACGCGTGGGACGCCAACGTGTTCCACCTGCGCACCGACGTCGGCTTCGGGGTCCGCTACGCGACACCGATCGGCCCGATCCGCGCCGATGTCGGCTACCAGCTCAACCCGGTGCCGGGTCTGCTGGTCGGCGGCCAGGAGCAGGCGCGCCGCTGGCGCATCCACGTCAGCGTCGGTCAGGCCTTTTAGGATTGGACTTCGTCTCTCGCTACAGGATGATCGAGCGGTGAGCCTGCGCGACACGACACCCGCCACGCTCGACTCCGACTCGCCGCGGCCGCCGCGGCGCTGGCGGCGGCGCCTGCGCCGGTGGCTGTTCCGCCTCGCCGGGCTGATCGTCGTGATGATCCTCGGCCTGCTCGGCGTGTCGCAGACGGCGTGGTTCCGCGACTGGCTGCGGCGCGACATCGTCGCCCGCGCCGAGCGTCTGCTCGACGCCCGCGTGTCGATCGCCCGCGTCGGCGGTGATCTGCTGAGCGGCATCACGCTCGACGGCGTCCGCCTCGAGCAGGGCGGGGTGCCGGTGATCACGATCGACCGCATCCGCGTCACCTACCGCGTGCTGACGCTGCGCCGATCGCGCATCGTCCTCGATTCGATCGACGTGCTGCGGCCCGTGATCGTGGCGCGGCAGACGCCCGAAGGCTGGACGTTCGCACGACTCGTGAAGCCGCGGGTGAAGCCGACGGGCTCCCAGCCGATCGTGTTCGCCATCGATGCGCTACGCCTCTACGACGGCCGCGTCCTCGTCGAGTCCGTCGCGGGCGGACCGACGCGCATCGAGGACCTCGACGCCGACCTGATGATCTCGACCGGGCCTGGCGGGGCGCGTGTCGAGATGCGCGCCGTGTCGCTGAGCCTGCCGGATCGCGGGCTGCGCATCGGGCGGCTCGTCGGCACGGTCGAGAAGCACGGAGAGATCGTCTCGCTCACCAACATCGGCCTCGACCTGCCGCGCAGCCACCTGCGGGTCGACGGCAACGTGCACGGCGTGCCCAAGGCGCCCGAGCTGGAGTTCAAGGTCAGCTCCGGCGCGTTCGCGTTCGACGAGATGGCCCGCCTCCTTCCGGGCGTTCCGAACCGGCCCGTCCAGTCCGCGTTCACCGCCACGGTACGAGGGCCGGTCTCGAAGCTGGCGACGACGATCGCGTTCCGATCGCCGGCCGGAGACGCCGCCGGCGACGTCGTCGTCGGGCGGGAAGGTGACGATCCGGCGCGTCCACTGGAGCTCCGGGGCACGCTGGACCTGGCGCACATCGATCCCGGCGTCTGGTCGAACACGCCGGCGGTGGCCGGCCGGGTCACCGGCCATGCCGTGTTCACGTTCGCGCCGCCAGTCGCCAGTCGCAAGCTGCCGGCCCGCGGCACCTTCATGATGACCCGCACCGATGCCGACGTCGCCGGCTACGAGGCGCGCGGTGCCGAGGCCAGTGGCCGTTTCGACGGCCCGCGCGTCACGCTCCAGCGCGCCCGCGGCCACGCCTACGGTGGATCGTTCGAGACGCGCGGGACGATCGGGCCGCGCGATCCCGGCCAAAAGGGGGTGCGCTTCGATCTCACCGGCCGCGTCGATGACATCGATGTGCGGCGGCTGCCGCGTCCGGTGCCGCGCCTCCGGCTGGTCACTGACATTGCCGGCACCTTCCACGCACAGCTCGACGGCCCGCAGTTCGACGCGACGATGACCTTCGACGCGTCCACCGTCGAGGGTGGACGCCTCGGTCCCGGGTCGACCGGCACGTTCGCGCTGGCACCCGGCGTGCTGCGCTATGGCGCCAAGGCGCGGCTGGAGGGGCTCGACCTGGGTCGGCTCGGTGCCGCCCTCGACGTGCGGTGGCTGCAGGATCCGCGGGTCGCCGGGCCGATGACCGGCGACGTCGACGTCCAAGCGGAGGGTCGGACGCTGAACGATCTCGAGCTGACCGCGCACGCCGTCCTCGATCGGGCCACTGCCGCCGGCGGGGTAGCGACCGCGACGACGCTGGACGCGAAGATTGCCGATCGCCGCCTCGACGTCGATATCGATGGCGACGTCGCGCACGTCGATCCGGCGGTCGCTACCACGGTCGCCGCGGCCGCCGGCGACGTGTCGGGGCACATCAAGGGGCACGTCTCGATCGCCGATCTCGGCGCCGATTTCGCCGCCGAGTCGTTCGGCTTCACCGGCGACGTCACCCTTGGACCGAGCCGCGTCGCCGGCCGCGACATCACGTCGGCCTCGATGACGCTGGAGCTCGCCGACGGCGTGCTGGGCGTCCGCCGGCTCGAGGCGGCCACGCCGCTCGGGGCGGTGACGGCCTCCGGGCCGCTGGCGCTGAACGCCACCGCGCCGTCCGATCTCGCCTACACCATCCGCGGCATTCCGCTGGCGCAGTTCCGCGACCAGATCGGCGACGTCACCGGCGCCGTCGACGCCGACGGCCGCCTGCAGGGGCCGCGCGCGACGCTCCGCACCGAGGGGACGGCACGGTTCAGCGGCGTGCAGGCGGGCGCCCTCGTCGAGGGCGTCGAGGGCGCGACGCCGTTTGCGATCGCGCTGCCCGACTGGGATCTCGCGCGTCTGCGCGTCGAGGCGCATCCGGTGCTGAGCGCCGGCATCGTCCAAGGCATGGTCCTCGACACCGCCGATGCCCGCGTCGACTACGCCGGCAACCGCGCCACGTTCGAGGTGAACGCCTCGACCGGCGATCGCCGCGTCCACGCCGCCGGCGTCGCCGATCTCGCCACGCCCGGCGAGCGCCACGTCACGCTGACTGCGGCCGGGTTGTCGATCGGCGAGCAGACCTGGGTGCTCGACGCGGCGCGCCATCCGAGCATCGATCTGCTGCCCCAGGAGGTCCGCGTCCGCGACATCCATTTCGACGACGGCACCGGGCAGATTGCCGAGGCGGACGGAACGCTGGCGCTGAAGGCACCGGCCGAGTCGAGCCTGCACATCTCCGTCCGTGGCCTCGATCTGCTGCCGATCGAGGAGCTGGCCGGGCAGGAGGATCCGGAGTTCGCGGGGTTCCTCAACGGCGTCGCCCGAATCACCGGGCCGGCGACCCAGCCGGAGGTGCTCGGATCGTTCGCCATCGAGCGCGGGCGCTTTCGCGAGCTGCAGTTCGCGCGCGTCGCCGGCGCGGTCCACTACGACGCGGGACGCGTCGGCGTCGACGTCGTGGTCGAGCAGGCGCCCGGCGTGACGCTGGCGGTGAACGGGACCGTGCCGCTGGCGCTGTTCACGACCAGCGAGACGACGGCGGCGGATGCCGCCGTCGACGGCGGCGGCGCGTCGCCGATCGATCTGCGCATCGAGAGCTCGGCGATCGGCCTGCAGGTGGTGACCGGCCTCACCCGCACCGTGCAGCAGGTCGAAGGCACGGCCACCGTGAAGCTGCACGTCACGGGGACCGCCGACAACCCGCTCTTCGATGGCGGGGCGACGCTGAGCGGAGGCGGCTTCCTGGTGCCCGCCACCGGGCGGCGCTACCGCGACCTCACGACCACCGTGCGCTTCGAGCCGGGCCGCATGCACGTCGACGCCCTGAAGGTGCTCGACGAGGAAGGCGACGCACTGCAGGTCAGCGGCGTCCTCGGTCTACGTCGGCTCGCCTTCGGCGATGTCCAGATGCACGCCCAGGCCCGGCGCTTCGGCTTCGTCAGCAACGATCTGGCGCGGCTCGAAGTCGATCTCGACCTCGACGTGACCGGCCAGGTGACGCGGCCGACGATCTCGGGCAAGGCGGTGATCGAGCAGGGCCGCGTCGAAGTCGATCGCGTGCTCGCGTCGCTCGATCGCCGCGGCACGCCGCTCGGACCCGACGACGGCGTGCCCGTCGTCGGGCGTGGCCAGCGCCCGGTGCCGCCACCCCCGCCGCCGGCGCGCCCGCCGCAGCCGGCGCCGGAGCGCACCGCCGATGCCACCGCCTCCGCGACCCCTGGCCAGCCGCCTCGTCGCGCCCAGACCGAAGGCCCACCGCGGCCGCCGTTGACGTCGTGGGGGCGCACCGAGCTCGACATCCGCGTCCGGATCCCGGAGAACCTGCTGCTGCGCGGGCAGGACATCCGCCGCGACTCGGCGGCCGCCGGCCTCGGCGACATCTCGCTCGTCGTCGGTGGCGACTTCCGCGTGCAGAAGGAGCGCGGCCGCCCGACGACGCTGGTCGGCACGGTCACGACCGTCCGCGGCAGCTACGAGTACTACGGCCGCCGCTTCGAGATCCTGCGTGACGGCCGCATCCGGTTCCAGGGCGGCACCGAGATCGATCCGGCGCTCGACCTCACCGCCCGCCGCATCATCGAGCCGAGCGGTGTCGAGGCGCGGATCCGCGTGCAGGGGACACTACGCAAGCCGACCCTCAGCTTTTCGAGCACGCCGCCGCTCGACGAGTCGGACGTCCTCGCCCTCATCATCTTCAACCGCGACCTGAACGGCCTCGGTGCCTCGGAGAAGGGTGCGGTCGCGACGATGGCCGGGACGGCCGCGGCGGGGATGGTGGTGTCGCCGCTCGCGGACACGCTCGGGCGCAAGCTCGGGCTCGAGGAGATCGACGTGCAGACGACCAGCGAGGCGGGGTCGCCTGGCGGCGTCGTCACCGTCGGTGATCGCGTGGGCGAGCGCTTGTTCGTGCGGCTGCGCCAGCAGTTCGGCGCGCAGGAGATCACCGAACTGCTGCTCGAGTACCGGTTGTCCGAGCTGCTGCGGCTACAGGGCGCGGTGGCCGAAGGCGACGGCGTCGGCCGCGCCAACCGCTCGCTGACCCGCCGCGTCGAGCGCGGTGGCCTCGACCTCGTGTTCTACTACCGGTATTAGACCCAGCGCTCCCTCGAGTGTTGTCGCGGCCGCCTTACTGGACGGGCGTCGTGTCGGGCACGAACAACGCGAGCGGCTTGCCCTCCCAGGACGCCGCGAGAATCTTCGCCACCTCGACGCGCGCGTCGTTCTTGTCTGGCGGCCGCGCTCTCACGCGCGGCCGCGGGCCGCCCCTTGAGCGTGCCGACTGCTATTCGCGGCGCGGGGCGCGCCGCGGCGCCGGCAC
>JANOIR010000345.1:0-5976 GCA_031407765.1 Vicinamibacteraceae bacterium
TGTGGTCGCCCCCCGAATTCTTGCCGCTTTGGGTATTGGGGCCGTCGCCCGCGCCCCGCCGGGGGGGGCCCTCCGCGCCGGCGCCGCCCCCCGCGAACCCGCCCCCGCGTCCCCCCCGGCCGAGCACCTCCAGCATCGCCATGCGGTCGGGGCCGTAGAGCGCCTCCATGATCCGCAGCTCGAAGTAGACGGTGAAGCCCTCGTTCAGCCAGAAGTCGTTCCAGGTCGCGTTGGTCACCAGGTTGCCGGACCACGAGTGGGCGAGCTCGTGCGCGATCAGCGACGTCAGCGATCGATCGCCGGCGAGGATCGTCGGCGTCGCGAACGTCAGCATGGGGTTCTCCATGCCGCCGAACGGGAACGACGGCGGCATCACCAGCACGTCGTAGCGGCCCCAGCGGTACGGACCGTAGAGCGCCTCGGCGGCGGCGACCATCTTCTCGAGATCGGCGAACTCCGCCGCGGCGCGATCGACCACCGACGGTTCGGCGACGACCGCCGTCCGCGGGCTGATCGCGCGCACCGCGAGGTCGCCGACGGCGAGCGCGATGAGGTACGGCGGCACCGGGTGGGTCAGCCGGAACTCGAAACGGCGGCGGCCGTCCGGCATCGTCACGCCGTCCGGTGTGAGGCGCTCCGCGCTCATCACCGCGACGAGCGGCGCCGGTACCGTGATCCGCGCGTCGTAGGTCTGGCGGATCGCCGGGCTGTCCTGTGTCGGGACCCACGAGCGGGTGAGGATCGCCTGGCCCTGCGAGAACAGGTACGGGTGCTTCTTGCCCGCGGTCTGCGCCGGTGACAGCCACTGGAGGGCCGCCGCCTGCGGCGATGTCCGGTACTCGACGGCGACCTTGGTCACGTCGGGCGACAGCGTGACGGTCAGCGGCTGGCCGAGCACGGGGTCCTTCGCGCCCAGTGTGTGCGCCAACGTGTGGCCGGTTGCGTCGGTGACCGTGACGATCGTCAGATCGGCGGTATCGAGGACGAGCGTCGACGCCGATCCCGTGCGCGCCAGCGTGAGCGTCGCCGTGCCGGCGAGCGTCTTCTCGGCGAAGTCTGCGGCGAGGTCGAGCGCGACGTGGGTGACGCGCACCTCCTCCGGCCGCGCCGCGGAGTGCGGATCGCGCGCGACAGGGGTGGAGGCGGGCGTGGCGGGCGGCAGCGCGGTCATCGGCGGCGTCGCGGCATCACGACAGGCCGTCGTGGCCACGAGGCAGGCGCAGGCGAGTGTACGGCCGAAGCGCATCGGGGGCTCCAGGCAGGCTGACCACTAGGTATACGTCCACGTGACGGGCGCGTGATCGCTGGTGCCGATCTCGCGCTCGACGATGCAGCTCGCCGTGCGCGCGTGGAGCGCCGTCGAGGCCAGTACGTAGTCGATCCGCCAGCCGATGTTGCGCTGACGGAGGTTGCGCCAGGGCGCCCACCAGGTGAACAGGTCGTCGGCGTCGGGGGCGAGGGCGCGGCCGACGTCCACCAGGCCGTGCGCGAGCACCCGCTCGATGAGGGCGCGCTCTTCGGCGCGCGTGCCGATGGCGTTGGCCTTGCGCTCCTTCGGGTGGATGTCGGCATCGGTGCGCGCCACGTTCAAGTCGCCGCAGATCGCGAGCGGGATGCCATCCCGGGCGTGGCTGGCGGCGAAGCCCTCGAGATCGCCCAGGAACCGCAGCTTGGCCTCGAAGTCCTTGCCGCCGTTCGGCACGTAGACCGAGGCCACGGCCAGCTCCGGCAGCCGCACGGTGACGATCCGCGCCTCGAAGTCGAACGGCGGCACCACATAGCTCGGGCAGTCGGGGGCGACGCGCTCCGAGACCAGCAGCGCGACACCGGAGTAGCCCTTGTCGCCGTGCCAGTAGCAATGGTACCCGGCGACGTCGGCGAGGAGCCCGAGCTGCGCCGGCGACGCCTTGATCTCCTGGAGGCAAAGCACGTCTGGCTGCGCCACCGCCAGCCACGCCTCGAGCTGGGCCTGGCGGGCGCGCAACCCGTTGACGTTCCAGGTGGCGATCTTCAGAGTCCCGCGCCTTTCGTCTTCGTCTTCACGCGAACGATGAACATGTCGGCGGTGATGTAGAGATCGCTGCCGTTGCCGCCGAAGGCGCAGTTGGCGGTGGCCTGGCCGGTCTCGATCCGGCCGAGCAGCGTGCCGTCCGGCGCGTAGACGTGGACGCCGCCGGGGCCGGTCGCGAACAGGTTGCCCTTGGCGTCGACGCGCAGTCCGTCGGGCAGCCCGGGGTGCTCCTTGCCGACCATGCTGGTCACGTCCTTGAACACCTTGCCGGTGCCGAGCGCGCCGTCGGCCTGCACCGGGTAGACCATCCAGATGGCCTTGGCCGGATCCGAGTTGGCGACGTAGAGCCACTTCTCGTCGGGCGAGAACGCCAGGCCGTTCGGGCGCGACAGCTCCTTGGTCAGCAGCGTCACCTCGCCCGTCTTCGCCGACCAGCGGTAGACGCCGCAGAAGTCGGTCTCGCGCGTCTTGTCCGTCTCGCGCTCGGGCAACCCGTAGATCGGATCGGTGAAGTAGATGTCGCCGTTCGACTTGACGATCACGTCGTTCGGGCTGTTGAAGCGCTTGCCTTGCCAGTTGTCCGCGATGGTGCGCTTGCCGCCGGTCCAGTCGAAGCGCGAGACGCGCCGGTCGCCGTGCTCGGCGGCGATCAGGCGGCCCTGCCTATCGAGCGTGAGGCCGTTGCTGCCCGGCTCGCCGCTGTACTTGCCAATCCCGGTGTAGCCGGACGGCTTCATGTACGGCGCGGCGGCCTGGCCCGGCGCCCACTTGTAGATGGTGTTGGCGGGCACGTCCGACCAGAGCAGGAAGCCACCGTCACGCGGCACCCACACCGGGCCTTCCGACCAGTCGTAGCCGTCAGCCAGCACCTCGAGCTTCGTGTCGGGCGCGATCAGCGAGTCGAAGCGCGGATCCGACTTGATGAGCGAACCGATCGTCTTGGGCGTGGTCATCGCCTGTCCCTCGAGGCCGACCGTGGCCGCGCCGAGGCCGAGACCGGCCGCCACCACCCATCCCCAGCGGATCCCCGCAGTCGCGTATCGCATGTCTCCTCCGTAAGCCGTAAGCCGGCATTCTATATGTTGGCGTCCGCGCTCTCACGCGCGGCCGCGGGCCGCCCTCTGGGCGTGCGGCCTGCTAATCGCGACGCTAGGCGCGTCGCGGCGTCCGCACGCGGGCGGCGTTGGTTGGCGGCCAGCCTCTCAGGGCCGGCCGCGGGCCGGGGCGTAGTAGCATCCGGCCGTGTCGGACCCCGTGCCCTCGCCGCCGGAGCCGCGGCTGCAGTTCCGCTGCTGTCCGCGCTGCGGGGAGCCCCTGGCGTCGCCCGGGGCATGCCCGCTGGTGTGCGCGGCCTGCGGCTTCGCTTACTACTTCAACCCGGCCGTCTCGGCGGCGGCGATCCTGCTCCGTGACGACGGCCAGGGCCTGTTCATCCGCCGCGGACACGAGCCGGGCCTCGGCCGGCTGGCCTTCGTCGGCGGGTTCGTCGATGCGGGCGAGACACCGGAGGAGGCGCTGCGGCGCGAGGTGCGCGAGGAGATCGGCGTCGAGCTCGCCGCGATCGCCTATCTCGGCTCGCGCCCGAACACCTATCCGTATCGCGGCCTGACCTATCACGTCGTCGATCTGATCTTCGTCGCCCATCTCGCCGCCGATGCGTCGCCGCGGCGCCTCGACGGCGTCGCCGCGATCGAGTGGCACGATCCGCGAACACTCGATCCGACGCGCCTCGCCTTTGCGTCGATGACGTGGGCGCTCGAGACGTTCCAGCGCCACCGCCAGGACGCCTGACCGCACCGTGCCTGCACCCTTCGACCGAGCGCTGCGCCAGGCCATCGACGCGGTGACCGCGACGGTCCCAGGCGCCGATCTGCGGCGTGCCGTCGAGGCGCTGTCGCAGCGCTATCGCGCGAGCGCCGGCGGCGCGGGCAGCGAGTCCGCGCCCAGGTCGGGCGCTGCCGCCGCGGCGATGGGCCGCCTGACGGACACCGAGCGCCTCGCCTACGCCGTCGTCCGCCTGCCGGCAACCGCCGCCGTCCTCGACGTCGTGTTCGACGCCGTCGAGCGCCACACCCGGATCGTGCCGCAGACCATCCTCGATCTCGGCGCCGGCCCCGCCACCGTCCTCTGGCCGGCCCTGGCGCACTGGCCCGGCGTCCATCGCGTGACCCTGCTCGACCGCGATCCCGAGTTCCTCCGCCTGGGCTTGGGGATCTACCAGGCCGGGCACCGGCCGGGCGTCGGCCCGCCCTCGACCGGGCCTGCACTGGATATCCAGGTGCGGACGGGTGATCTGGCGGCTGCAGACGTCGCGGCCGCCGACCTCGTCGTGCTCTCCTACGCCATCAACGAGTTGACCGAGGCGCCGTCGGCGCGGGCGGTCGATCGGGCGCTGGCGCTGGCCACCGGGGCCGTCGTTGTCGTGGAGCCCGGGACGCCGGCGGGCTTTGCGCGGATCCGTGCGGCCCGCGATCGCCTGCGCGCCGCGGGGGCCACGATCGCGGCGCCGTGCCCGCACGCGGACGCCTGTCCGATGGCCGGCGCCGACTGGTGCCATTTCGCGGTCCGCCTCGATCGCAGCCGCGCGCACCGGCAGTCGAAGCAGGCCGCGCTCGGCTGGGAGGACGAGAAGTTTGCCTACGTCGTCGCCACGCGGGACGCCGCGGCCCTCCGCGGCCGTGCCGAGGCGCGCGTGATCAGACGGCCGCGCAAGGAGACCGGCCACGTGCGGCTGTCGTTGTGCGCGCCGGGCGGGTTGACCGAGACAATCGTCCGGCGACGCGACCCGGACTATCGCGCCGCGCGGGACACGTCGTGGGGCGAGGCGTGGCCGACGGGAGCCGACGCGGCGGCCGAGCTCGACGACGAGCCGATCGCGTGATGCGGTCGCTGGCCCGTACAATGCGCGTCATGAGTGACCGAGGCCCGCTGAGCCGGGTGGCGCGCGGGCTGGCGGTGACGGCTGGCGCGGTCGCAGCAGGCGCCCTGCTGATGGCGCGTCCGCACGCGCAGGCACGGCCGCCGATTGCGATCGTCGGCGCCCGCATCGTCGATGGCTCGGGCAACGAGCCGTTCACCGGCACGATAGTCTTCGCAGGCGGACGCATCACCGCCGTCGGCCGGCAGGTCGAGCCGCCCGCCGACGCGCAGCGGATCGACGGCGCCGGCAAAGCCGTCTTGCCCGGCCTGATCGAGACCGGGCTGCGGCCGGCGCTGCTCGACGTCGGCAACGACTCGGGACGCCGCCGTCTGGGGCTCGCGTTGGCTGCGGGCGTCACCACGGCTGCGGCAGCGGACGGCGCGACCGTACCAGCGGCGCCCGCGGCGGGGGACGGGACGTTGCCGCGGCTCGTATCGGCGCCCGCTGCCGACGGTCCCGGACGCGCTGTGGCGTTGCCGCCCGGCGTCCGCGAGCGCCGTCACGCCACGCTGGCCGTCTCACTCGAGGGCGATCCGCGCGCGTCGCTCGCTGCGGCCCGCTCCGCCAACGCGCGCCTCGCGCTCTCTTCGCTGGTGCGGGACGACGGCGCCCTCGACTTTGCTGCGGCCGCCGCCGCGGGCCTCACGCCGCTCGAAGCCCTCACCGCGATGACCGGCGGCGGCGCGTGGGCACTGGGCCTCCAGTCCGATCGCGGCCTGCTCGCGCCTGGCATGCGCGCCGATCTCGTGGTCGTCGCCGGCGATCCGTCGGCGACGCTCGATGCGCTCGGCCATGTCGAGCGGGTCTTTCTCGGCGGCGTCGACGTGGATCGGGCGACGCTGCTGCGTCCGGCGCCCGAGCCCGCAACGTCGGCCCCGACCGCGGCCACGCCAGCGGCCCCGACCGCCGGAGCCGCCCCGACCGCATCGAGCGGCGGGATGACCCCGTCAGCGGCGGCGCCGACGACGAAGGCTCCGGCGGTGTCGACGCGGCGCGGCCGCGCACGTGGTGCGAAAGCCACCGCCACGGCGCCGCCGTCCGCCGC
>JANOIR010000358.1:0-23034 GCA_031407765.1 Vicinamibacteraceae bacterium
GGGGAGGCGACTTCGGCGGTGGCCGCGGCTCCCGCGAGCTGCGCTGGTAGATCCGCTCGTATTCTGCTGCGGATCTACCAGCTTCCATTTGTGGCGCCGGCCGCCCTCAGCGGCCGGCGCGGCAGCGCCGTGGCACGCGGTGCTGATCAGCGGGCAGGTGTGCCCGCTGGCACCGCGCGTGCGCTGCGCGCATCCGCCCGAGACTCAGTCCGCGGATCTACCAGCTTCCATTTGTGGCGCCGGCCGCCCTCAGCGGCCGGCGCGGCAGCGCCGTGGAGCGCGGCGCTATTCGTCGACGAGCCAGCCGTCTCTCAGACGGATGATTCGATCGCCGTACGACGCGTTCGCCTCCGAGTGCGTCACCTGGATGATGGTGGTGCCTTCGCCGTTCAGCCGCTTGAACAGCTCCATGATCTCGCGGCCCTGCTCCGAGTGCAGGTTGCCGGTGGGCTCGTCGGCCAGGATCACTTTCGGTCCGGCGACGACCGCGCGCGCCACCGCGACGAGCTGCTGCTGGCCGCCCGAGAGCTGATTCGGGTAGAGATCCTTCTTCCCGACGATCTGGAACCGGTCGAGGATGTCGCAGACGATGCTGTCGCGCTCCTGCTTGCGGATGTTGCGGTAGGAAAGCGGGACGTCGAGGTTCTCGTAGACGGTGAGGTTGTCGAGCAGGTGATAGCTCTGGAACACGAAGCCGATCGACTTCTTGTTCACCTCGGCGCGCTCTCTTTTGGCGAGCGCGTGGATCGGGGCGCCCCCGAACCAGTATTCGCCGGTCCAGGCGGTGTCGTGCATGCCCAGGATGTGGAGCATCGACGACTTGCCGGCGCCGGAGGGGCCCATGATCGACACGAACTCGCCGGCCTTGATGTCGAGCGACACCCGGCGCAGGACGAACGTCGTGGTCGGGCCGTGCTGGTAGCCTTTCTCGATGCTACGCAGCTGGATGAGCGGCCCGTCCATCTGTTCGGTGGTGGCGGGCGGGGCGGCAGGCTTCGACTTGCTGAACAGCATCGGCAGGAGCTCCCTGGAAGGCGGACGATCGAGTCTACTAGTGTCGGGGCCCCGCCACTAGTTCCCGGTAGAGCCCGCCAGCCAGGAGAAGACCAGCCGTCGACCCGGGGACACCGGCACCGACTCGAACCAGGCGAGCTCGATGTGGAGGTGCATCACTTCCAGTTCGACGCCAATGCCGGTCCGACCGTTCGCGGGGCTGATCCGGGTCTCGGCGATCGGCGTCCCGGCCGGGCGCGCCGCGTCGATGGTACGGGCTCGCCAGGCGAGCGCCGGCGCGACGCCGAGGCCGGCCAGGATCAGGAGGGCGCCGAGCCGCCGCGTCCAGGTCATGGCGTTCCGCTTACCCAAACGCCGTGCCACGCTGGCTCGGTGGTCGAATCCGCGGGAAATCAGCGGGAATCCGAGCCTGACCCTGGGTCGGGCGCCCGCCCCGGCGCGGCAAGTGTTCGGTTCCGGTCAGTTCCACTTCGCGCATGGACAGCGGGCGCGGGGGCGGGACACACTGGCGCCCCATGGACATCTGGATCGGGACGTCGGGCTACAACTATCCCGAGTGGAAGGGGCACTTCTATCCGGCCGACCTCCCGGCGTCGAAGATGCTGCCGTATTACGCCAGCCGCTTCCGAACGGTCGAGATCAACTACACCTTCTACCGGATGCCGACCGCCAAGGCGGTCGACGGCTGGCTGGCGGCGACGCCGGACACCTTCCGATTCACGCTGAAGGCGCCGAAGCGGATCACCCACGACCGCCGGCTGAAGGACGTCGGCGATCTCGTCCGCGGCTTCTGCGATCTCGCCGGCGGCCTCGGGCCGCGGCTGGCGACGCTGCTGTTCCAGTTGCCGCCCAACCTCAAGTGCAACCTGGACGTGTTCGACGCCTTCCTCGACACGCTGCCGCCCAAGGTCCCGGCGGCCTTCGAGTTCCGCAACGCGTCGTGGCTCGACGACGCGGTCTACGAGCGGCTGCGGGCGCGCAACCTCGCGCTCTGCATCGCCGACACCGGCGACAAGACCACGCCGATCGTCGAGACCGCCGACTACGGCTACTTCCGCCTGCGTGACGAGGGATACCAACCGGCCGACATCGAACGGTGGGCCGCCGAGGTCCAGACGCACGCCGCGCGCTGGCGCGAGGCCTTCGTCTATTTCAAGCACGAGGACGAAGGGAAAGGGCCGGAGTTCGGCGAGGCTCTCGCGCAACTCCTTGGGCAGGGGCCGGTGGCCGCCGGCTAGACGACGCCGGCCAGGAACTCGACGGCGGTGCGCTCCGCCCAGTAGCCGTCGAAGTCGGGTCCGGCTTCGCTCAGGAAGCCGCAGTGCCCGCCGTCGCGGGTGATCAGCACCTGGATGTGCGGGTTGTTCGTCACCTCCGGCGCCGCGAACTGCTCGTGCGGCACGAAGGGATCGTTGTCCGAGGCGACGACCAACGCCGGCACACGAATGCGGTCGACGATGCGCAGCGCGCTGGCGCGGTGGTAGTAGTCGGCGGCGCCCGCGAAGCCGTGATGCGGCGCGGTGTAGGCGTCGTCGAAGCCGCGCACGGTGCGCAGACCTTTGAGCCGGGCGGTGTCGTAGCGTCCCGGCCATGTCGAGGCCTTGCGGCGCATGCGGCCCTTCAGGTTGCGCATGAAGTTCCACTGATAGACGGCGTTGGCGCGGCGCTCGAGCGCGTCGACGCAGCGGGCCAGGTCCATCGTCGGCGAGACCGCGCAGACGCCGCGCAGCCATGGCGCGATCGTCGCGTCGGCGCCGGCTTCACCGGCGAGCTTCAGGGTCAGGTTGCCGCCCAGCGAATAGCCGACGACGCCGAACCGCGTCAGACCTTCGGTCTCGGCCAGTTCGCGCATCACCGCCAGCGGATCGTGGGTCAGGCCGGAATGATAGAGGCCGGCGGAGAGCGACTCGGTGCCGCCGCAGTTGCGCTGATTGAGCCTCACGACGTTGAAGCCGCGGGCGAACGCCTTGTCGGCGAGGCCGACCATGTAGTGCGCCGTGCTCGAGCCCTCGAGGCCGTGCAGCGCGAGCAGCGTCGGTGCCTCGCGTCGGGCCGGCTGCCAGTGGACGTGCGCGAGGACGCGCGCGTTCGGGGCGACGTCGAAGTAGCGGGCCTCCGGCGGCGGCAGGCGCGCGAAGCGACGGCGGCGCGCCCACGTGTAGATCGTCATCCAGTGGCCGCCCGTCCAGCGCGGATGGGCGACGTAGTCGGCGAGGGCGGTCGCCTCCCGAGGCGTCGTCGGCGCCGGTGCGGCTGTGGTGGTCACGGTGTCAGGCGGTAGACCCGGAACTGCGGGTTGCGATAGAGCTCGGGCAGCGCCAGCTCGCGCTCCGAGACGACGACGTCGAGGCTGTAGCGCCGGCCGATGGCGACGAGCTCGGGGGCGGTCCGATCGGCGAACGTGCCGAGGGCCACACGCCGCTCGGCGATGCGCTGCGCCATGCGGCGATCGTAGAGGCTCATGGCCTCGTCCTTCACGTTCTCGAGGTAGACGTCGCGCGCCGCCAACACGCGAAGCGAGCTGCCGAAGCGCCACGCATGGTCCGGATCGGCAAGGACGTGCGTTGTCGGCGACGTCTCGCGCCGCAGGTAATCCGAGACGTCGGACCAGGCGTCGGCCGGCGCCGACAGCGCGAACAGCGGGCGTTCCGGATGCTCGACGAACAGTGCGTAGCCACCGCGCAGAAGGGCGAAGGTCGCGACCGCAGCCAGGGCCCAGCGCGGACGGCGGGCGCTGGCACCGGTGTCGCCCGAGCTCGTCGCGCCGGCTTCGGCGAGCCACCAGACCATCGCGAGCACCGCGACCAGGTCGGCCATCCAGAACACCCGCGAGACCTGCAGCTGCACGGCAACGGCCACGTGCGCAGTGACGAGCGGCAGGGTGGCGAGAAAAATGCCGACGAGCGTCAGGCAGCCGGCGACGAGCCCGAGCTCGCCGGGCCGCACCAGGCCTCGGCGTCGCCGCACGACGACGGTGGCGATGATCACCACCGGGTAGGCGGCGTTCAGGAGCCACGGCACCGCGCCCCAGTCGGTCGCGAAGAGGTAATCCTTGCCGGCGAGCGTCGCCAGCCACGCCTGATCCATCCGCTCGACCGACAGGAAGCCCGATGCGAGCAGGCCGACGCCGGCCGCGACGCCGAGCCCGCCGCCGATCGTGAGCGCCGGCCGCAGGCGCGGCTGCTCGACATAGAGCGCGACGCCTATCCAGACCACGAACCAGAGGCCGGTCATCGGGTGCACGGCGCCGGCGGCGGCCGCCGCGGCGAGCGCGGTCCAGGGGCGCGCCCGCATCATCTCGCCGAGGCCGAGGACCCCGAAGGCAAAGGCAAGCTGCCGCGGATGGAAATAGCCTTCGAGCGTGTTGGCGCTGGTCTTGGCGATGCGATGCCGTACTGCCGCGACGATCACGAACGCGGCGATCGACCAGCGCGAGACGAGCAGCCGGTCGCCGAGCCGGACGAGGCCGGCATAGAGCAGCACCAGCGTGAGCAGATAGAGGCCGAGGAACCATGCCTCGAGGCTGGCCGGGACGATGCCGATCGCCCGCGCCAGCAGCTCGTCGAACACGAAGAGCCGCGACTGCGCGTCGATCAGGACGCTGTCGCGCGGGAACAGCCGCCCGTCGATCGCGCGCAGGATCGACGGGATGTGGCCGGCCTGATCGCCGACGCCGTAGCGGTAGCCGGCGGCGTTCAGTGTCGCGATCAACGTAAAAGCGGCCGCTCCGGCCAGATGCAGCCCGGCCTGCCACCGCACGCCGCCTGCCGCGGCGCCGATCGGCGCGTTCACCGGATCACCTCGACCCACACCCCGAGGCGCCGCCGATCGCGCGTCGTCGGATCTACCTCGGCGGGCACGAACCCGCCAACGGTCAGGATCTCCACCGACGCGACCGAGTGCCGCGAGCGCAGCGTGACGTCGCGGCTGCCCAGCGCCGCCAGCGTCACGCGCTGGACGTCGCCGTCGACCGTCGTCTCTACGATCGCGGGCTTCGGTCCGGCGCGCAGCCGCAGCGCGGTCGGGCGGGCGGGGTCGAGCGTCACCGCCAGCCGGCTGGTGCTGTCGGCGCGCGTCCAGAAGCCGGTCGGCTCAGGCGCGACCCGCTCGTCGTAGAAGAAGACCGCGACGTCGCCGTACTGGCGACTCTGGATGACATCGGGATCGGTCCGGCGCGTCCGGCGATCGGGGATGGCGCGCGGAATCAGACGCAGCGAGGGGCCGGCGCGCGCCAGCTCGGGCGAGCCGCGGAACCCGACGAAGCGGGCGTTGGCGGGGAGGTCGACGGTCGTCGTCCATCGCGCCGCCGGCGCGATCGTCCACGAGCGCAGCGGCGGGCCGATGCGTCCCACCTGCAGGCCGATCTCGCCCTGGATCATATGGCCGCGGCCGTCGAGATCGACCTCGTAGCGTCCGGCGGGCAGCGACCAGCGGGCGTCGTAGAGCAGGTCGACGCCGGTGCGCTCGCCCCGTGCGTCGGCGCTCGCGACGAAGGCCAGGAGGGGCGGAATCGCCGCCGGCGGCACGCGGCGCAGCGGATCGTAGACGACGCCGAGGGGACGCCTCTGCGCGTCGAAGTCGGAGAGCAGCGCCATTTGCGCCCGCACGCCGGGTGCCGGGCCGGGCGCGCGCCAGCGTTCGAGCGCGACCGGCACCAGGCCCGAGACGAGCGCGACGGCGCCGCCCGCCACGGCGCAGGCGGCGAGTCCAGCGGCCCCAGGAGCGAGCGGTCGACGCAGCCGTGTGATGACCGTCGCGGCCGCCGCGAGCACGACGAGCCACGTCGCGGTGAATGCCCAGGCGATCGGTGGCGGCTGCATCAGGAACGATGGCGCCAGCGACCACAGCCGCCACGACGGCGACCAGTACTCGAGCAGCCGCGACACCCCGTCGCGGCCGGCGACGAGCAGCAGGCCCTGCTGCGCGCAAAGGAGGAAGAGCATCTGCCCCAGGCTGACGGCAACGAGCAGCACCAGCGCGGCGGAGGCCAGCGCGCTCGACGCGGTGCGCCGGGCCAGCCACGCGATGGGCAGGCCGAGCAGCAGCAGCGCCGAGATCACCGGCCGGCCGATGGCGCCCGAGCCGCCGGACCACAGATGGAAGGCGCCAACGGGCACCAGCAGCGCGACGAAGATGACGGCGATCTCGGCGGCGACGCGGCGGGCACGCCGGCCGGAGGCGAGCATCATTACCAGGCCGATGAGCGAGGCCGCAAAGATCGGCGCCGCCGGCACGATCCCGTACTCCTGATCGAAGAGGAGCCCGGGGCCGCCTTTCACCAGATATTCCCAGCGCACCGGCCGTTGTGTGCCGTAGACCACCGACGGAAACGGCGAGCCCCAGATCCACTGGAAGAAGGCCATCCAGGCGGCGACGCTGATCGCGATCGGCACGCCGAGCGCGAGCGACACGCGGATCCGCTGCGGAAGAGGCACCGGCGCGTCGTTGGCAGCCGCGCCCTGGTCGGCCGCCGGCGCATCCGGGCCTGGGGTGGTGTTGACGGCGATCGGCAACCACACCCGACCGAGCGCGAGCGCCGCCAGCGCGGCCATCATCAGCCCGTACTTGCTGCTCAACCAGGGCAGCAACGCGAGCACGAGCCCGCACGCCGCCGCGCGGCGGGCATTGCCGCCGATCCCATCGGCGCGAGTGGCGATCAGATAGGCGGCCATCGCGCAGGCGGCTGCAGGGATCTCCGGGTAGATCGTGATGCTGTTGAAGACGAACGGCGCGCTGACCGCGGCGCCGAGCCAGGCCAGCGTGGCCGCCTGGCCGGACCCCGTCAGCCGGTGCGCCGCGAGCCACAGCCCGGCCGCCGCGCCGGCGGCGCACGCGACCAGGAAGGCGACGACGGCCCAGTAGCCTCCCATCGCGTAGAGCGGTGCCGCGAGGATCGACAGGCCGACCGGATGGATCGAATAGATCTCGGCGTCGCGACCGCGCACGAGGTAGTGCGGCTGGAGGGGCAGGCGGTAGTACTCGAACGTGTCGCCGCGGACGTGGTTGTTCTCGATCGTGAAGTCGTGATCGCGCCACAGGCTCTGGGCCAGGACGAGGTAATGCGGCTCGTCACCGCCCGGGAACAGGCCAGTCCCGGCGAAGCGCCAGGCGACGCCGCCGTAGAGGAGAAGGCCCACCAGCGCGACCGTGGCTGCGGTACCACTCAAGTGGCCGATGACCAAGCTGCGTGCCGCCTTGATGCGCATCCACGCCGCCCGCACGGTGAGGACGCCGACGACGAACCACACGAGGAGAGAGAAGCGTCCGGCGAGGACCGTGAGGGCCGGCCAGACATCGGCGAGCCAGGGCAGGAAGGGCAGCACGAGGACGCCCGTGGCGAACAGCGGGCGCGTCACGTCGGCGTCGGCGTCCGTAATTGCGCGCACGTCGCCGCGGCCGGCCCAGGCGACGGCATGCGCCAGGCCGAGGACGGCGCCGGCCATCGCCGCCACCAGGGAGACCGCCTGCCACGCGGACGGCAACAGCGCCACCCGCAGCGGGCCGGCCGGGCCGGCCACCACTTCCAGCCCGCCCCGGGTGCACCAGAGCGCGAGGCCGGCGACGACGCCGGCGGCGAGGGCGCGGGCTCGTGCTGGCGCCCTCAATCGGCGCTCGATCATGCGGACGGCTGGCTCATGTCTGGCGGAATCCTGACCAACTAGTGGCCTGTATCAGTTAGCTAGAGGATACCGTTGTTTGTCGCCCCGGGCTCTTGCCACCCAGGGCCGCCTGCCGCGGGGCCGCCGCGCGGATACAATGCCCGGCGCATGCAGCTCCGCGAGCTCAACGTCGGCTGCTTCGGCGGCGGTACGGGGCTGCCCAGCCTGCTGGGAGGTCTCAAGCGCAACCCCTGGCTGCGCCTGCACGCCGTCGTCACGATGTTCGACAGCGGCGGCAGCAGCGGCGTCCTCCGCGATGAGCTCGGCGTGCTGCCGCCGGGCGACGTGCTCAAGTGCGCGCTGGCCCTCGCCCGCAACGAGGCCGAGGCGCGGCGCGTGCTGCTGTCGCGTCTGCCCATGCTCGAGCACGGCCGCCTCGCCGGTCATACCGGCGGCAACCTGCTGCTCTCGATGATGGAGCAGTACAGCGGCGACTTCCTCGCCGCCGTCGACGGCCTGCGCCGGCTCCTGGGCTGCAGCGGCCACGTCTGGCCGGTGAGCACCGAGCGGGCCACGCTGTGCGCCGCCTATCGCGACGGGACGTCGGCACGCGGCGAGCCCGAGGTCGACGCCGGCCAGCGCGACGGCCGCGTCATCGAGCGCGTCTGGCTCGAGCCCAACGCGACGATTCACCCGGCCGCGGCCACGGCCATCGCCGGGCTCGACGCGATCATCATCGGGCCGGGCAGCTTCTACACCAGCCTGATGCCGACCTGCCTGGTCGGCGGCCTGCGCGAAGCCGTCGCCCGCGTGCGCGGTCCGATCATCTATATCGCCAACCTCCTCACCGAGGGTGGCGGGATGCGTACCTTCACCGCCGCCAGCGGCGCCCAGCTCATCTCGCGCGCGATCGGACGGCCGGTCGACGTCATCGTGGTGAACCAGGGTCTGCCGGACACCGAGATCCTGGCCCGCTACGCCGCCGAGGACAAGCATCCGATGCCGATCGGAGAGGTCGTCGGCTGCAGCGACATCGTCACGGCGCCGTTCTGGACCGGCGTCTACGCGCGCCACCACCGGCGGCGGCTGGCCTACGCGCTCTGGGGCATCCTCGCCAAGCGACTCCTGCACTGATTGTTGGCGGCCGCGCGCCGGCCTTCGAACGTGCGGTCTGCTATTTGTCGACGCGCGTTCGCGCATCGACCGGACGATGGCTCCGGACTCCGTCCTCGCCATTCGTCACGCGGCGCGGCAGTCCGGGTCAGACGGGCCGTGTCGCATCGAGACGGGCGAGGCGCCCGGCGATCCAGGCGCGAGGAGGAAGGATGTCGGCGACATCCGACCGACGAGCAACGCCGAGCGCCGGGATGCATCGCCCGTCGAATGCCGCGGCACGTCTGATCCGGGCTGCAAGCGCGCCGCGGCGCCCGCACGCGGCCGGTGCCGCACCTTCACTGTAGTCACGAAGGCCGAGCCGCGGGCCCGGCTCCGGGCCGCGGCGGCTCGCGCTCAGCGCGCCGGAGGGGAAAGCGCAGGTCGACCTGGACACCGGCCCCGATCGGGCCGCTGATCCGAAAGCTCTGGCTCTCGCCGTAGAGGCGCTTGAGCCGTTCCCGCGTGTTGGACAGGCCGACGCCGGCGCCGCGCTCGAGATCCCAATTAGCGGCGAGACCGGGCCCGTCGTCGCGCACCGAGAGATGCAGGACATCGCCTTCGCACCAGGCCTGGATCTCGATCTGCCCGGGGGTGGAGCGGGTGGCGATGCCGTGCCGGATCGCGTTCTCGAGGAGCGGCTGCAGGATGAACGTCGGGACGAGCGCCTGCAGGGCGAGCGGATCGACGTCGAGGACGACGTCGAGCCGGTCTTCGTAGCGGACCTTCTGCAGTTTCATGTAGCGGTCGACGAAGGCCAGCTCGCGCTGCAGCGGAATCACCTGATCCTCGGCGTGGTCGAGGGCGAGGCGCAGCAAATCGCCGAGCTGCTCGAGCATCCAGCGGGCGGTGCGCGGCGCACTCTCGACGTGTGCGGAGATGGCATTGAGCGCATTGAACAGGAAATGCGGGTGCAGCTGGGTGCGCAGCGTGTCGAGCCGTGACTGCGCGAGCAGGCGCTCGAGCTCCGCGGTGCGCACCGTCCGGTCGCGGACCTGGTCCTGGTATTCGGACGCCACGAACCAGCCGATGACGGCCCAGTAGACCAGCCAGTTGAAGCGATGGAAGGCCGAGAACGGCGAGCCGCCGAGCAGCGCCGCATCGACCGGCACGCCCAGCACGCGGCTGGCGGCGTAGTAGACGTAGGCGAACGCCCAGCTGACCGCCACGCTGAGCGGGACGTGCAGCAGCAGGCGCGGGTAGAGCACGTCTCGCGCGATGGGCAGCTGGCGGTCGGCGGCGATGACCAGCGGAACGAGCAGTAGCCAGGCGAGCCCGGCCGCCAGCGCGGTACGCGCCGAGGCGCCCCAGTTCAGCGCCTCCCCACGCATTTCGGCGCCGGTCGAATAGACCAGGACGACCAGGATCCCGAACGCGAACGCAGCGAGCCGGTACTTCACGTCAGCCTCTAAACGCGGTAGAACTAAATCTATCCGATGGAGCGTATCCGTACCTTGATTGTCGACGACGAGAAGCCGGCGCGCCGGCGGCTCGCCGAACTGCTCGGCCGCGAGCCGGAGATCACGATCGCCGGCGAGGCCCGCGACGGGCGCGAGGCCGTCGACCTGGTGCGGGCGCACGCGCCCGACCTGATGTTCCTCGACATCCAGATGCCGGATCTCGACGGGTTCGCCGTGCTGGCGGCGCTCGAGCCGGCGCAGCAGCCGGTCACCGTCTTCGTCACCGCCTACGATCGCTACGCCGTCCAGGCGTTCGAGGCGCACGCCGTCGACTACCTGCTCAAGCCGTACAGCGATCAGCGGTTCGAGGGCGCGCTGCGGCGCGCCTGCCAGTTCCTGCGTTCGCGCGGCGCCGACGAGGTCCCGACCCGGGTCGGGCTGCTGCTCGACGACCGTCGCGGCAGCGAGCCGCAGGGCGGCTACATCGAGCGCCTGGTGATCAAGAGCGCCGGCCGGGTGACGTTCGTCGGCGTCGAGGACGTCGACTGGATCGAAGCGTCGGGCGTGTACGTCAGCCTGCACGTCGGGTCGCGCGCGCATCTCTACCGCTCCAGCCTCGCGCACCTCCTGCAGAAGCTCGATCCGAAGCGCTTCGTCCGCGTGCACCGCTCGATGGCGGTCAACACCGAGCGCATCCGGGAGTTGCAGCCGCGCACCCACGGCGACTATACGGTCATCCTCAAGAACAACACCGAGCTGGTGATGAGCCGCGGCTTCCGCCCGCAGTTCGAGCACTGGCTCCGCCAGTCGCTCTGACAGCGCGGCCATCTCGGCCGTCCTACTCAGCGTCTCCCCGTCCCATTGGGAACAAAACAGTGCCGGCGGATTCCCGCCGCGTTCTAGACTTTCCGTGCTGAATCCTATTGGTGCCGATCGATCGGCGCCCAGAGCGTGACCCGCCGGCTCCGTGGGAGCTGCGCGGGGCCGCCGCAGGCCTGTGCGTGCCAGGGCCGGCGTGCGGATGTGTACCTGCGCGCGAGGTGTGGAGGACGTATGCGTTCGACAGTTCGGTCTATCGTCCGCGTCGGCGGCCTTGTCCAAGGTCGCGCACCGACACCGATCGCCTGCCTCGCCGCGCTCGCGCTGATGGCAGGCGTCGTCCCGGCCATCGCGGCGCAGGAAACCGGAGGCAGCATCGCCGGTACGATCGCAGACGCACAGAACGCGGCGATGCCCGGCGTCACCGTGTCGCTGCGTAACGAGGGCACGAATGCCCAGCTGAACACGGTGACCAATGGCGACGGCGCCTACGTGCTGCCGTTCGTGCCGATTGGGCGCTACACGCTCACGGCCACCCTCGCCGGGTTCTCGACGACGAAGCGGGAGGGCATCGAGGTGCGTGTCGGCGACCGGCTGCGCCTCGATCTCGCCCTGCAGCTCGGCGCGCTCACCGAAGAAGTGACCGTGAGCTCGGAGGTGCCGCTGCTCGATACGGGCAGCGCCAACCGCGGCCAGGTCATCGGCCGCGAACAGGTCGCCGATCTGCCACTGCTCGGCCGCAACCCGTTCATGCTCGCCCAGTTGTCGCCGGGCGTGCAGTACACGCCGGCCACGGCGAGCCGCTCGAACCGGCCGTTCGACAACGGCGGCATGGACAACTTCCAGATCAGCGGCGGCCGCGCCTTCACCAACGAGTTTCTGCTCGACGGCGTGCCCAACACTGGCACCGAAACCGTGAACCCCAACAACCTGAGCTTTGTGCCGTCGCCCGACGCGACGGCGGAGTTCAAGGTGCAGACGAGCATCTACGACGCGCAGTACGGCCGCACCGGCGGCGGCGTCGTCAACGTCGTGCTGAAGAGCGGCACCAACCAGTTTCACGGCGCGCTCTACGAGTACTACCGGGACGAAAAGCTGAACGCGAACACGTTCGACGCCAACCGCGGCGGCATTGCGAAGCCCGGCCTCTACTGGAACCAGCCCGGTCTCACCGTCGACGGTCCGGTCAAGATTCCCGGCCTCTACAACGGCACCGACAAGACGTTCTTCATGTACAACTGGGAACAGATCCGCAGCGAGGTCCCGTTCCCGCAGGTCTACACCGTGCCGAGCGCGCTCGAGCGTGCCGGCGACTTCACACAGTCGCGCACCGCGGACGGACGGCCGATTACGGTCTACGACCCGCTGACGACGCGCCTCGAGAACGGCCAGTACGTGCGCGATCCGTTTCCGGGCAACCGCATTCCCGCCGGCCGCATCGATCCCGTGGCGCTGGCGCTGCTCCAGCGGGTCCCGATGCCGAACGCCTCGGGTCTCACCAACAACCTGCTCGTGCCCGACAACGCGCGGGCCGACCGTTACGACCAGCACGTGTTCAAGGTCGACCAGGTGGTCAGCCCCAACCACCGCTTCTTCGTTCGCTTCGCCCGCAACAAGCGCACCGAGGTGAACGACTACGCGGCGTTTCCACCGGAAGCCTCGCCCTGGTATCAGCACGGCCGCATGAACGTGGGCGTCGCCGCTGAAGCGACGTCGGTGTTCGGCCCGTCGGTGGTGCTCAGCTCGCGCGTCGGTTTCATCCGCCACGACTTCTACATCGCCACCCACGGCGACAACTTCGATCCGGGCACGCTCGGCTTCCCGTCCAGCTTCACGTCGCAGCTGGAGCGCCAGACGTTCCCGCAGATCCAGTGGGATGGCTACACCACGTTCGGCAGCACCTTCGGCGGCAACAACGGCAGCATCTTCACGGTCAGCGACACGTGGTCGTGGTCGGAGGTGCTCAGCAAGACCGCCGGCAACCACTCGCTGAAGTTCGGCGGCGAGCTGCGCGCGATGGTCAACAACCAGCAGAACCCGACGTCGTCGACGGGGCGTTTTACGTTCAACCGCGCCTTCACCCAGCGAAATCCGCTGGCGGCCGCCGCCGACTCGGGCAGTTCGGTCGCGTCGTTGCTGCTCGGCTATCCGGCCGACAACTCGTCGACGGCCAATCCGAGCGTCTCGCCGATCTTTCCGCAGCTCCACTACCGCGGGAACTACGCCGGCCTGTTCGTGCAGGACGACTGGCGCGTCAACTCGCGGCTGACGGTCAACGCCGGCCTCCGCTGGGACTACGAGTCGCCGATCGTCGAGGAGCTGAACCAGCAGAACATCGGCTTCGACACAACGACGACGATCAGCCCCTTCCAGGCGCCCGGCCTCTCGCTCAAAGGCGGGCTGCTGTTCGCGAGCGACGACCAGCGCCAGCCGTTCAAGAAGGATCTCAACAACATCCAGCCGCGTATCGGGGCGACGTTCCGCGCCGACGAAAAGACGGTGCTGCGCAGCGGCTACGCGCTGGCCTACCTGCCAACGTTCGACATCGGCCAGAACAACGGCTTCAGCGTGACCACGACGCTCGTCGCGTCGACCGACGGCGGCATCACGCCGGTGGGACGCCTGAGCAACCCGTACCCGAGCGGCCTGGATCAGCCCGTCGGCAGCTCGCTGGGCCTCTCGACGCTGGTCGGCCGCGGCTTCACGTTCGCCGATCCCGAGCGGACCATCCCGTATGTGCACCAGTTCTCGGTGGGCGTGCAGCGGGAGCTGCCCGGCCGGCTGGCGCTCGACCTGGCGTACGTCGGCAGCCGGACCCGCGGTCTCCCAGTGTCGAAGGGCATCAACGAGATCACGGCCGAACAGCTCGCCAGCGGCAACGTGATGCTGCAGCAGGTCGCCAATCCGTTCCAGGGCCTGCTGCCGGGGACGCCGTTCAACGGCGCCACCGTGCCACGCCAGCAGCTGGCGCGGCCGTTCCCGCAGTTCGCCGGCATCAACCAGGATCGCCGGCCCCTCGGGGTCAACGACTACGACTCGCTGCAGCTCAGCGTCAACAAGCGCATGTCGCGCGGCCTGCAGCTCCTGGTGAGCTACACCTACTCGCAAACCGAGGAAGAAGTGGCCTATCTGAGCCCGCAGAACGACTGGGATGGACTGACGCGGGTCGTCACTGCGGCCGACACGCCGCATCGCCTCCTGATCAGCAGCACCTACGCGCTGCCGTTCTTCCGCGATCGGCCGGGCGTGCTCGGCAGCGCGTTGGGCGGATGGCAGGTCAACGGCATCGTCACGCTCCAGTCCGGGCTGCCAGTGGCCACGACGGCGGGCGCAGTCCTGGTCGGCGATCCGACCCTCGCGAATCCGACCCTCGAGCGCTGGTTCAACCGGTGCACGCTGGCGCTGAGCGGCGTGCGCCAGAACTGCGCCTCGGCCGATGAGCCGGTCGCCTGGCAGGTCCAGGCCCCGTTCACGCTGCGGACGCTGACGACGCGCCTCGACGAGGTCCGGACCAAGCGGCCCGGGCTGATCGACTTCTCGTTGTTCAAGACGTTCACGTTGCCGTCCAGCATGCGCCTGCAGGTGCGGCTCGAGTCCTTCAACCTGTTCAACACGCCGTGGTTCGGTGCCCCGAACACCAATGTCACGAACGCCGCGTTCGGGACGGTCGCCCCGACGCAGGCGAACGATCCGCGCAACGTCCAAATCGGTATCCGCTTCATGTTCTGAGCCCGGTGGTCCGCCCGGTTGTCGGCCGCGGCCGGCAACCGGACGCCGGGAATCCGACACCTACGGTCGCGCTAGGTCCGACTCAGCGCGTCCCTGTCCGACTCGCAACAAAAACCTCTGCCGGCGCCTTGGCCCCGCACTAGACTCCGCCCACTAAGTCCGTTACGGCGCGCGGCGGAAACCCGCCCGCGCCATCGCCACAGGATGTGCCATGGCCGCGGCACGCCCGGCGAGGTGCAGGTGCCGTTCCGCGACGGCCTGCGCCGTGGTTCGTGTCCTCGCGTGTGTGCGGAGGGATGATGTCTTCCTCGGTACGGCTCTTGACGACGCTCTGTGGCCTCGTGCTGGCCCTGGCGTCCAGTGTTCACGCTCAAGGCCTGACGGGCCAGATGAGCGGCTCGGTCGTCGACTCTTCCTCGAGCGTGTTGCCCGGCGCGAACGTCACGGTGACCAACACCGGTACGCAGGCGACCCGGACCGTCCCGACCGACGCCAACGGCGTCTTCACGGTCACCGATCTCCTGGCCGGCCGCTACGAGGTCTCGGTCACCCTCGATGGGTTCAAGACCTACGTGCAGCGCGAGATCCAGCTGTCGGCCAACGAGCGCGTCGCGCTGCGGCCGATCCGGCTCGAGGTCGGGGCCCTCAACGAGACGATCTCGGTCACCGCCGAGGCGGCGCGGGTGCAGACCCTCAGCGGCGAACGCTCCGGCACCATCACCCAGGATCAGATCCAGGACGTCTCGCTCAAGGGCAAGGATTACATGGGGATGCTGCGGCACGTGCCCGGCGTCGTCGACACGGCGAACCGCGAGGCTCCCGGCTGGAACAACCTCGGCGGCCTCAGCATCAACGGCGGCCGCAACAACACCATCAACCTGACCTACGACGGCGTCACCAACCTCGACACCGGATCCAATACCGGGCCGTTCCTCGCGCCCGGGCTCGACTCGATCGCCGAGATCAAGGTGCTCACGTCGAACTACCAGGCTGAGTACGGGCGCAGCTCCGGCGGCACGATCAACGTCGTGACCAAGAGCGGCGGCCGCGACTTCCACGGCGGCGGCTTCTACTCGAAGCGGAACGAGGACTACAACGCCAACGAGTGGCAGAACAACAAGTTCGGTCGGGCCAAGCCGCCCTATCGCTTCGACTACAGCGGCTATCACGTCGGCGGACCGGTGCTCCTGCCCGGCAACTTCAACAGCGGCCGCAACAAGCTGTTCTTCTTCTGGAACCAGGAGTTCCTGCCGCGCACCAATCCCGGCAACCTGGAACGTCGCACGATGCCGAGCGAGCTCGAGCGGCGCGGCGACTTCTCGCAATCGTTCGGCACCAACGGGCAGCTGATCGTCGTCCGCGATCCCCAGACGGGGCAACCTTTTCCGGGCAACATCATCCCCGCCAACCGTATCGACGCCAACGGACAGGCGATCCTCAACCTCTTCCCGACGCCGAACGCCACCGACCCGGCCCGCCAGTACAACTACACGTTCCAGAGCGCGTTCGAGCAGCCGCGCAACGATCAGGTGCTCCGCGTCGACTGGAACGTCGCGCCGAAGACGCTGTTCTACTCGCGGCTCAACTTCGGCTACGAGGCCTACAAGGGCGGCTGGGGCTTCGTGTTGAACAACGCCAACTGGCCGCAGCTGCCGATCGCCTACGAGATCCACAGCTACGGCATCGTCAACACCGTCCTGCACACGTTCAATCCGACCACGGTGATGGAAGTCACGGTCGGCCTGAACCACGGCAAGCAGACGGTGGAGCCGTTGACCCCGAGCGACCTCCAGCGCAACGACCGGACCCAGGTCGGCCTGTCCGGGCTGCCACAGTTCTTCCCCGACGCCAATCCAGATCGGATCGTGCCCAACGCCAACTTCGGCGCCGCCGGGCTGTCGCTGGCCAACCTGCCGCAGCTCGGCGTCGAGGGCCGTTACCCGTTCTTCGGCGAGAACGACATCTGGAACAGCTCGGTCAACCTGACCAAGATCGCCGGGTCGCACAACCTGAAGGCCGGCCTGTTCTTCGAGTACACGACGCGGCCGGCGGCGCGCAGCAGCCAGTTCAACGGCACGTTCAACTTCAACCGCGACACCACCAACCCGCTCGACACCAACCACCCGTTCGCCAACGCGCTGATCGGATCGGTGCAGAGCTACTCGGAAGCCACGTCGCACCCGGACGCCAACGCGCAGTTCGCCAACGTCGAGTGGTTCATCCAGGACAACTGGCGCGTGGCCAAGAACGTGACCATCGATGCCGGAATCCGCTTCTACCGCATCGGGCCGACCAAGAGCCGTGGCGACCAGCTCGCCGTCTTCATGCCCGAGCGCTACGACGCGTCGCGGGCACCGGCGCTGATCCAGCCGGTGAACACGCCGCAGGGCCGACGCGGCATCAACCCGATTACCGGCGAGATCCTGCCGGCCGTCAAGATCGGCTCGTTCGCGCCGAACTCGGGTGATCCGACCAACGGCGTGCAGATCTTCGACGAGGGCGTCCTCGATACGCCGCCGATCCAGGTGGCGCCGCGCGTCGGGTTCTCGTGGGATGTCCACGGCGACGGGCGTACGGCGGTCCGCGGCGGCTTCGGCATGTTCCCGGATCGGTTCAACGACGACATCATCCTGCAGCAGGTCGAGCTGGCGCCACTGGTCAACACGCTGACCGCCAACTACACGACGATCCGCGAGCTGTTGTCGACACCGCTCAGCCTGAGCCCGTCCCAGACGCGCACGCTGAACCCCGACTACAAGCCGCAGTACGTCTACAACTACAGCATCGGCGTGCAGCGCGACCTCGGCTGGAAGCTGGTGGGCGACCTGTCGTACGTCGGCTCGAAGGGCCGCCGCCTGCTGCAGACGCGCAACATCAACGCCGTGCCGTACGGGGCGAACTTCCTGCCGGAGAACCGCGATCCGTCGCTCGCCACGCCCACGCCGCTGCCGAACGTGTTCCTGCGGCCCTATCGCGGGTACACGGACATCCTGCTGTCCGAGTTCGCCGGCATCTCCGACTACAGCGCGGTGCAGATGCAGATCAGCCGGCGCTACACGGCGGGGTTCCGCTTCGGCGGCTCCTACACCTACGCCGTGGCCAAGAACGTCGGCATCGCGTCGCCGCCCAACAACAATCCGACGGTGAACGCGTTCCTGGACTTCCGCGAGCGCAACTACGGCGACATCGGCCGCAGGCACAACCTGGCGATCGACTACTCGTACCAGGTGCCGGACCTGAGCGCGAAGTGGAACTCGCCGATCGCGAAGGTTCTCGGCGATGGCTGGGAAGTCTCGGGCGTGACCACCGCGTTGAGCGGCGCCGCGCTGGGTATCGGGTACTCGATTTCTGGCATCAGCGACCTGACCGGTGGCGCCGGCGCCGGCGTCGATTCGCGCGTCGACTTCGTCTGCGATCCCAACCTCTCGCGCGGCGACCGGACCTCGCTGCGGGCGTTCGCGACCGAGTGCGTCGCCCCGCCGTCGGCGGCGGGCAACCGCGTCGGCACTGCCCGCGGCGACGAGCTCGTCGGGCCCGGGTACCTGAACTGGGACTTCTCGTTCATCCGCAACATCCCGCTCGGCGGCACGCGGCGGATGCAGTTCCGGACCGAGCTCTACAACGCGTTCAACAACGTCCAGTTCTCGACGGTCAACACTGCCGCGGTGTTCGACGCGGCCGGACGTCAGACCAACGGCGAGTTCGGGCAGTACACGGCGGCGCGCCCGTCGCGCCGCATCGTGTTCACGCTGCGGGCGCTCTTCTAGCTTGCGGCCGCGCTCTCACGCGCGACCGCGGGCCGGCCTTTTGACGTGCGGGCTGCTATTTGCCGAACGCGCCTCCGCGCGTCGGCCAGACGATGGCTCCGGACTCCGTCCTCGCCATTTCGTCACGCGGCGCCGGCACGCGGGCGGCGGAATCTAGTGCGCGCGGCGGCCGGTTGTCATAGGCTTACGGACTGCGCCGACAGCCGGTCGCCGATACCAAGGAGACGACGCGTTCATGCACATTTCGATGCACAACTGGATGCGAGCCGAGCCGATCGAGGACACGATCGCCCGGCTCGCGCGCTGCGGCTACGATGCCATCGAAATCAGCGGGGAGCCGGAGCGCTACGACACCAAGCACGTGCGCAAGCTGCTCACGGACAAGGGCCTGACCTGTTGGGGATCGGTCACGCTGATGCTGGCGGATCGCGACCTCCTGGCCAAGGACGAGGGGCAGCGGGCGGCGTCGGTGAAGTACGTCCGTGACTGCATCACGATGGTCAAGGAGCTGGGCGGCCAGGAGATCACGATCGTCCCGTCGACGGTCGGCAAGATCAAGTCGCAAGGGACGCCGGATCAAGAGTGGCGCTGGGCCGTGGACAGCCTGAAGTCGTGCTACGACCACGGCCAGCGCGAAGGTGTCCGGCTCGCGCTCGAGCCGCTCAATCGCTTCGAGACCTACTTCCTGAACCGGCACGATCAGGCGCTCGCCCTGGCCAAGGAAGTCGGGCCCGAGTGCGGCGTGTGCGTCGACGTGTTCCACATGAACATCGAAGAGAAGGACATGTATCAGGCGATCCGCAACTGCAAGGGCCGCCTGGTCGACTTCCATGTCGCCGACAACAACCGCATGGCCTGCGGGATGGGCCACTGCGACTGGGGCAGGATCATCGCGACGCTCAAGGAGATTGGCTACGACGGTTCGCTGACGGTGGAATTCGTCGCGCCGGTCGACCGCACGCCGGCCAACCCCTATCCGAACGCGATCGAGAAAGGCCCCGTAAACCTCACGCCCGATGAGCTGAAATTCATCGAGGACCACGGCAGCAGCACGCTCTCGGACGAGTTCTACACCTGGCTCGTTGGCGAGACCGCCAAGACGCTGCGGAAGTACATCTGACTCCCGTGCACACCGTTCTGTTGATCGGGACCCTCGATACGAAGGGTCCGGAGATCGCGTACGTCCGCGACCGGCTGCAGGCGCTCGGGCTGTCGACGATCGTCGCCGACTCCGGCATCCTGGCCGGTCCTCTCGACATCGTGCCGGACGTGTCGCGGGCAGAGGTCGCCCGGCTCGGCGGCAAGACGATCGAAGCCTTGCGCCAGGCCGGCAGCCGCGGCGAAGCGGTGCACGGCATGCTGCTCGGGCTGCAGCGCCTCGCACTCAATCTGTTCCGCGACGGCCGGCTCGATGGGGTGTTGTGCCTCGGCGGTGCCGAGGGCGCCGTGCTTGGCGCCAGCGCGATGCTGTCGCTGCCGATCGGCATTCCCAAGATCATCGTGACGCCGATCGCCTCGGGCAAGCGGCGTTTCGGGCCGCTCGTCGGCACCCGCGACGTGATGGTCGTGCACTCGGTCGTCGACATCCTCGGGCTCAACCCGATCAGCACGACCATCTTCGACAACGTCGCTGCGGCGATGGCCGGCATGCTCCATCACGGCCACCGCCTGCAGGGCGACGACGGCCGCCCGCGCGTGGCGATCACGATGCTCGGCAACACCACCAAGGCGGTGATGACGATTCGTGACGCCCTGTCGCGACAAGGGCTCGACAGCGTCATCTTCCACTCGAACGGCGTCGGCGGACCGGCGATGGAGGAGCTCGCGGCCGACGGCCTGTTCGTCGGCGTGATCGACTTCACGACCGACGAGCTCGCCGACGAACTGGTCGGCGGCTTCCACGTCGGCGGCCCGGAGCGGCTGCGGCGTATCGGCCGGCTCGGGCTGCCGCAGGTCGTGGTCCCCGGCTGCATCGACTTCACCGTGCATGGCCGGCCGGAAGAAGTTCCCCCCCGCCTGCAGGGGCGACCCGTCTACACCCACAACCCGGAGTTCACCCTGGTCCGCACCCTGCCCGAGGAGATGACGCAGCTCGGGCAGATCTTCGCCGACCGTCTCAACGAGGCCACCGGCCCGATCGAGATCATGGTGCCGACCGAGGGCCTGTCGATCCCCAACGTGCCGGGCGGCGCGTTTTGGAACCCCGCCGCCGACGCCGGTTTCCTGGCGTCGCTGCGGTCGCACCTGCGCGCCGACATCCCGATCTCGACCCATCCCTTGCACATCAACGCGACCGAGTTCGCCCTCGCCGTGGCCGAGCGGTTCGTCGCGCTTCTCTCGTCGAAAGGAACTTCCGCATGACCGTCCCCGTGCCCGTCAAGCTGCCGTCGAACAACATGGCCGACCTGGCCTATCCGGACATCCAGGCCTACCTGAAGGTGTGCGACATGGTGCTGGTCCCGATGGCCAGCACCGAGCAGCACGGCCCGCACCTGCCGCTGTGCACCGACACCGTCACGGCCTTCGAGGTCGCCTCGCGCGTCGCCAAGATCAACAACATGCTCTACACGCCGACGATCTGGACCGGCTACTCGCCGCAGCACATGGCCGGCCCCGGCGAGGGCCGCGGCACCATCACGATCCGCTCGTCGACGCTGCAGGCGCTGATGTACGACGTCGCGCGCAGTCTGATCCACCACGGCTTCAACAAGATCCTGTTCATCAACGGCCACGGCTCGAACGTCAAGGTGGTCGACCCGGTGCTGCGCAAGATCCGCTACGACACCGGCGCCATGGTCGGCTTCTGCGTTCCCTACATGGAGCGCTACACCGGCCTCCTCGAGGGGCTGATGGAGAACCCGAAGGACGAGACGCCCGGCTGGCACGCGAGCGAGCTCGAGACCTCGCAGATGCTGGCCCACAACCCGGCGATCGTCCGGATGGACCGCGCGGTCAAGACGCTGACCAACATCCCGAAGTGGCTGCCCAAGACGTTCGGCAAGAAGGACGGCGCCCCCGACATCCAGTTCGAGGGCTACTCGTACTTCCAGTTCCCGATGGACCACCACGAGTTCACCGACAGCGGCGTCATCGGCAATCCCGAGCGCGCGACCGCAGAGAAGGGCGAGGAGGCGTTCCGCCGCTACGCCGAGCACGTCGCCAAGGCGGTGCAGGCACTGGCCGCCGTCGAGGTCACGATCAAGAACCGTGAATTCATCGATCGGGTCTGACGTGACGCCCGACCTGCTCGCGTCGCTCGCCGGCATCGTCGGCGAGGCGCACGTCTCGACCCGCGACGTCGATCGGCTCGTCTACTCGGTGGACGCGTCCTGGCTGCCGCAGATGACGCTCGACCGGGGCGTGGCGACGCCCCGTCCCGACGTCATCGTCCATCCCGCCGACGCCGGCGAGGTGGCGCGCGTGCTCGCGCTCGCGCACCAGGCCCGGGTGCCGGTGCTGCCGTGGGGCGGGGGATCCGGGACGCAGGGTGGCGCGCTGCCGATCCACAACGGCATCGTCGTCGACCTCAAGCGTCTCGATCGCGTCCTCGAGATCGACGAGACCTCGCTGTCGGTGCGGGCCCAGGCCGGCATCAACGGCGCGGTGCTCGAGTGGGCCCTCGGTGAGCGCGGCCTGACGCTGCCGCACTACCCGGCCTCGGCCCAATGCGCCACGCTCGGCGGCTACCTGGCGCCACGCGGCTCCGGCACCATCAGCACGAAGTACGGCAAGGCCGAAGACCTCGTGATGAACATGGAGGTCGCGTTGCCCGATGGCACGCTGATCCGGACGCCGGCGGTGCCGAACCACGCCTCGGGCCCCGACTTCATGCGCCTGTTCCTCGGGTCCGAGGGCACGTTCGGGATCATCACCGAGGCGACGATGCGGGTGACCCGGCTGCCCGAGACGCGCCTGTTCCGGGCGCTCCTGTTTCCGGACGTCAGTGCCGGCCTCGAGGCCGGACGGCGGCTGATGGTCGATCGCCTCGACCCGCTGGTCATCCGGATGTACGACCCGCATTCGACGGCGTCGCTCGTGAAGCGCGTGCTCGGCTACGAGCTCGAAGGCGCCTACATGATCATCGGGTTCGACGGCTGGACCGAGATCGCGACCGCGCAGGAAGCGCGGGCCATGCGGATCGCCGGCGACCTCGGCGCCCGCGACCTCGGCCGCGAGCCGGGCGAGCGCTGGTGGAACCACCGCTACGACTTCTACTATCCGCCGCTCGGATACCACCTCCCGCTGATGTACGGCACGGTCGAAACGGTCTCGACCTTCACCAACATCGAGCGCATCTACCACGCCAAGAAGGCGGCGATCACCGGCGCCTTCAGCCATGTGGGCGTCGACTACATCGGCCACTTCTCGCACTGGTTCCCGTGGGGCGCCAGCCTCTACGACCGCTTCGTGGTGAAGGACGTGCCGGCCGATCCGGAGGCCGCGCGCAAGCTGCACGACGACATCTGGGACGTGGCGGTCCATACCTCGCTGGCACACGGCGGCATGATCAACGAGCATCACGGCGTCGGCCTCAAGCTGCACCGCTTCATGCCG
>JANOIR010000422.1:0-17807 GCA_031407765.1 Vicinamibacteraceae bacterium
GACTGCCTCGGATGACGCGTTGCGGCGCGGATCGGCTGCGCCGCCGGCGGTAGCGCGGTCGCATCCGCAACGAGCTTGTCGTCGAGGTTCAGTGTCTTCCGCATGTCGTTCGCCCCGAGGCAGACGCCTCAACGCACCGGCGGGGCCTGGGCCGGCGCGTTCGGCGCCACGGCGCCAGGCTGCTTCGCCTGGATCTCCTTGTTCAGCGTATCGACGATGGCACGCTCGCGGTCGCCGTCCTCGCGGCGCTTGAGCCGGTAGTAGACCGTCGCGAGCGTGACGTGGGCCTCGAGGAACGCCGGGGCTTCCTTGACGATGGCCTCGAGCTCGGGCAGGGCGCGCTCGCTCTCGCCGCGCGAGACGAAGACGGTCACCATCTGATAGCGCACGCCGGCATCGCCGGGGCGAACGCCCAGGGCACGCTCGAAGTGCGTCATCGCCTCGTCGTATTTCGCGTCCTCCTTGAGCAGCACCCCGAGGTAGAGGTGGGCATCGAAGTCGAGCGGGTTGCGGGCGAGCTCGGCCTCGAACTCGGCCTGGGCCCGATCGCGATTGCCGGTCTCGAGGAGCGCGCGGCCGTAGAGCGAGTGGACACCGGGCAGCTCGGGGTTCAACGAGACCGCCTTGCCCAGCTCCTCGAGGCCGCCGGTGAGGTCCTGCGCGCCGCGCTTGGCCATGCCGAGCATCAGGTGCGCTTCGGCCGATTCACCGCGCTTGAGGATCCGATCGACCAGCACGCCGCCCTTGGCCATCTCCTTCTCCTGGAGATAGGCCAGGCCCAGCATGTAGGCGAGCGCGAGATCGTCCTGATGCGTCGGCTCGATCGGCGCCAGCAACTCGATGACGGTCTTCGGCGCGCCCATCCGCAAATGGCAGTCGGCCTCGAGGTAGCGCGCCTGCAGGTTGTCCGGTTGCGCGGTGCGCACCGCGGCCAGCTCGGTGACCGCGTCGCCGTAGCGGGCCGCCTTGTAGAGCGCGATGCCGAGGTTCAGCCGCACCTTGTGCTGCTTCGGGTCGACCTTGAGCGCGTCGCGATAGGCCGCGATGGCTTCCTCGTAGCGCCCGAGCTGGACCAGCACCACACCGAGGTTCGACCGCGCCGCGATGTGCGAGGGCTGCGTTTTCAACACCTCGCGGTAGGCGGCGGCCGCGCCTTCACGATCGCCGGCCTGCTGCAACGCCACGGCGCGAGCATAGGCGTCGCCGCCAGCGACGGCCGACATCTGGCCGCCGGCCACGAGCATGGCCGCGAGGATCAACGACGCAGGAGTCACTCGTCCATCCTAGACAAGAAAGGCCCGGCCGAAGCCGGGCCCAGACTTGCGGTGGCAGCCCTGCCAGCTGCCCGTGCCCGCGCCTGAGGGGCGCGGGGACCAACCTAGAAATACATCTTGAAGGCGAGCTGGACGATCCGACGCCCGAACTTGTTGTCCCGCGGCAGGACGCCAAAGTTCGAGTTGGACAGCTGGCCGTTGGTGAACTGCAGCTTGAGGTTCACGTTGTCGTCGAAGAACCGCTGCGGGTGGTTGAAGACGTTGGTGAGCGAGGCGCGGAACTGGAACTTGCGCGACCCGCCCATCGGGAAGTTCTTGAACAGCGCGAAGTCGTGGTTCGTGTAGGCCGGCCCCCGCAGGTCCGGGAAGATGTAGTTTCCGTTCGAGCCGGGCGTCGGCAGCGCGAAGCAGCTCGGGTTCAGTACCTGGTCGCCACTCACACCATCGCGCGGATCGCAGGTCAGCACCGGCATCACCGCGATGTCCGGCGATCCCGTGATCGCCGGGCCGCCGCCCAGCTCGGCGCCGCCCGCCGTCGTCCCGGCGATGCCGAAGTTGGCGCCCGTCGACGCCAGCGGCTGCAGCGGCGCGCCGCTGATGTACGTCGACACGCCGGTGAACTGCCAGCCGCCGAGCAGCGCGCGCTTGAGCGCCGGCGCCCCATCGAGGTCTGGCAGCAGATAGCTGTAGCCGATGTTCAGCACGTGGCGCCGGTCGTAGCCAAGGACGCCATAGGCGGAGTCGCGGATGTCGCCGGCCGGCTGCGTGGTCGAGCCCTGGCCGCCGCCGCGGATGCCAATCGCCTTCGACCACGTGTAGGCCGCCGTGTAGCTGAACCTCGAGCTGGCGCGGCTGAGGAGCATCTGCAGCGCGTTGTAGTTCTGGTAGTGCGTGTGCTGCGAGACCGGCAGGCCGGAGTATTCGCGGAACGGGCGATAGAGGTTGGGATCGCCCTGCGGATCGTTCAGCATCGCGCCCAGCGGAACTTTGTTCAGCTGGTTGATGCCGTCGTTGAGCAACCGGTCGCTCTTGCTCCCGACGTAGCCGGCTTCGATCACCATCTGGAACGGCAGGCGCCGCTGCACCGTGAAGCTCCAGCTCTGGCTGCGCGGCTGCCGATCGTCCGTCGCCAAGAGCGCGCCGCTGATGCCGGGCTGCGTGTTCGGGTTGACGTTCGGTACGTCCGCCAGCCGGATGTTGGCCACGTTGGTGGACGTCACCCCGTAAGGCAGGTCGATGAACTGCGAATATGGACCCTGCGCGTCGTGGAAGTTGAACAGGCCGTAGCCGCCGCGGATCAACGTCGTTCCGGTACCCGAGAGGTCGTAGGCAAAGCCGACGCGGGGCGCAAAGAGCAGCCGCTTCACCTCGACGCCAGACGTCGGCACGCTCGAGTCGCGAGCCGTCCACGTGACTCCGCGGAACTGCGTCCCGGCGGGCTGCGAGTTGTACAGGGCGGGATCGAACACGGCCATGCCGACGCCGTTGCGCTCGTACCAGCCGCCCAGGTGTGACAGGCGCATGCCGGCGTCGATGGTCAGCCGGTTGTTCGCCTTCCAGCTGTCCTGCACGTAAGCCTCGAACACGTTGTAGGCCATGTCGCGCACGATGTTCGGCGACTGCTCCCCGTACTCGGCCAGGTTGCCGGTCAGGATGTCCGAGAAGTAGTTGCCGGTGGTGTTGGCACCCCAGGACGCCGGAACGAGCCGGCCGTTCGAGTCGCCGTTGCCCGGCTGACTGTTGTTGACCCACTCATAGTAGGCGCCGGCCCTGAGCGTGTGGGCCCCCTGCACCTTGGTCATGCTCTGGGCGCCGGAGATCAGCCACTTGTTGGCGAAGAGCACCGGGTCGAAGCCGCCAGGGTTGAACATCGTCGGGCCGTTGCCCCAGCCGGTCATCGAGGGGATCTGGTCGAGGCCGCTGTCGTAGATGCCCGAGTTGGTGTAGCCGAGCGCCGACCGCGACACGCGGCTCGGATCCTCGAGCTGGTTCGGGAAGGTGATGTAGGTCGCGCCGAACGTCGACTCGGTCGTCAGCGTCGGTCCGAACACGTGGGTCAGGCTGGCGGTCGCCGAGTGCGAGCGGTTGGGCGCGGTCACGGCCGTCGGATACGGCACCTGGTTGGCGTTGCGCCACCAGAGGCCGACCGGGAAGTTCTGCGTCTCGGTCTGCAGGTTGTAGCGGGCGAAGATGCGCGTGTTGTCGCTGACGTTGATGTCCACGCGGCTCAACCACTGCTGCATGTTCTGATCGAGCTCGACGCTGTCGACGTAGTTGTAGCCGCCCGTCTGAGACGGGTCGGCGTTGGGGCGCGGCAGCAGGCCGAGCATCAGCCGGCCGTTGGGATCGATCTGGCTGGCCGGGATCCGCCCGTTGACCAGGTTGTTCGGCGCCGTGCTGACGAACGAGTTGCTCAGCCCGGAGAACGACGACGTGTTCGAGAAGTCGCCGTTCAGCATCGCGTCCGTCGGCACCCACGACTGCAGGATGCCGGTGTCGAGGCGCTGCTTGTAGAACTCGTAGCCGGTGAAGAAGAAGACCTTGTTGCGGTCCTTGTTGAAGCTCGTGCCCGGGATGATCAGCGGGCCGCCGAGGTTGAAGCCCGGATACGCGTACTTGTTCTTCGGCTTGTTCTCGGCGCCGGGCTCGGTGCTGAACTTGTTCAGCCGCCACTCGTTCGCGTTCCAGCGGTAATCGCGCAGGTAGATGTAGCCCATGCCGTGGAAGTCACGGCCGCCGGCTTTGCTGACGACGTCGATTGTGATCGGCCCCTTGGCGTGCTCGGCGCCGTAGTTCGACTGCAGCACCTTGAACTCGCCGACCATGTCGGGGTTCGGGTTGACCGACATCGCGCAGTTGCAGCCGGGGTCGGAGGCGTGGGCGCCGTCGATGACGATGTCCACGCCGTCGGCTCGCGAGCCGTTGCCGGAGAAGTTGCCGACCGCGCTCTGCTTGCCGCCGTCGCCGTTACCGTTGATGCCGATGACTTCGCCGTTGTAGCCGGGGCTGTTCTGGCTGCTGCCGCCGACGCCGATCGGCGTCATGCCTGGCAGGAGCTTGAGCAGCTCGCCGGTGCTGCGGCCGACCATCGGGACGTTCTGGATCTGCTCGGCGGTCAGGCGGGCGCTCTTCTCACCGGAGTCGATGGGCGCGATATCTGGACGCGAGGTCACCGAGATGGTTTCCTCGACGCCTCCCACCTTGAGGGTGATGCCGGTAATCGTGCGCCGCTGACCGAGCAACAGCGCGATGTCGGTCGCTTCCCAGGCGGTGAAGCCGGACAGCTCCACGCGGACCGAGTAGGTGCCCGAGGGCACCGAGGCGAAGACGAAGACGCCCTCGCTGTTGGTGACCGTGCGCTGCACGGTCTTCGATGCCTGGTTGGTGAGGGCGACGTCGGCGCCGGGCAACGTGCCGCCCTGTGCGTCGACGACCGAGCCCGAGATGGCGCCCGTGAGCGACTGCGCACGGGAGAAGGAAGGAAGGCCGAGCGACAGCACGAGCGCTGACGCGAGTATCAGGACCCGACGACCAGAAGTCATTAGCACCTGCTCCTTCGGAGGCTTTCCGAATTGGCAAACGCGCCCAAGACTTACCCGTAAAGTTTCGTGAACGAGGTGCATCATACGTCCGGACTAACGGAAATCAACTACCGAAATTACTGATGGGCTAGTAGATACTGGTCAAACCATCCGGTGCCTGAAACGTCCGTCCCTTCGCCATCCCCGCCGTCCGTCGAGTCGACGGAGTCGGCCCGTTCGCCCCTGACGCGGCTGGCAGCCGGCCTGGCTGTCGCGGTGATGGTCATCGTCGGCTTCAGCCTGTACGCGGCCCGCGAGATCCGCACCCTGCGCGACGAGCAGGCGGCGATGTCCGAGCGCAACCGTCTCGACACGCTGCAGATCGTCCGCATCCAGCAGAACCTGTCGAGTGTCGCCGGCGCGCTCCGCGACATGCTCGGCGGCACCGAGCCCTACCCGCTGAGCGCGTGGGCCAACACGTTCGCGCGGTTGCGGATCGATTTGGAGCAGGCGCTGGCCCGCGAGCGCGAGCTGGCCCCGGTCGGCCGTCTCACGGGCGAGCAGGCTCGCCTCGACGAGGCGAACGGGCGGTTCTGGGAGGCAATCGAACGGGCATTCGCGACCGCGAACCAGGGGGGCGGGTCGCCAGAGGCGGAGCAGGCAGGCGCCGCGATCATCCGGGGAGAGGCCAGCACGCGCCATGCCGAGCTCGTCACCCTGGTCTCGCAGCTCGTCATCCACAACACGCGCATGGACGAAGCGTCCGCCGCGCGCGGACGCGACGTCTACGACCGCGTCGCCCGGCAGATCTACCTCCTCGCCGCCGTGCTGGTGGCAGGCGTCGTGATCGGCGGCGCGATCCTCCTCCGCAACACCTGGCGGACGTTCGAGACCGTGCACAGCCTGGCGGCGGAGCGGCGGGCGCTGTCGTGGCGCATGCTGACGATGCAGGAGGCGCTGCAAACGGAGTTTGCGCGAGAGCTGCACGACGAATTCGGCCAGATCCTGACCGCCATCGGCATGATGCTCGGCCGGGTGCGGCGTAAGGCCACGGCCGCCGCCGACGAGGCGATGGCGCCGTTCGTCGCCGACCTCGAGGAGGCGCAGCAGGTGACGCAGCGCACGCTCGACCGCGTGCGCAAGAAGTCGCGCCTGTTGCACCCGGTGATCCTCGACGATTTCGGCCTGCAGCAGGCCGTGGCCTGGTATCTCGACGAGTTCGCACGGCAGCACGGGACCGATACCCGCTTCGAGCCCGACGGCGACATGGCCGGCCTGCCGCCAGACGTCGCCACGCACCTCTATCGCATCGTCCAGGAATCGCTGACCAACGTCGCCAAGCACGCCGAAGCGTCCCAGGTCGTGGTGCGACTGCTCCGCGACGCCGACGGCATCGAGCTGGCGGTGGCCGACGACGGCAAGGGACCGCCGCCGCTCGGCCCGAGCCGCGGCCCGAACGACGGGCCCGGCGGCATCGGCATCACCAGCATGCGGGAGCGCGCGGCCCTGATGGGCGGGACCTTCGAGGCCGGCCGCGGTCCGCGAGGCGGCCTGCACGTCGTGGTCTGGGTGCCGCTGGCACGCCCGGCGGCGCCCGCGGGCGTCGCCGATCCCGCCCCGGAAGGAGTACGCTGACGCATCATGGATGAAGGGCATCATGGCTGAAGGATCGGGCATCCGCGTCGTCCTCTGCGACGATCACGCCCTCGTGCGCCAGGGGTTCCGTCGCATCCTCGAGGACGAGCCCGGCATCACCGTCGTCGGTGAAGGCGGGACCGGCGCGCAAGCGGTCGAGCTCGCCAAGACCCACAAACCGGACGTCGTCGTGCTCGACATGGCCATGCCGGACATGAACGGCGTCCAGGCGGCGCGGATGATCCTGCGCGACCGGCCGCAGACGCACGTGCTGATCCTCAGCATGTACGCCGACGAGCAGTACGTCCGCAGCGCCCTCGATGCCGGCGTCTCCGGCTACATCCTCAAGAACGCGCTCGACAACGACCTGACCCGGGCGGTGCGCGCCGTCGCGGCCGGGCAGCAGTACCTGAGCCCGGAGCTGTCGGCTATCGTGATCAAGGCGCTCCAGGGCAAGGGCGAGTCCGACGATCCCTGGGATCAGCTGACCGAGCGCGAGAAGCAGGTGCTGCAGCTCATCGCGCACGGCAAGTCGAACAAGGAGATCGCGGTGGTGCTCGGCCTCAGCGTCAACACCGTCGCCGTCCATCGCGCCAACCTGATGAGCACGCTCAAAGTGCACAAGGCGGCCGAGCTCGTACTCTACGCGGTGAAGAAGGGCCTGGTCGTCACGGGGTGAGGCCGGTGCGGACTGCGCGGCTGCTCGGGGCCGGCGCGGCGGCGCTCGGCGCGGTGGCCGCCTTGGCGGCCCAGGCTCCGTCCACGCCGCCCGCGCCGGTCGTGCGGCTGGCGGACGTGACCGCAGCCGCCGGCGTCGGTGTCACCCACGAGAACGGTGCGGCCGGCAAGAAGTACCTGCCCGAGACGATGGGCTCGGGGGCTGCGTTCGTCGACGTGGACGGCGACGCCGATCAGGATCTGCTCCTGGTCTCGGGCGTGTGGCCGTCCGCAGGGCGGAACAGCGATGGGCTGACCTACGCCCGGCTGTTCGTCAACGACGGAACGGGCCGCTTCACCGACGCGACCCAGGGCTCCGGATTGCGGGCCCCGCCGTCGCGATCGGCGGCTTCGCCGACGGCCGCTTCGGCGCGGCGGCCCAACGAGGCCTCCGCTGCCGCCGGGCCGGAATACGGCATGGGCGTCGCGGCCGGCGACTACGACAACGACGGCGCGCCGGACCTCCTGCTCACCGCGGCGGGGACCAGCCGGTTGTTCCGCAACCTCGGGCGCGGCACGTTCGCCGACGTGACGGCCAAGGCGCTCGGCATCACCAGCCGGCGCGCCTTCAGTACGTCGGCGATGTGGTTCGACTACGACAAGGACGGCCGCCTCGATCTGCTGATCTGCAACTACGTGCAGTGGACGCCGGAGGGCGACATCTTCTGCAGCGCCGACGGCAAGACCAAGAGCTACTGCACGCCCGAGGCCTATCGCGGCAGCACGTCGTGGCTGTACCGCAACAAGGGCGACGGCACCTTCGACGACGTCACCGCCAAGGCTGGCTTCTTCGATGTGACGTCGAAGTCGCTCGGCGTCACGCTCCTCGACTACGACCAGGACACCTGGCCCGACGTCTTCGTCGCCAACGACACGCAGCCGAACAAGCTCTATCGCAACAACCGCAACGGCACCTTCACGGAGCTGGGGCTGAAGGCGGGCGTGGCCTTCAGCGAGGAAGGCCGTGCACGGGCTGGGATGGGCGTGGACGCCGTTGATCTCGACGGCTCCGGTCGGCCGACGGTCGCGGTCACGAATTTCTCGGGCGAGATGCTCGGCCTGTTCCGGGCCGACGCCGACGGCCAGTACGTCGATCGCGCCCCAGGCTCGGACATCGGCCGTGCCACGCGGCAGACGCTCGGCTGGGGCTGCTTCTTCTTCGACGTCGATCTCGACGGGCAGCAGGATCTGCTCGTCGTCAGCGGACGCCTCGACGCGGCGCGGGTGGCGACCGGCGCGCCCGCCGACGTCAACGCTGACACACCACACCTGTTCCGCAACGTGCGCGGGCGCTTCGTCGACATCGCGCGGGACGTCGGCGGGACGTTCGCGAGGCCGAAGATGGGCCGCGGCGCCGCGTTCGGCGACATCGACGGCGACGGCGATCTCGACGCGCTGATCACGACCAACGGCGGTCCGGTCCATCTCTATCGCACCGACCTCGCGGCCGGCGCACGCAGCGTGCGGCTGCGCCTGGTCGGCACCACCTCGAACCGCGACGGCATCGGCGCGCGAGCCACGGTCCGCGTTGGCCCGGCGTCCGCGTCGCGCATCGTGCGCACCGGATCGAGCTACCTCTCGCAGTCCGAGCTGCCGCTGACGTTCGGCCTCGGTTCGGCCTCGAAGGCCGACGAGGTGACGATCGTCTGGCCGAGCGGTGCCCGCGACGCGCTCGGTGCGCTGGACGGCGGCGTCGAATACACGGTGACGGAAGGCAAGGGCGTCACCGCGCGGCGTGGCACGCGGCATTGACGTTTGACCGCGCCACTGTCTCGTGGCTAGATGGAGCCATGTTGACAGTCGAGATCGCGGATCTGACCGACCGACTGTCGGAGCACCTTCACGGCATCGAGCAGGGCACGATCTCCGGAGTGATTGTCACGGATCACGGCCGGCCGGTTGCCAGGATTCTACCGATCGAGAGTCAGACTCCTCGCGTGACGATCCTGCCGCCGAAGGTGCCGTTCGCAGAGGTTCGCAACCTTCGGTTCAAGCCCGCCGGCTGGCCTATAAGCTCGCTCGAGCTGCTGCTCGAAGATCGCGGCCGATGACCATTCACCCAGATCGCCGCAGCCACCCGCCCGAAGCGTCGCGTCGCCGGACGCTGCTGGCGCTGGGCAGCCTCGGCGTGTTGTGCGCGGCGTGCGGATCGAGCGGCATCGGATCCGTCGGCTTCAGCGTCGAGACCGCCGGATTGCCCGCGTCCGACGGGCATCTGCTGTCCCGGCCGCCGAAGGAGGCACCGCCGCCGTCGACGATGACCGGCGCGCAGCCGCTCGGCCTCGAAAGCGGGCACGATGGCGTGATCTACGTGCCGCCGGGCCTGACCGGACCGGCGCCGCTGCTCGTGCTGCTGCACGGCGCCGGCGGCAACGCCGCGGGGATCACGCGGCGCATCGACGCGTTTGCGCTCGCCGACGAACTGAAGATCGTCATCCTGGCCACCGAGTCGCGCGATCGGACGTGGGACATGGTCCGCGGCCAGTACGGACCGGACGTGGCGTTCCTCGACAAGGCGCTGATGAAGGTGTTCGAGCGGGTGGCAATCGATCCGAAGCGGCTGGCGGTCGGCGGCTTCTCGGACGGCGCCAGCTATGCGATCGGCCTCGGCCTGCAGAACGGCGACCTGTTCACCCACGTCGCCGCGTTCTCGCCCGGCTTCTTCGTCGCCAACCAGCGGCGGGGCCGGGCGCAGTTCTACGTCTCACACGGCCGGCGCGACGAGATCCTGCCCATCGAATCGACCAGCCGGCGCATCGTTCCGGCCCTCGAGAGCGACGGCTACAGCGTCCGCTACAAGGAGTTCGACGGCCCGCACACGGTGCCGGCGCCGATCGCCCGCGAAGCGTTCGAGTGGATCGCCGGCCGCAGCGCTACGAAGCCCGAGCAGCGCTGAGCGCGTTCGCTGGCGAGGCTACGGCCGCGGCCCGAGCCCGAACTCCCGCAGCAGGCCGTAGAAGACGTCGCTCGTGATCGCGTCGTCGCCCCGCCCGTGGTTCATGACGATGGCCGTGCCCCATTGTGTTTCCGGAGCGAACCAGAGGTTGGCGCGAAACCGGCCGGAGTACCCTCCGTGGTAGAGGCTGCGCTCGACGATCGCGCCGCGCTCGTTGCGACGCACCTCGCTTTGCCAGCCGAGCGCGTAGGGCCCGCCCGCAGCATCGTGGAGCCTCTGGAACGCTGCGTGTGGCATCAGGCGGCCGCGCCCGTTGTCCCCTTGGATGTGAAAGTCGACGTAGCGAAGGAGGTCGGGCACCGACGAGTAGAGGAAACCGGCCGGGGCGCCAAATGGGTGGCTGCCGTACTCGGCGGGATCCGGGGTGATGGCGACCGGCCGCCCGAACCAGCCGGACTCGTGGCCAACGACGCGCTGCGTCACGGGTCGGCCGACGAGCGGGCCGTAGCGCATCGAGTGCAGCTGCAGGGGCGCTGTCAGGCGCGTCTCCACCAGATGTTCCCAGGCGATGCCCGCGGCGCGCTCCAGCATGGATCCGGCGACGACGTAGCCGTCGCTCGTGTATTCGGTCGTCGTCCCAGGCGCGTGGATCGGTGGACGCGCGAGGGCGGCCCTGACGTACGCCAGCCGTTGCCCAGCAGGCGTGGCCGCGGCGTGTTCGCGATGCCAGCCGCTCCAGCGGACGTTCCGGTTGAGGTCGTGTCCGACACCGGCCGTGTGTCGCAGCAGCCGCTCCAGCGTGGCATCCGCGTAGCCGGGATGGATGCGATCGCGCAGCTCCGGGAACGCCGCGACAACGGTGGTGTCCCAGGCGATGGCGCCCTCGTCGACGAGCAGTGCGGCGATGGTGGCCGTCACCGATTTCGAACAGGAGGCGACGTCGAAGGCGTCATCGACGGTTGCCCAGTCGCCTGAGCCCGCGACGCGCTCGCCGGCCATGCCGAGGCCGACGATCCGGCCGCGGTGCACGACGCCGACTCCCAGGGCCGGCTGGCGGTGTTTCGCCCGGTACGCCTCGGCAAAGGCGTACAGATCGCGGACGCCGGGATGGCGCTCGATGCCGAGCGAGCCCGGCGGATGCGGGTCCTGCCGTTGACACCCGCTCGCGACGAGCAGGAGCACGGCCGGCAGGACGAGGCGCCGCACGGCGTGTCCGCTTAGAGGTTGCCGCGTTTCAGCTCGTCCATCAGATGGTCGGTCGAGCGCACGGCCATCGCCATGATCGTCAGCGTCGGGTTCTGACAGGCGCCCGACGGGAAGCCGGCGGCGTCCATCACGAACAGGTTCTTGACGTCGTGTGACTGCTGGAACTGGTTCAGCACCGACTGCTTCGGATCGCTGCCCATTCGCGCCGTCCCCATCTCGTGGATGCTGTAGCCGGGGACGCGATCCTCGAGCGCGAAGGTGCGCACGTTCTTGGCGCCGCCCGCTTCGAGCATCTCGCCGGCGGTGACCGCCATGTCGCGGATCATCGTCTTCTCGTTCTCGCCCCACGCGATGTTGAAGTGCAGCACGGGGATGCCGAAGACGTCGGTGACGTTCCTGTTCAGCGTGACGCGGTTGTCCTTGTAGGGCAGGCACTCACCGAAGCCGACCAGGTTCATCGTCCACTGGCCGTTCTTGACCGCGTCCTTGTAGGCCTGGCCGAACCCCGGCGCGCCCATCGCGAAGTTGATCGCGCTGCCGCCCTGGAAGCCGTAGCCGCGCAGGAAATCCTTGTGGCGCTCGCCGTTTGCGGTGTTACGGAAGCGGATCACGTAGGGCCCGCCCGGCCGGCGGCCGGCGTTGAGGCTCGGCTTGCCTGGCATGTCGGGGAACTCGCCGTTGGCGCCGCCGGCGACCCACATGTGGTCCATCAGGTAGTGGCCGAGGACACCGCTCGAATTGCCGAGGCCGTCCGTCGCCGAATTGAACAGGATGCGCGTCGACTCCAGCGCCTGCGCGCACAGCACCACGGTCTTGGCGCGGACCTCGCGCGTCTCGCGCGTGATCCGATCCACGTAGGTGACGCCGCGCGCCTTGTTCGTCGCCTTGTCCATCAGCACCTGATAGACCATGGCGTTCGGGATGTGCGTGCACTTGCCGGTCTTGAGCGCGTCGGCGACGGTGGTGAAGGCGGCGTTGAAATAGGAATGCGTGACGCAGCCGCGCTCGCACGGACCGCAGTAGTGGCAGGCCTGACGGCCGTTGATCGGCTTGGTGAGGTTGGCCAGCCGCCCCATCGTCAGGGTGCGGCCGAACTTCGTCTTGATCGCGCCGCGGACCTTGTCCTCGACGCAGGTGAGCGGCATCGACGGCTGGAACTTGCTGTCGGGCAGCTCGGGCACGTTCTCGACCATGCCCGAGATACCGACGTAGTCCTCGACCAGCTCGTAGTAGGGAACGAGGTCCTTGTAGTCGAGCGGCCAGTCGGTGCCGGCGCCGTCGAAGGAATAGCCCTTCAGATCCTGCTGCGAGAAGCGGTAGCTGTGGCGGCCCCAGACGGTGGTGCGCCCGCCGGTGACGCGCATGCGGCCTTGCCACGAAAACGGCTTACCCTGCTCGGTGGTGTACGGCTCGTCGATGTCGTTGCAGAACCAGTCGGAGTTGTACTCGGTGCAGGCGTAGCAGTCCTTCTGGACGGGCTGCTTGCGCCGGATCAGGTCGTTGGCGCGGGCCTGGTACTTCAGCTCGTACGGTTGGACATGCTCCCGGTAGTCGCCATCCTTCAGCGGACGCCCGGCGCAGACCAGCGCGACGCGCAAACCGGCCTCCGCCATCCGCTTTGCCGCCCACCCTCCGGACGCACCCGACCCGACGACAATGGCATCGTATTCCTGAGGCTGGGCCTGGATCTGCACGCGATCGCTCCTTCTACACTTGGCGTTGGACTGTCCCGCACTATACTGCGGTGACAACGCGACGACGAAGGAGATCGTGATGAGCGACGACGTCCGCAACGAACCCCTGGCCGTGTCTTCGGATCCCGCTGACTCGTCGTCCGCAGTGGACGGACCACCTCGTCATTTCGGCCTCGGTCGTCGCGCCGTGCTGCAGTCGCTCGCGACCGGCGTCGGCGCGGCTGTCCTTGCGACACCGGCATCGGCGCACGTGCACCAGTCGGCGGCCGTGGCGAAGCCGACAGCCTCCGCGGCGAAGACCACCGCGGCATCGGCGCTCCTCTTCCTCGATCGCCACGCCTTCGACACGCTCGCGATCCTGGGCGAGCAGATCGTGCCCGGCTCGCGCGCCGCCAAGGTGCCCGAGTTCCTCGACCGCCTCCTCGCCGTCGAATCGACGGACACGCAGAAGCGCTTCACGCAGGCGATCGGCGCGTTCGAGCGTGAGGCCCGCGAGGCGCACGGCAAGCCCTGGAAGGCGCTGACGGCGGCGCAGGCGACGGCGCTGCTCACGAAGATGTCGGAGGCGCCAGGGAGCGAGGGCACGCGGCGGGCCTTCGACTCCATCAAGGGCGGCGTTGCCGAAACCTACTTCGCGACGCAGGCCGGTATGAAGGAGCTAGGCGGGACCGGCAACGTGATGTTCGCCACGCCGATCGCCTGCGGCTAGTGTTTCGGCCGCGTAGTCCACACCGACGCATGCTCGCGAAAGTCCTGCCGGCGGCCGCGGCGGCCGCCCTGCTGGCCGCGGTCTGGCCGGCGTGGCGTGTGGTCGCGCAAGGGCCGCCCGCCACCGCCTCGATCACCTTCACCGACGTCACCTCCGCCGCCGGCATCCGCTTCCGCCACACCAACGGCGCCTCGGGCAAGAAGTACCTGCCCGAGACGATGGGCAGTGGCGTCGTCGTCTTCGACGCGGACGGCGACGGCGATCAGGATCTGTTCCTGTCGAACGGACGCAACTGGCCGGGGCAGCCGGTCGCCGGCGTGCCGGCGTTCTACAGGAACAACGGCACTGGCGGGTTCATCGAGAGCACGAAAGCGGCGGGCCTGGCCGTGTCGATGTACGGGATGGGCGGCGCCGCGGCCGACTACGACAACGACGGCGACAGCGATCTGTTCACGACCGGCCTCGACGGCAATCACCTGTTCAGGAACAACGGCGCCGGCGTCTTCACCGACGTGATCGGGGCGTCCGGGCTGGCGGGGTCCACCGGCTTCGCGACGGGCGCGGCCTGGGCCGACTACGACAAGGACGGCGCGCTCGATCTCCTCGTCGTCAACTACGTCACCTGGTCGGTTGCCATCGACAAGACCTGCAGCCTCGACGGCAAGACCAAGTCGTACTGCACGCCCGAGGCCTACAAAGGGGCCAGCCCGGTGCTCTACAAGGGCGCCAAGGATGGCCGCTTCACGGACGTCACCAAGGCCGCCGGCCTGTCCGATCCATCGGCAAAGGCGCTCGGCATCGCGCTTCTCGACTACAACGGCGACGGCTGGCTCGATCTGTTCATCGCCAACGACACCCGACCCAACCGCCTGTATCGCAACACCGGCAAGGGAGCCTTCCTCGACGAGGCGGTGACCGCCGGCGTCGCGTTCAACGATGCGGGCGTGCCGCGTGCGGGCATGGGCACCGATGCGGCCGACTACGACGGCTCGGGCCGCGCCAGCCTCGTCGTCGGCAACTTCTCGAACGAGATGATCGCGCTGTACCACAACGAGGGCGGCGGCCTGTTCATCGACGAGGCTCCCAGCAACGCGATCGGTCAGGCCTCGCTGCTCACGCTGACGTTCGCCAGCCTGTTCGTCGACGTCGACCTCGACGGACGTCCGGACATCCTCGCCGTGAACGGCCATGTCGCCGACGACATCGAGCGCGTCCAGCCGAAGATCAAGTACGCGCAGCCGCCACATCTGTTCCGCAACCTCGGCGGCAAGCGATTCGAGCCGTTCGGCGACAAGGTCGGGCCGGCCTTCCAGAAGCCGGTCGTCGGCCGCGGGGCGGCGTACGGCGATCTCGACGGCGACGGCGATCTCGACCTGGTCCTCACCGAGAACAACGGCCCGGTTCGCTATCTGCGCAACGACGGTGGCAACCGCCAGCGCTGGCTGCGGGTGACGCTCAAGGGCACGACATCCAATCGCAGCGGCATCGGTGCGACCGTCACCGCGACGCTGCCCGGCGGCGCCAGGCGCTGGGCGATGGTGAAGACCGGCTCGAGCTATCTCTCGCAGAGCGAGCTGCCGGTCACCTTCGGCCTGGGCGCCGACGCCCGCGTCGCCGGTCTGGAAGTGCGCTGGCCGAGCGGCCAGGTGGATACAATCGGATCGGTCGAGGCCAATCGCGCGATCACGATCGTCGAAGGACGAGGCCTGGAGAAGTAGCGGCCGAAAGTAGCGGCCCGTGCGGCACCGGTCCTGCCGCCGGGATCCGCGGCGAGGGACACGTGCCACGATTCATGATCCTGCTCGCGGCGACGGTGGCCGCGGGCGTCGGACTCGGCGCCGGGCAGCAGACGCCGACGGAACCCGCAGCGAACCCGTCGACCGGACCCGTCCGGGGCGGCGGCACGGTGAGCGTAGTCGGCCCAGGCCGCACTCACGACCAGCGCGAGGACGCGTATCGAGCCAACAACATCGGTGTGGCGCTGCTCGAGCAGTACAACCACGCCGAGGCCGCCGCCAGCTTCCGCCGCGCCCTCGCGCTCGAACCCGCCCTCGATCTCGCCAAGATCAACCTCGCGATTGCTCTGTTCTACGTCCCGGAGCTGCCGGCCGCGGCCGAGGCCGCCCAGGCGGCGGCCACCGCGGTGCCGAACGCGCCGCAGCCGCACTACATCCTCGGCCTCATCGCCAAGTCGGAGAACCAGCCCGAGGTCGCCGAGGCGGCGTTCGGGAAGGTGCTGGCGATCGACGCCACCGACCTCGGCGCGCGCGTGAACCTGGCGCAGCTCCAGATGCAGAAGCGCGACTATGCTCGGGCGGTCGAGCTGCTGCGGCCGGCGGTGGCGGCGGAGCCGTATCACGTCACCGCGCTCTACAACCTCGGCGTCGCGCTGACGCGGGCCGGCAAGGCCGAGGAAGGCCAGCAGACGATCGCCAAGTTCCAGGCGCTGCGCGAGGCCGGCTACGGCACCGCGTTCTCGAACAACTACCTCGAACAGGGACGCTACGCCGAGGCGGTGCCGTCGACCGGCGACGAGGGACCGGCAGCGGCGTCGATGCCCGCCGTGCCGTTCTCAGCCGGCGCGCCCATCGGCGGAGCCGGCGAGCCGACGGCCGGCGCGGCGCTCGTCGATCTCGACCAGGACGGCGATCTCGACCTGATCGACGCGGGAGCCACGCTGCGGATCCTGGCCAACGACGGCGGCACCTTTCGCGACGTGTCGGCGGCCAGAGGCCTGCCCGCGCTGACGCTGCCGTCGCCGCTCGTCGCCGCCGTCGGCGGCGACTACGACAACGACGATCGCACCGACCTGTTCCTGCTCGGCGCCAAGCAGCACGCCCTGCTGCACCAGCGCGCCGACGGCACCTTCGAGAACGTCACCGCGGCGGCCGGGATCCCGGCGCCGGCCGGTGCGCCGGCGACCGTCGCTTTCGTCGACGCCGATCACGACGGTGATCTCGATCTCGCCCTCGGCGGTGCCGCTCCCGTACTCCTGCGCAACAACGGCAACGGCACGTTCGCCGACGTGACGTCGGCGTCGGGGATTGCCGCGGCCGCGGCGCGGCCGATCGCGATCGTGCCGACCGACGTCGACAACCGGCGCGACGTCGACCTGCTGATCGCGCGTGACGCCGGCCCGCCCGCGCTGTTCAAGAACCTGCGCGACGGCACCTTCACCGACGTCGCTGCCGAGGTCGGGTTGGCCGGGCTCGGCGCGGCGCCGGCGCGGGTGACCGCTGTCGCCGCGGGCGACGTCAACAAGGACGGGTTCACCGACTTCTTCCTCGGCCGGAGCGGCGCTACCAGCGTGCTCGCCGCGAGCGACGGCCGGGGCCGCTTCACGGCGTCCGGGATCGCCGGGCTCGAGGGCGTCAGCGCCGCGCAGTTCGTCGATCTGGACAACGATGGGCGGCTCGACGTCGTGGCCGCGACGGGGCGCGGGCTCGTGCAGGTTCGCAATGGCGGCAGCACCGGTCCGGCCGGCGCCCGCGTGCCCGTCTGGACCGTGGCGCCGCTGTCGGCGGGCGGGTCCCCGCTGCCGGCGGCGGGCGCGGGCGGCGCCGTCCGTGCCGATCCGGCAGCCGGGGGCGCGACGTGGATGGCGTCCGGGGACCTCGACGGCGACGGTGACACCGACCTCGTGCTGCGCGCGACGGCCGGGCCCGAGCGCGGACAGCTGATCCAGTTGAAGAACGACGGCGGCAGCCGGCAGGCGTCGCTCCGCGTCCGGCTGACGGGCCGCGTCAGCAACCGCAGCGCGGTCGGATCGAAGGTGGAGCTGCGCGCCGGCAGCCTGCGTCAGAAGCTCGAGACTGCGAGCGCGTGGCCGGCTGCGGCGCCGAGCGACCTCGTGTTCGGCCTCGGTGCGCGCGCCTCCGCGGACGTCGTCCGCGTGCTGTGGCCGGCCGGCATCGTCCAGGCGGAGCTGCCCCCGGCGGCTGCTGGGGCCGGCACGCCAGGCGCGCCAGTACCGGGTGGGCCGGCGGGTCCGGCCCGCCCGGCAGGTCCCACGCGCCCCGTGGGTGTCGTGCCACACGAGACGTTGGCGCTCACCGAGCTCGATCGCAAGCCGTCGTCGTGTCCGTATCTCTTCACCTGGAACGGCGACCGCTTCGAGTTCATCACCGACTTCATGGGCGGCGGCGAGATGGGCTA
>JANOIR010000434.1:0-42423 GCA_031407765.1 Vicinamibacteraceae bacterium
GCCGGCCTCGTTCAGGCCTCGGTCGATCGACTAGTGGGCCGTCCTGGTGATTTGTGAAGTGGATTCCGAGCGCGGCGCCCGGATCGCAAGGCGCGAAGAGCGAGCTTATTGGACATAAGTGAGCGATGAGCAACGCAGCGAGGCGGGATGCCCCGCCCGGAAGCCACTTTAGAAATCACCGGGACAGCCCACTACGCTTGCGTGCCACCAGCCAGGCGATGGCGATGCTCAGCAGATAGAGCACGAGCATCGGTCCCGCCATCATCAACTGGGACACGAAGTCCTGTCCCGGCGTCGCGATGGCGGCGACGACGAAGATGATCAGCACGGCGTACTTGAAGTGGCGCAGCAAAAAGCCGGCGGTGACGAGGCCGAGTCGTGCGAGGAAGAAGACCGCTGTGGGCATCTCGAACACGAGCCCCATCGCCAGCATCATCTTCACGTACGTCGCGAAGACCGAAGAGATGCGCGGGATGAACACGATGTCGGGCCGCTCGAAGCTGGCGAAGAACTGCATCGTCCACGGGAACGCGACGTAGTGCGAGAAGGCCGCGCCGAGCGTGAAGAACACCGTCGACAGGAAAACGAACGGGATCGCCAACCGCTTCTCGTCTCGATAGAGGCCTGGAGCCACGAAGCGCCAGGCCTGCCAGAGGATCACCGGCAGCGCCAGGAAGAGGCCGGCGAGCGCCGCGAGCTTCATCTGCAGCATGAAGAACTCGCCAAGCTCGTTGTACTGGAACTTGCCGCCCTTGATGCTCGCGGCGAGCGGCGTGAAGATGAAATCGAGCAGCCGCTCGACGAAGACCCAGCTCACGACGAAGCCGACGCCGAGCGCGGCGACGGATTTCAGCAGTCGCGTCCGCAGCTCGTCGAGATGTTCGAGAAACGGCATCGCGCCGGCGCCCGACTGGTCGTCGGGGTCGGGGGCTCCGTCGTATGGCGCGGGACGATGGGCGGCGGCCATAGGCGCTCAGCATAGCGCCGAACGGCTCAGCCCCCTGGCGCCGTGAGCGACCAGACGACCGGGGCCTGCCGCCCGCGGCGCTTCCGCCGACGATGACGCCCCACCATCGGGCTCACTCGTGTCTGAGCGCCACCAGCGGATCGGTGCGCGCCGCGCGACGCGCCGGCAGGTAGGCGGCGACGAGTGCGGCGGCCACCAGCACCGCAATCGAGCCGCCGGCGGCCAGCGGATCGGTCAGGCTGACGCCGAACAGCAGCGTCCGCACCGACCTTGACGCCGCCCACGCCAGCGGAAGGCCGAGGCCGACGCCGATCACCACGAGCCGCGCCGCGTCGGCGAGCACGAGACCGACGACCTGGCGACGCCTGGCGCCGAGCGCCAGCCGCACGCCGAGCTCCGGCGTCCGCTGCGTGACGCCGTAGGCGATCAGCCCGTAGAGCCCGACGGCCGCCAGCACCAGCGCGATCGCACCAAACGATCCGGCGAGCAGCGCCAGGACGCGCTCCTGCACGATCGTCGCACCGACTTGCGTCGCCAGCGGCTGGATCTCGATCGGCGTACCGGGCAGGGCCGCGCGCAGTGTCTGCTCGACCGTCCGGGCCAGGTGACCGGGTGCGCCGGTCCCGCGAACCAGGAGGTTGACCTGACGCGAGCCGGACAGCTGCGCGTACGGGAGATAGACCGTTTGCGGGGGGGCCGCGCGCAGCCCGTCAAGCTGCATGTTCGCGACCACGCCGACGATCGTCAGCTCCTGCCACACACGCTCGAGCTTCGCCGACAGGCGCTGCCCGGCGACCGCCTGGCCTGGAAAGTGGTGCCGCGCGAACGCCTCGTTGACGATGGCGACCAGCGGTGCGCCGCGCCGATCGGAGGCCGCGAACGCGCGACCGGATGCGATGCGGACGCGCAGCGCCGAGAAGTAGCCGGGGCCGACACCGATGGCCCTCGCGGTGTCCCGCTCCGGCAGCGGCCGGCCCACCGGCACGAACGGCTCGCTCCAGGACCAGCCGTTGAGCGGCGTGTGTGTGGCCAGCGACACCGCCGCCACGCCCGGCAGCTGCTCGACCTCGGCGACGAGGTCCCGTGTTCCCAGGCGGCGCGGATCCAGCTCCGCGAATACGACGCCGCCGGCATCGAAGCCCGCGTCGAGGCCCCGGATGTTCTCGAACGTCCGCACGAACAGGCCGGCAGCCGCAATCAACACCAGCGCCAGCGCGAGCTGGCCGCTGACCAGCGCGCTCAGCCAGCGGGATCGCGTGCGGCTGACGCGCGCGCCCGTCGACAGCGCGCTCGACGGTTCGCTGCGTGTCGCCCACAACGCTGGCGCCACCGCGAACAGCAGCGCGGTGCCGACTGAGACGGCGGCCGTGAAGGCGAGGACGCGCAGGTTCGGGGTCGTGTCGATCTCGATGGGCAGCTGCGGGGTCGACATCAGCCGCACCAGCGAACGGCTCGCGCCCCACGCGAACGCCGTCCCGAGCGCTCCGCCGGCCATCGACAGCACCAGGCCTTCGGTGAGCAGCTGGCGCACGATGCGCCAGCGGCCAGCCCCGAGGGCCAGACGCAGGGCCATCTCGCGCTGGCGCGATGACGCGCGCGCCAGCAGCAGACTGGCGACGTTGGCGCAGGCGATCAGGAGCACGACGCCGACGATCGCCATCAGCACGACGAGCGGCGTTTGGTAGACGTGGCGCAGATACGACCAGCCGGTCCCACCCGGCACGAAGCGGAAGACCTGTGCGGCGGTCGACGCGCGTTGCGTGGCGGACCAGTGCGGCGGGATCAGTCCGTCCGCGAGCCGCCGCCACACCGCGTCGAGCCGCGCCGCGGCCTGGTCGAGCGAGACGTCCTCGCGCGGCCGCGCCAGTGCTCGCAGCCAGTAGTTGCCGGCGCCGAGCAGCGGCGCTTCTCCGGGATTGACCTGTGGCAGCGCCGCAGCAGCGACCGTGATGTCGGCCGTGGCGCCGACGGTCGCACCGGTGAAGCCGCGTGGCGTGACGCCGACGATCGGCACCGGGCGGCCATCGATCAGGATCGACCTGCCGATCACGTCGTTGCGGCCGCCGTACTGCCGCTCCCAGTATCCGTGGCTGATCACCGCCACGGCGGGGGCGCCGGGAACGTCGTCGGCAGGCGTCAGGAGACGTCCAGCGCGCGCCTCGAGGCCCAGCGTCTCGAAGAACCCGCCGGTCACGATCGCCGCTGGCACGCGGGCGACCGCTTCCGGCGAGCCAACGTCCAGCCGGGACGCGCTGAACCCGCCGACGCTGGCGAAGATGTCCCGCTGCTCGGCCAGCATGCGCACGATCGGATAGGAGACGGTGCCACCAACGATGCTCGCGGGGGCGTCGGGCGCCAGCAGCGAGATCTGGACGAGCTGCTGCGGCGAGCGCACCGGCAGCCAACGCAGCAGCAGGGCGTCGACGACGCTGAAGATGGCGGTGTTGGCGCCGATGCCCAGCGCGAGGGTCAGCAGGACGACCGTGGTGAAGGCCGGCGCCTGGGCCAGCAGCCTGATCGCGTAGCGCAGGTCCCGGCCCACCTCGTCGAGCCAGCCCCCGTGCCGCGATCGGCGCACCTGCTCCTTCACCTGCTCGACGCCACCGAGCTCGAGACGCGCCAGGCGGCGCGCCTCCCCTGGCTCGACGCCGGCGCGGATCTTCTCGGCGGCAGAGATCTCGACGTAGGCCTGGAGCTCGTCGTGGAGTCGAGCCTCCGCCTGATCCCGATGTCTGATCCACGCCACCATCGCGGCGAGGCGTCTGATGAGAGTCATGCGCCCTCCAGCACGCTGGCGATGGCCAGCGTCACCCGATCCCAGCGCTGTCGATGCCGCTCCAGCTGCCGGCGCCCGGCCGCCGTGATCCGGTAGAACTTCGCTTGCCGGTTGTTGTCGCTGGCGCCCCACTCCGCCTTGAGCTTGCCGTCCTGCTCGAGGCGATAAAGCATCGGGAACAGTGAGCCGGGATTGACGCGGAATTCGTCGCCGCTGAGCGCGGCGAGCCGCTGCGATACGCCATAGCCGTGCATCGGCTCGCGCGTGAGGATGGTCAGGATCATCAGCTCGAGGGTGCCTTGCGGAACGTCGAGCTTCTCGGGTGGCTCCATGGTCGCTCCTCCGCGTCGCTCCTTGGGTCGCTCCTTTAGGAGTCCAAGACGACGAGCGGAGGATAGCGCCAGACCTTTAGGGTGTCAAGAGGTCACGCCGGCGGGAGGACCGGCGGACCTCAGAGGGCGATGCGTGGCCGATGTCGCGGACGGGACTCAGAAGGTGATCCGCTGCTGCAGCATGGCGCGGCCGTCGCGCAGGACGATCGCCGGCAGCGCCGGCGACCGCTTGGCGTTGGCGATGCCCAGCAGCACCGCGCCCGTCCCGGCCATGACGCCCCCGACGGCGTAGGCGGCGTGGCGCTGGTTGCGACAGTGGCGCTCGCTGTCCAGACAGTCGCCGATGCTGGCGGCGAACACCGGCAGGCCGCTGCCGATCAGCAACCCGATCCCGGTCCATTTCAGGCCCGCCGGCATCGGGCCGGCCGGCAGCGGCTGGGACAGGCGGATCGCCTCGCGTCCTGCTGCGGCTCGAATGGACGGGGCGCCGACGTCGTCCGCGGTGGCAAAGGGCGCGAGCGCCAGGCGCCCGAGGAAAACGATCGCGACGGCTCGTATCAGTCGTGGCGTCATGGCTCCTCCGTCAGAAGGTGATGCGCTGCTGGATCATCGCGCGGCCGTCGTGCCACGTCACGCTCGGCAGTGTCCGGGAACGCTTGGCGGCACCGATGACGAGCAGCAGGACGCCGGTGCCGGCGTAGACGCCGCCGGCGACGTAGGCGCCGTTGCGATCTTCGCGACATCTAGACTCGTTGCCCGCGCAGTCGCCGATCTGGGCCATGCTGATCGGCAGCGTGCTGAACAGGAGCAGGCTGATGCCCGTCCATTTGAGGCCGCGTGGCATCGGACCGCGCTTCGCGGGCTCGGCGGCGCGGGCCGCCTCTGCCGCCGCCGCGGCGATGGGGCCGGGCCGGGACATCGGCTCCTCGGCCGCGGCCCACGGAGCGAAGACGAGTCGGGCCACGACGATGACGGCGATCGCTCTGGGCTGCATTGAGGTGCTCCGCTCAGAACGTCACGCGCTGCTGGATCATCGCGCGGCCGTCGTGCCACGTCACGCTCGGCAGTGCCCGGGAACGCTTGGCGGCACCGATGACGAGCAGGAGGGCGCCAGTACCGGCGAGCACGCCGGTCGCGACGTAGGCGGCGGCGCGCTCGTCCCGACAGGCAAATTCGTCGGGTATGCAGTCGTCGAAATTGCCGAACACGACCGGAAGCGTGCTTACGGTCAGCAGGCCGATGCCGGTCCATTTGAGCCCGGGTCGCATCGGACCGCGCGCCGCGGTCTGCGATGCGCGGACGGCCTCCCGCGCGGCCGCGGCACCAATCGGTGCGTCCCTGGGGTCCTGATCCGCAGAGGCGAATGGCGCGAGGGCCAAGCGGCCGGCGACGACGACAGCGATGAGTCGGTGCTGCACGGTGCTCCTTTCGCGCGATGGCGCGCATCGCGGCGCGTCCACGCGGCGCCGCAGCTTCAATTGCGCCATCGCGTGACGAAAGGGCTCAGCGGCCGCCTCACGAACGCCGAGGCCGGAGGCCGGAGGCGTCGTGAGGTTGAAGGCGCGGCCACGCGCCGTTCAACAAACCGCGGCCGCCACTCCTGCGGCCCGCGTGCGGGCGCCGCGGCGCGCCCAGCGCCGCGTGACGAGTGGCGAGGACGGAGTCCGGAGCCATCGTCTGGTCGACGCGCGAAGGCGCGTCGGCAAATAGCAGCCCGCACGCTCAAAGGACCGCCCGCGGCCGCGCGTGAGAGCGCGGCCGCAAACTATCAGAACGCCGCGCGGATGCCGGCGACGCCGGTCCGGCCCAGGGCGCGCCACCCCGACGGGAACGCCGTGTCGTCGAACAGGTTGTCCACGCGGACGTAGGCGCGCAGATCCCGCGCGCCCGGCGCGGTCAGGCGCACGCTCCCCGAGAGCCCGACCGTCGTCGAGCCCGGATAGCGGTAGGCGCGGGTGCGGCCGCGCGCGAAGAACGAGGCGTAGGACTCGCCACCGGCGAGCAGGTCGAACGTCGTGTCGATCCGCGAGGACCACTGCTTGGTGACGTAGAGGGACGCGGTGTGCGCCAGCACGCCCGGCACCAGGAAGAAGTCCGGCACGGTCAGCGCCTCGTCAGTGCGCGCCCGCGTGTAGGCATAGGCCCCGGAGACCCGCAGCGTGGCCGTCGGCCGCACGTCGACCGCCAGCTCGAGACCGCGCGACGATCCGCCCGATCCGTTCAGGTAGCCGATGAAGCGCCCGAAGGGATCCGTCGACGGGTCGATGCCGCCCGAGAAATCGAACGCGGTCAGCGACTGCACGTCGATGACGAACGCCGACGCCGAGACCTGGACGCGCCCGCCGGCCAGCGTCTGGTCGACGCCGGCGTCGAATGAACGGTAGCGATCCGGCCGCAGCCGCGGATCGCCGTAGGCCGAGTAGAACACCTGGCCGCTCGCCGGATCGCCGAAGAAGCCGCCGCCGAACCGCTCGTAGAGCGCCGGCGCACGATACGCATTGCCGACATGGCCGCGCACCTTGGTGCCGCTCGCCGGGATCAGGTAAGCGGCCGACACGTCACCGGTGAGCGCGCGCGGCGGCGCGCCGGCGTCGACGTCGTCGTAGGGATGATCGGCACCGCTCGCCGACAGATCGAGGCTGCCCGATCGAAACGCCTGCAGCCGGCCGGCGAGCGCGATCTGCAGCCGGCGATCAAGAGCCGAGAGCTGCGCCGCGCCGAACACGGCGTGCGCAGTCTGGCTGATCCCGGTGGTGGTACGCAGCCGCGCCACCGGCGCGTTGTCGTCCTGCAGGTCGTCGTAGCGCTCGCGCTCCAGCTCGTAGCCGCCGGTCACCGTCAGCCAGCGGCTCGGCTGCACGACGCCGCGTGCCTCGAAGGTATCGATGGCGCCGTCGAACTCGGACACCGAGAGCGTCTCGGTCTGGAAGCCCGCACCAAGCGGGCCGCTCTCGTAGCGGCGATGCGTGCCGGCGCGCTGGTAGCTCGCCTGCCAGCTGGCGCGATCCGATTCGACGCGGCGCAGCGTGATCGCCGTGGTCAGGAAGCGCGACGCACGGGCGTTGTCGGGATCGTCGCGGCCCGGAAGGAACGTGGCGTCGCCGATGGCGAACGCCTGCCCGGCGTTGGCCCGCTCCAGTTCGCCGAGCGAGAGCGCGACCGCGTCGACGATGGTCTCGTCCGGGATGTTCGCCGCCGGGATGCCGCTCGCCGTCGGGCTGGTGTTGGAGCGGACGCGATCGCTCGACCCGTAGACGCGCACGCCGAGGCTGGTGGACGCATCGAGCTGGGCCCGGACGCTGCCCTGCCCGCCGGCGCTGCGCGCGCGATCGTTGCCGTCGAGTCCGTCCCGCACCAGCCAGTGCAAGCCGCCCGCCGAGTAGGAGACGCGCCCGTCTGCGGCCGTGCCGCCGGTGGTGCCGCGGGCGCGGGTGTGCCCGAGCGACCCGATCTCGAACTGCCCTTCCGTGCGCTGCGGGCCGCCCTCACGGGTGACGATGTTGATGGCGCCGCCGACCGCGTTGGTGCCATACAGCGACGACGCCGACCCACGCAGCACCTCGACGCGATCGAAGCCGATGACGCCGAGGTTGGACAGGAACGCCGTGATGTCGCCCTGCGTCGACGCCGCGTCGCGCAGCCGGACACCATCGACGAGCACGGCGGCGCCGTCCGAGCGCAGGCCGCGAATCCGGATCGAGCCGAGCTGCCCCGGCCCTCCGGCGTCGCGCACCTGGACACCCGGCGTCAGGCGAACGACGTCGGCGAGCGTCTCGGCATTGCGCGCCGTGATCTCCTCGCCGTCGATGACAGTGACGGCTTTCGACGTCTCGAGCGTCGACTGCGGCAAGCCGGTCGCGGTGACGACCACCGACTCGCGCACGCCAGCCGCGCCGAGCTCGACGTGATGCGTGGCACCGCGGCCGCTGGTGAGGCCGACGATGGCGACGTCGGAGCGGAAGCCTGGCTTGGCGATCTCGACGACGTAGTCGCCGGCCGGCAGGTTGGCGACGGTGAAGGCGCCGGTCGCGTCGCTCGCGGTGCGGCGGCTGATGCTGCCGTCCTCGCGTCGGACGCGGACCTCGGCGGCGACCACGGCGGCGCCGTGGCCGTCGGTGACGCGGCCGCTGAGAGCAGCCGGGTCGGCGAAGGCCGCACGCGCCACGAGGCAGGCGAACAGCGCCAGGACCGCCGCGCGCACGCGCGGGCGTCGCCGGAAGGGCGCCGGATGAATGGAACGGATCGAGTCGATTACCGCGTCGGGCATGTCTATCTCCCAGAGCGGCAGACAGTCCACGACAACAGGCGTGCGACGGGAATCCAGGCGGAAGACGAACGTGGACGCCAGTGCATGCTTTCTGTTCTCCGCAGAAAGGCAGCCAACAACGCCCTGGGTAGGTCTCCTGGCTCGGAGGCTGCTGCGTGGGGACACGCAGCGGGTCGCTTCACCTTCCCCGGGATCAGGACCCCGAGTGGTGGATCGAAGCGACCGGCCTCGCTCACAGTGGCGGAACCGCGCCGGATTTGCACCGGACTTCCCCGTTATGCCCGTCGTGGGCACCCAAGGCAAGGAGCGACGATATCACGCGGCGGCGAGCGCGGCCATCGCCAGCGCCGCGGCCAGAACGCCGGTAGCCGCGACCAGCGCCAGCGCCCGCACGAGGTCGCCGCGAGTCGACGCCGGCGGATCGTCGGGGCGACCGATCCACACATCGGTCACCAGCGTGGCGCGCAGCCAGATCGGCCCCACCAGTCGCCGACGCAACGCGCCCGCCGCGGCCGCCTCGCTCCACCCGGAATTCGGTCCGGGCAGCACGCCATGCTGCCGCGCCCCGACGGCGAGCGCGTCCTTGGCCGAGCAGCCCGGGATCACGAGCGCGGTCACGGCAAGGAGCAGCCAGGTGAGGCGCGCCGGGAGGTAATTCATGACGTCGTCGAGCCGCGCCCCGGCCCACCCGAAGCGCTGATAGCGCGGGGTGCGGTTGCCGACCATCGAGTCGAGTGTCGAGGCGACCTTGAACAGCACCAGGCCGGGCACGCCGCCGATCGCGTACCAGCACACCGCGCTGGTGACGCCGTCGGTGAGGTTCTCGGCCAGGCTCTCGATCGCGGCGCGGCGGCACGCCGCCGCGTCGAGCCGATCGGCGTCCCGCACGACGAGCGCCCCGACCGCGACCCTGGCGCCGTCGAGGTCGCCGGCGGCGAGCGCGCGCTCGACCCGCCACACGTGCCGCAGCAGATCGCCGAGCGCGAGCAGACTGTACACCGCGAAGCCGTGCACGGCGAGCGCAAGCCATGCCGGACCGCGCGCGGCGGCGAGGACGATCGCGGACACCAGCGCCACCCAGACGCCGGCGACGACGGCTGCCAGCAGTACGCCTCCGCCGTAGCCGTCCAGGCCGGCGCGTCGCAGCCCCTGCTCGACGCCGGTGATGGTCGCGCCGATCAGCCGCACGGGGTGCGCCGCGTACGTCGGATCGCCCGCCGCCAGATCGAGCGCGAGCGCGGCGCCGAGCACGATCGGGCTCGGCGCCAGCGGCTCGAGCCACGTCGGGATCACGGCGCCGGCCACTTCTCGCGCCAGCCGAGCGCGAGTGCGGCGGCAACCAGTGGCAGCGGATCGATGGCGTCGACGTCGCTGCGTCCGGCTTCGGCGGGCGCACCAGCGACGCACGCAGCGTCGTGCAGCAGCGCCCGGAACTCGCTCCACCGCGACGGCGCCTGGGCGAGGCTCACCGCCAACGTCGCAGCCTGTTGCACGAGCGCGTCGGCGGCGACGCTCGCCGGCAGGGTGCCGTAGCGCACGCGATCGACGACCGCGGCCATCGCGCAGGCCGCGGCGGTCACCAAGGGTTCCATGAACACGGCGCGCTGGTTGCGCCGGAGGAGCTCGAGTGCGGTCGCATCGAGATGCGGCGCGACAGCAGCCATCAGCGCCGCCTCGGTGACGCCGAAGCGGCCGAGCGCGTGGCACACGCCGCGGGTGTAGCTCGGCTCGAGGCCGTTCTGCCAGCGCAGCGCTTCGAGGGTCGCGCGCCGGACGGCGACGCCGACGATCTCGCCGAGCTTCATGTGCGGACTGACCGACGTGAGCGGCGGAGCACCGGCCACGGCGTCGCGCGGCGCCGCCACGCAGTACTGATCGGTGCCGGTGCCGGTCGCCAGATCGCGCGAGGCGCCGCTCGGGATCGCCAGCCGCGTCAGGGCCGCGCTCTTGGCTTCGGTCATCGTCACGACGGCGCGGGCCAGGGCCGGCGCCGTCAGCGCCCGGCTCACCACCAGCATCGTATTGATCGTGCCGGCGACGGCATCGGCACGCACCACGCCACCGGCGCTCTCGCGCCAGCGGGCCGGATCGCCGGCACAGGTCGCGTTGCTGTGCACGCCCGCGGTGACGACGGCGGCGACATCGAGGTCGACATCACGCTCGCGCGCGATCGCCACGTAGTGCATGTTGGCCGCCGTGCCCATTACCGCGGTCGCCTCCGGCGCGGCGCCGATCTCGGCGCAGACACGATCGTGGTACCGATCGGGCCCCTCGTCGAGCATCAGATGCGCGCGGGCGTCGTGGCCGGCGCCCTCACAGCTCTGGTGGTTGACGAGCAGGCGTACCCCGTCCGTCTGCCCGCCCGTGCGGGCCGAGGTCGACAGGACGCGATGCGGCACATCGAGCTCGACGACGACGAAGCGTCCGGCCCGCCGCACGCGTCCGGCATCGAGCGTTGCCAGCACTTCCCAATCCATGCAGTTCGTTCTCCCGCAGCGCCGTCATTCGCCTGATCGATGCCGCGACGGCACGCGCGCCCGCGACCATCGGGGGGGTCGCGCCACCGACACCTGTCCGCTCCACCGACGGTCGTTTCTTGGCCAAGGCTGACGAAAAATGTCAGGCCCACCTCCGGCCACCGCCTCCCCGGCACGCCTCCCGCTGCACGGCGGCTCACAGCCCGTCGCGTGCTTGCAGCGCGGCACGGGACGACGACCCGCCCTGCCGGCCGCCCCAGCCACGTGGCAGGGACCTTGCGACCACTGGGGACGGCGAGACGTGTGAGCGCCGGTAAACCAGGGGACGGAGAGCATACGCGTGTATTGCGACCACTGCCAGACCACCGCTGTCGAAGGGGCCAAGTTCTGTCCGTCCTGTGGCGGCCAGCTGTCAGCCGCTCCCGCGGTGGACGCCGGCGATCCGTCGCAGGCCCCGACCGTCGCCCTCACCATCGGTCCATGTGAGAGCTGCGGGGCGCCGACGCTGCCCGGCTCCACACTGTGCCTGCCGTGTACCCGTGCGTTCGAAAGCATCCTCGCCACCCAGCCCCTACCCGCGGCGCCGCCGGTGCCACCGCCGGCCGCGATCGAAATCGCGGACGCCGCCACCCTGCTCCTGCCCCAGGCGCCCGTGCTCCCCAGCGCGCCTGGTGGCTCCACGTCGCCCGACGCCGCGATCGTACAGGCCGCGGCCGCTGATGACGACGAGCCCCTCGCTGACGACGAGGAGTACGTCGACGACGACGCCGACGACCTCATGGCCGAGGAAGCGGCCACGATACTCGTGACCGCCCCCAAGACCGAAGCCGAGCCCGCGCCGACGTTCTCGGCGGCACCGGACTGGTCGACGCCGTCGACGTCGAGCCACGATCACGAAACGATCGTCGCCGTCGCGCCGTGGGCGCGCAAGGGTCCCGAGACCGAGAGCGTCGAAGCGGCGGCCGACGCGGACAGCCCCGAGCCGGTGCCGTGGTGGGAGCGCAACGGCCAGCCGCCGCCGAGCGCCGCCGCGAAGCCCGACGTCGTCCGCTACGTGCCGCCGCCGTCGGCGACGCCACCCGCGTCGGCCTCGCTCGAGTCGACCCTCGCCCGTCAGGCGATGCGCCCGAAGGCGCCGTCGGCGCTGCCGCCGCCGGTCGTGCCGCGTCAGGCATCCGTATCGTCGTCACCGTCGTCGTCGCGCAGCCGGTGGCTCCTCATCAGCGCCGCGATCGCCGGCGTCGCCGCGATCGGCACGCCGGTGGCGTGGAAGCTGGCCTTCGCCAGCCGGCCGACCACGGTGAGCGCGCTTCAGATCGAAACGACCGCCGCGCCGGAGCCGGCCCCCACGCCTCGGGCGGAGCGCACCCACGGCGCCCCGCCCGCGCCAACGCCCCGCGTCTACCAGGATCTGCAGCCACAGGCCCCCGAGCCGGTCGCGCCCGTCGCCGTCGCCGTCGCCGTCGCCGCGCCCGCGACGACGCACGCCGCGCCGACGCCGGCGCCGGCGCCGAAGAAGCCGGCGCCGGTCGCGGCCGCGGAGCCCGTGGCCGCACCGGTCGTTGCGCCCGAGCCCGCGCCCGTCCTCGTCGCGACGCCCTCACCGATCGTCGCCGCGCCCGCCGCAGCGGCGCCACCGCCGGCGCCGGTGCGCGCCGAAGCCATTCCGCTCGGCCAGATCTACGAGGTCTCGCAGGTCGAGACCCGTCCGTCCGTCACGAGCCGCTTCGATCCGGTGCTGCCGGCGCGGATTGGCGGCCACACGCCGGTCGTCGTGATCGTGCGGGTGCTGGTGTCGCCGAGCGGCCGCCCCGCCGAATCGACGGTGGTCAAGAACCCGAGCAAGGACGACGCCCTGGGCGCCGCCGCAGCGGCCACGGTCCGTCAGTGGATCTTCGCGCCGGCCAAGCGCAAGGGACAGCCGGTGAGCTGCTGGATCAACGTCGGCGTGGTCTTCAAGGCCGCGTCCGGCGATTAGTCGCCCGCGCACTGGCCGCGCCGCAGAACCTCACGCGGGCCGCTGCTTGTTGCGGGCGCGCTCTCACGCGCGCCCGCGGGCCGGCCTGTGGCGCGTTCGGCTGCTATGCGCGGCGCTGGGCGCGCCGCGGCGCCTCACGCGGGCCGGCGCTGCGAGTAGAGCGCGACCAGCGCGGCGCCGATCGCCTGCGAGAGATCACCGAGCGCGGCCTGCACCACGGTGAGGCGCTTCTGCTGCGCCGACCACAGGAACGGCTGGGCGGCGTCGCGCAGCACCTGCAGATAGCGGCTCCGGAACGCGTCCGTCGTGGCGTCCGGATCCATCAGTCCGCCGCCGATCACCACGAACTCCGGATCGAGCGCCATCGCCAGCATGGCGACGAACAGGCCCATCGCGCGGGCCTGGAAGTCGAAGATGTCGGTCGCCAGCGGATCACCCTGCTGCGCCAGGCCGCGCAGCGCGAACGCGCGCTCCTTCATCGGCAGCGGCGATCGCGCGAGGGGGTGATCGGGATGACGCTCGAGGCCGCGGGCGAGCAGCGCCGGCAGGCCAGCGAGGCTCGTGTACATCTCGACGCAGCCCCAGGTGCGGCCGCAGCCGCAGGTGAGCGCCTCGACGCCGAGCAGGTGCAGCGGCGCCGGCATGTGCGAGGCTTCCATCCCGGCCAGGGTGTCGCCGTCGAGCGGCAGGCCGTGCCGATCGACGAAGGCGCAGCCGAGGCCGGAGCCCGGCGCCAGCATCACGACGGTCGACGATCCTGTGCCGCCGCGAACCCGCTGCGCCTCGGCGACGCCGCCCATGTTGCCGTCGTTGCCGACGACGAGCGGCACGGCGCGGCCGGCCGCATCGGCGAGCGCGGCGCCGTAGTGCGTGAGGACATCGTAGCCGGCGAAGCTGGCCGGGAAGTTCGGCCCTTTGTCCATGACGCCGTAGCGCAGCTGCGGGCCGGCGATGGCAACGCCGACGCCCTCCACGTGGGCCCAGGCCAGACCGTTCTCCTGCAGGTAGATGCCGACCGATTCGACCCAGCCGCGGACGACCGCATCGGGCCCCTGATCGGCGTTGGTCGGACGCTGCAGCAAACGCGTGGAGATCGTGGATCCATCGGCCCAGACGCCGCCGACCTTCGAGGTCGTGGCGCCGCCGTCGGTCCCGATGTAGACGTGACGTGCCTCAGTCATGGTGTGCGCCCGAACATATCTCAGCCCCGGGCCTGCCGTCAGCCGCCGATGCGATAGAGCCGCGTCCGCGAGCGGAGGAACAGCGCGCCGCCCGCCGCGGCCGGCGAAGCCATGAAGCCGTCGCCGAGCTGGTTCTCGGCGAGCACCTTGAAGGCCGGCCCGGCCTCGATCACCGTGGTCTTGCCGTCTTCGCTGAAGAAGTAGACGCGCCCGCCCGAGACGAGCGGCGACGCCGAGAAGGTGCCGCCGATCCGCGCCGTCCACACCACCTTCCCGGTTGCGGCTTCGACCGCCGAAGCGACGCCGGCGTCGGTGACCATGAACAGCAGATCGCCGACCAGCGCCAGCGACGGCTTGTTGGGCACGCCGCGATCGAGCCGCCACGCGACGTGCGTCTTGGTGACGTCACCGCGCCCGTCAGGACGGATCGCGAGCAGGCCGCCCTTCGGGAAGCCGCTCGGGATGAAGACGAGGCCATGGCCGACGACCGGGCGCGTGGCGCCCGAGTGCGCATCGCGCTCCTCGACGCGCCACAGTTCCTTGCCGCTCATCGGATCGTAGCCGTAGGTCGCCTTCGCTCCGGTGCTGATGACGACGGGCGCGCCGTTCACGTCGATCACGTGCGGCGTCGCGAACGCCTTGCGCCAGTCCCCCTCGGCCTCGACGGTGCCATCGGGCTTCAGGTCCTTGAAGTCGATCGACCGCGGCGTCTTCCACAGCGTCTTCCCGGTCTTCGCCTCGAGCGCGACGACGTACTGCTGATCGCTGCCGTCGAAGTGCATGATCAACCGATCGCGAAACACGATCGGAGACGAGCCGGCGCCGCGGTAGTGGTTGCACTCGAAGTCGCGACGGGTCCACAGGACCTTGCCTGTCTTCGCATCGAGTGCGGCGGTGCCCGGCGAGCCGAAGGTGACGTAGACGCGGCCGCCGTCGGCCACCGGCGTCGGCGACGCGTAGGTGTTGAAGCTGTGCGCGAACTGCGGCGTCGCGACCTCGAACAGCGTGGTGTCCTGCACGATCGCGCCGGTTTCGCGGTCGACGGCGACCACGCCGAGCGTCTTCCCGTCGGGCGTCGCGGTGGTCAGCCAGACGCGCGCGCCGACGACGATCGGCGACGACCAGGCGCGGCCGTGGATGGCGGTCTGCCACTTCACGTGCTCCTGCTCCGACCACGTCAGCGGCAGTCCGGGCGGCGCGATGCCTTGTCCGTCGGGTCCGCGGAATTGCGGCCAGTCATCGACGCCACGGGCGCCGAGCAGAGCCGCCGACAGACACAGGACCGCCCCGATTCCCCCCAGCCAGGCATTGCGCATGCCGGCCAGTATAGGGAGTTCGGACGCGATCCGAGCCTGAGCAAGAGGCATCGACGGTAGTCGTATATGGTATATGATGCCCGGACTCCGAATGCTCGTCGATCGCCGAACGCTCCTCACGCGTGGGCCATCCTTGCCGCGCCCGTGGTCCACGTCAGCGGACATGTGGCTGCGCGTGCATCGCGTGGCGATGGCGTGCCGCTTCGAGGTGCTGCTGTCGGGTGAGGATCAGCGGCATACGGCCGCGGCGCACGACGCCCTGCGCGAGGCCGATCGCCTCGATGCGGCGTGGTCCCTGTATCGCGAGACGAGCGAGCTGAGCGCCGTCAATCGCGACGCCGCCGATGGCCCGACGCGCATCGGCGATGAGCTCTTCGCGCTGCTCGAGCGCGCCTCCGATTTGTGGCGCCGCACCGGCGGCGCCTTCGACGTCACCACGACGCCGCTGTCGCGCTGCTGGGGCTTCGTCACGCGCGAGGGCCGCGTCCCCACGCCGGCCGAGATCGAGCTGGCGCGCGCCCGCGTCGGCATGGATCGCCTGATGCTCGACGCCGCCGCACGCACCGTGCGGTTCGGCGCGCCCGGCCTGGAGATCAACCTGGCCGCGATCGGCAAGGGCGCCGCCGTCGACGCGATCGCCGCCGGGCTCGCGGGCCGGGGCGTCCGCCACGCGCTGGTCTCCGCCGCCGGCAGCAGCGTCCGCGCCGTCGGTGGCCGCGACGGCGGCTTCGTCGTCGACGTGACCTCGCCGCTGGTCGATCGGCCGCGGCTCGCCCGTCTGCGGCTGCGGCGCGGCGCGCTCGGCACCAGCGGCATCGGCCTGCAACACGTCCTGCAGGACGGGCGGCGCTATGGTCACGTCATCGATCCGCGGACCGGCTGGCCCGCGACCGGCGTGCTCAGCGCCAGCGTGGTCGCGCCCGACGCGGCGACCGCAGACGCGTTGTCCACGGCGATGCTGATCGGAGGCGCCGCGCTCGCCGACGCCTACTGCGCCGTCCATCCCGATACCCTCGTACTCCTCACCACCGACGACCTGCGCACCGTACGGTTCGGCGCCTCCCGCGCCGCGCTCGTGGAGGATCTGTGCACCTGACCCCCGAAGAACAAGCCACCGGACGCCGCAACTTCCTGCGCGCCGTCGCCGGCATACCCGTCCTCGCCGGCCTCGGCGTCGGCGCTCTCGCGCGCGGCCCGATCGCGGGCGGCGCGGTGCGCGTCGGCTACATCGGTGTCGGCGGCGAGGGGCGGGTCCTGCTCGGGGGCACCGACCCCGCCTACGCCCACGTCGTGGCCATGGCCGACATCAACCCGGCCCAGCTCGCCCAGGCCGACGCGGTGCTCGAGAAGGGCGGCCACGCCAAGGCCACGCACTACGTCGAATGGCGCGAGATGATCCAGAAGGAGTCGCTCGAGGCGGTGATCATCGCGACGCCGCTGTGGACGCACGCCGAGATCGTCGTCGCCTGCCTCGAGGCCGGCCTGCACGTGCTGTGCGAGAAGATGATGGCCTGGGACATCGAGGGCTGCGAGCGCATGCGCGCGACGGCCCGGCGCACGGGCAAGCTGCTCGAGATCGGCTACCAGCGCAACTACAGCACCGTCTACCAGGCGGCGCACGAGGGCATCGTCAAGGCCGGCGTGCTCGGCGACGTCTTCCTCGCGCGCCTCGCCTGGCATCGCAACGGCAACTGGCGCCGCACCGGCGACCCGCCCGCCGCCGGCTACGATCCCTCCAAGTGGGGTTACCCGAGCTGGGAGCACCTGCTCAACTGGCGCCTCTACAAGAAGTACTCGCGCGGCCTGCTCGCCGAGCTCGCCAGTCACCAGGTGAACATCAGCAACTGGTTCTTCGAGGCCGAGCCCGAGGCGGTGATCGGCACCGGCGGGATCTACCGCTTCAAGGACGGCCGCGAGGTGGACGATCACATCTACGCGACGTTCGAGTACCCGGGCGGGCGCAGCGCCGTGTTCTCGACGATCGAATCGAACGCCTTCGATCGCAGCTACGAGGTCTTCTACGGGACCAAGGCCACCCTGCTGCTGCAAGGCGAATCGGAGGCCTACCTGTTCGAGGAAGGCGCGGCCACGCCGGCCGCGGCGCGGCCGACCGGCGTCGACGTGCAGCCGAAGGCGGCGGGCCCGGCGCTGTCGGCCTCGGAGAGCCGCATCGCCGACGCGGCCGGACGGCCGGCGACCGGCGGAGTCACCGGCGCCAACCCCAATCGGCTGGCGGCGTATCAGGCCGAGGTCTCCGGCTTCTGCGCCTCGATCCGCACCGGCACGCCGCTCCTGTGCGGACCGGATCGCGCCATCGGATCGGCCGTCGCGTGTATCACCGCGGTCGAGGCGGTGGCTGGCAAGACGCGGCTGCCGATTCGCCTGGGCGCGGCGTCGACGTCATGAGGGCCACTCCCTGGCAAGGCGTTGCGCTGGTCGTCCTCCGCACGCTTCTCGGCTGGCACTTCCTCTACGAGGGCTACTACAAGCTGGTGCTGCCGGCGTGGTCGGCGGCCGGCGCTCCGCTGCCGGTGTGGAGCGCCGGCGGCTACCTGCGCGCCGCCACCGGACCGCTGGCGCCGGTGTTCCACGCGCTGGCGGCCTCGAGCCTCGCCGGCTGGATCGACATGGCCGTGCCGATCATGCTGGTGCTGGTCGGCCTGTCGCTCGTGCTCGGGCTGTTCACCACGCGCGGCTGCCAGGGCGCGCTGCTGCTGCTGGCGCTGTTCTATCTCGCTGCGATCCCGCTCGACGGCGTAGCGCGGCCCGGCGCCGAGGGGACCTACCTGCTGGTCAACAAGACGTTGGTCGAACTGGGCGCGGCGCTGGTCCTGCTCACCAGCCGGACCGGCGAGATCGCCGGCCTCGATCTGCTGCGTCCGCGGCGCGATGCCCGTCAGCGAAACGTCAGCGTCTGAAACGCCGACGGGACATGGAAGCTCGGGGTCCCGGTCGGTGACCACGCCGCCAGGATCGCCCCGTCGGTCGGCCGCATCGGGCCGTTCGGCCGCTTGATCCGGAACACGTTGAACCGCCAGCGGTCAGCGGCGGCCGGCGGGATGCGGACGCTATCCGGCACCGGCAGCGATCGCAGCCCTGCGAACGGCATCGCCGCGGTCGCGATCCAGCCCGGCGCCCGCCCCGGTCCCTCGCCGTGCAGCCGCACGGCGGTTTCCAAGCCGTCGAGATCGAAGGCGGTCTCGGACAGCAGGTCGGGATACGGCCGCCGCACCCGCAGATCGCAGACGACGTTGGCCGGACTGATCTCGAGCTCGAAGTAGTCGACGCCGCGCCCGGCCGGATCGAGGAAGATCTCGACAACTTCCTCCTCCCAGATCGACGCGTCGCGCCGCCCCTTCGTGAACCACGGCGAGGTGTCGTCGGCGTCGAAGCGGACGTGTAGCGTCGATGGCGTCCAGAGCGCGCGGAAGCGCGTCGCGAACGGCGCGACGCCCCAGGCGATCGCCGGCGCGTCCGCCCATGCGGCGTCGTCAGCCGCGAGCAGGCGGGCATGATCGCCCCGCGCCGGCTCGACGACATAGCCGCCAGGGGCAGGGCTCATGGCGCGATTGGGCAGGACAGTCTCCACGGAGTGACGCGCCGGGCCGTCACTCGCGAGCGATCGAGACTGTGACGCGATAGTCGCCGGCCGGGATCACCGTCGTGGTTTCGGGATACGGCTGCAGCCCTGAGATGGCCATCTCATAGCCGCCGACCGTCGCCGTCAACGACTCGCCCGTCGTGCCGCCGCGTGTGCGCAGCCGGACCTCGGCGCCGCCGCTGTCTCCGACCGACACGCTGAAGACGACCAGCGCGTCACCCGACTGGATGCACAGCGCCGTCGACGGACACCGTGAATCGGAGGCGACGCGCTCGAAGCCGATACGCAGCGGCGTCGATGCGACGGCGGTCACCTGGCCTGGGCGCAGGGTGACCTCGGTGCGGAACACGCCGCCGGGCTCGTTCGGCGACGAACAGGCGGTCGTGGCGGCAACGAGCGCCACGGCGAACCAACGGAATTTCAATCGAGGGACCATCACGGGAACTGTCCTCGTGCGACGAGTCAGGCGGCGGCAATCGATTCTAGCGTGTCCGGCTCGGTGCGCGAATGCCGGAACTCACGCTGCGGGCGAGCCGTCTGCCGACTCGACCGTCAGGCGTGCGTCATCTCCCCTTCGGGGTCATTCGCGATGGACGCTCAGCAGCACCTTGTAGGTGGAGCCCTCGCGCGGCGCTCGCTCGTCCCACGCCGGATCGAGGCCCCGCACTCGCACGCGGTATCCGCCGTACGCGAAGACGTCGCCGCCCATCGGGTTGGGGATGTAGGCTCCGCGATTCTCCGCGGCTGCGCCCGGCGCCTCGACCCGCAGAATCACCGCCGGACTGAAGTTGCACGGCACATTCGCCTGGCAAGAAATGGCAGCAGCCCCGAGCACGTACGTACTGAGCAGCGATACTCGTAGATCCGTCCCGGGCGCGGTCGCCGTTTCCCCGTGCGCCAGCTCGAGTGTCGCCCCCGGCTGGGGCCGCTGCTCCGGCACGGTCGGGGAGCGCCCGCACGCCGTCGCCAGCAACGCCCCCATTACCAGAACACGCATCCGTATCGTCGACATTCCATCCTCCTCACCACTGTGGCAGGCGTGGCGGCATCGACTGGCGTTGCTCAGAGCTCACGCCTCGCCGTCGTCCTCCGGGCGCATCGTGCGGCGCATCGGATCGCGCACGCTTCCGAGCCGCAGCGTCCGCCAACCGGATCGTCCGCACTACGCAGTCGTTTGTGTCGTTCGGCAAAGCAAAGCCCGTTCCGCCGACTACGTCCGTCAAAAGCGACGCTCGCGGCAGGTAGACGGCCTGTCCTGCGGACCGATCGACATCGCCTGGCCCCGTTCGAGGACGATCGGAGCGATGACAGGAGCGACACGGGGCGCGATCTCGAGCACGGCGGCGTACTCGGACAGCAGCTCGTCGATTCACCGCGGCGGCGTGGATTCGGGCCTGCCGCCACCATCGGCGCCACCGTCGCTGTCGTCGTCGGCCTCGCGGTGCACGGCGACCTCGCGCACGACTTCGGCGACGTGCCGTGCCGCCGGCCGGAACAGGCCGTCGACGCCGATCAACATCGATCCGGCGGCGCGCCGCATCTCGTGCCGCGGACGCGGCGTCAGGCGGTAGAGGATCCACCCGCGCAGCTCGCAGGCGACGAGCACGCGATCGATCGCCCAGCCGGCGGCGGCGAGCACCAGGATCCAGACGGCGACGGTCGGCCACGAGCCCATGCACCGAGCTTACACCCGCGGTACATCCGCGGCCTTGACGGCCGCGCCGTGTCGCCCATAGGCTTAACGCTGTTAACCATGGGATCCAGTGAACGTCGGGCCCGGGCCAAGGTGGCGTTGCGGCAGCAGATTCTCGACGCGGCGCGAGACCTGTTCGTGCGCGAGGGGTACGACGCCGTGTCGATGCGGCGGATCGCCGCGCGCATCGAGTACTCCCCCACCGCCATCTACCTGCACTTTCCCGACAAGCAGTCGATCCTGACGGCGCTCTGCGACGAGACGTTCGAGAAGCTGTCGATGCGTCTGGCCACGCACTTCGCGAAGACGACCGACCCGCTGGCCCGCCTGCGCGACGGGCTGCGCCTCTACGTCGAGTTCGGCCTCGCCCACCCGCACCACTACACCGTCTCGTTCCTGGTCAAGCCGCGCGATCTGCGCACCAGCGAGCCGACCGCGGGCCACCGTGCCTTCGCCTTCCTCCAGGCCGCCGTCGCCGGCGCCATGGCCAGCGGCGCGATCCGGCCGGGCGAAGTCGAGACGACGTCGCAGGCGCTGTGGGCCGCCTGCCACGGCATCGTCGCCCTGCTGATCACGGTGCCGGAGGATCGCTTCGCCTTCGTGCCCGCCGACCGCCTCGTGCGGCACATGCTCGACACGCTCATCGCCGGCCTGCAGGTCTCCGCCGCCTGGTCGGCGGCGCCGTCAGCCTCGACGGCGCCGGCCTCGGTGGCCCGATCGAAGGCGGCGGCAGCCCCGCCCACGGCGGCGCGCCCGGCCCGGCCCAAGGCCGCTCCCCCGTCGACCACGTCCCGTGACAGCCGGCGGAAGCCGGCGACCGCGGCCACTCCGGCTCGCCCCCGACGGCGCGCCGCCTCCTCGTCCCGTCAGCCCCGCTGAGGAACCGGCCGCATGCGCCTTGCGTCGAACACACACGCAAGTGACTTAACGGTGTTACGACGATGATCACTGTCAACAGGCTCGTCCCCCTCGCCTGGCGCAACCTGCGCCACGATCGCGTCCGCTTTGCCGTCACCCTGACCGGCATCGTCTTCTCGGTGCTGCTGTCGGCGGTCCAGCTCGGGCTCTTCGTCGGGTTCACGCGCGCCACCTCCGAGGTCATCACCCACTCCGGCGCCGACATCTGGATCCGATCGCGCGGCGTCACCCACCTGGAGACGGCAGCGCCGTTCCTGGAGCGGCGGCGGCATCAGGTCCTGCAGGTGCCCGGCGTCAACGCCGCCGACCCGCACATCGTCCGCTTCGGCAACTGGACCCGGCCGGACGGCGCGCTCGAGGGCATCCTGGTGGTCGGCATCGACCTCGAGAGCGGCATCGGCCGGCCCTGGAACCTGGTGCGCGGGCGGGTCGCCGACCTCGACCAGGCCGACGCCGTGATCGTCGACGAGCTCTACGCCACCAAGCTCGGCGTCGCCGCCATCGGCGACACGGCCGAGATCAACGGCGTCCGCGCCCGGGTGGTCGGCTTCACTCGCGGCATCCGCTCGTTCACGACGGCGCCGCCGGTGTTCACGACGCACGCGCAGGCGCAGCGTTACCTCGGCCTCCGCGGCGAACAGACGCTCTATTTGCTGGTGCGCACCGCCCCCGGTATCGACGCCGCGGCGCTGGCGCGGCGGATCGAAGCCACCGTTCCGGACATCACCGCGCAGACCACCGCCGACTGGCGCGGCGCCCAGCAGCACTACTGGATGTTCGGCACCGGAGCCGGCGTCACCGTGCTCATTGCCGCCGGCCTCGGCCTCCTCGTCGGCGTGGTCGTCGTCGCCCAGACCATCTACGCCGCCACCGTCGACCACATCCGCGAGTTCGGCACGCTCAAGGCGATGGGCGCCACCAACGGCTACATCTACCGCGTGATCATCGAGCAGGCGGTGATCAGCGCGGTCGGCGGCTACGCCGTCGGCATGGCCCTCGCCCAGACCGCATCGGCGCTGAGCCAGCGGGGCACCACGGCGATCCTGCTGCCGTGGCCGCTCACCGCGGCGCTGTTCGGCATCACCGTCGGGATGTGCGTGCTGGCGTCGATCGTCTCGATCAACAAGGTCACGCGTCTCGACCCGGCCATCGTCTTCAAGGGATGATCCGCATGCCACCGGCCATCGCCATCACGAGCGTCAGCAAGACCTACGGGATCGGACCGACCGCGGTGCGCGCGCTGGTCGACGTCTCGCTCGACGTCCACGGCGGCGAGATGCTGCTGATGATGGGCCCGTCGGGCAGCGGCAAGACGACGCTGCTGTCGATCATGGGCGGCATCCTCGACGCGTCGAGCGGCAGCGTGCGCCTGCGCGGCGAGGAACTGGTCGGCCTGCCCGAGCGCGAACGGCCACGCATCCGCCGCACCCACATCGGCTTCGTCTTCCAGGGCTTCAACCTGTTTCCGGCATTGACCGCGCTCGAGAACGTGGCGCTGCCACTCGACGTGCGCGGCGAGCGCGGGCCGGAGGCGCACGACAAGGCGCGTCTCGCGCTCGAGCGGGTCGGGCTCGCCGACAAGATCGGCGCCCACCCCGCCGACCTGAGCGGCGGCCAGAAGCAGCGCGTCGCCATCGCCCGGGCCCTGGTCGGCGATCCGTCGATCGTGCTCGCCGACGAGCCCACGGCGGCGCTCGATTCGGTCTCCGGGCGGACGGTGCTGGAGCTGCTTCGCGAGCTGGCGCGCAGCGCCGGGCGCGCCGTCGTCCTGGTCACGCACGACGCCCGCGCCGTCGCCTACGCCGATCGCATCGTCTCGATCGAGGACGGCCGTCTGCGCGAAGGCGCGCACGACGATGCCTCGCTCCCGCACGTCGACCTCGCCGCCATCCGTTAGTCCCCTTGAAGGGGAGACAGGAGAACGCCATGTCCCGACGCACCTTCGGCCTGCTCGCCGCCTCGCTCGTCGTCGTCGCGACCACGGTGCTCGTGGTGGCGCGACCCGGCGCCGACGCTGGCGCAGCGGACGTCGCGGCCGCCGCGGCGGCGAACCCGGCGCACGACGCCAAGCTGATCGTCGGCCCCGGCCGCGTCGAGCCCGTCTCGGAGGAGATCGCGGTGAGCGGCGAGGTCCCCGGGCGGCTGCGCGCGGTACGCGTCGACGAGGGTGATCGCGTCAGCAAAGGCCAGGTGGTGGCGGAGGTTGAGCCGGGCGAGTATCGCGCGCGGCTGGCGGCGGCGCGCGCCGCGCTGGCCATCGCCCGCGCCGAAGAGCTGCGCCTGGTCAACGGCTCGCGCACCGAGGAGCGGGACGAGGCGCGCGCGGCGGCGGTGCAGGCGGACGAGATTGCGCAGCAGGCCGCGGCCGAGCGGCGCCGGCGCGAGACGCTGTTCGCCGAGGGCGTGATCGCGCGCGAAGAGCTGGAGCGCGCCGTCCGCGACGAGCGTGTCGCAGCGGCGCGCCACGTCGAGCAGCGCCAGCATGCGCGGGTCGTCGACGCCTCGGTGCGCGGCGACGAGCGGGCCCGCGCGCGCGCCGCCATTGCGCTCGCCGAGGCGCAGCTCGACGAGGCGGCGGTCCTGCTCGAAAAGACGCTGGTGCGCTCGCCCGTCGACGGCCTGGTTCTGCGGCGCCACTTGCGGCCCGGCGAGAGCCTGGCGGTGCTGCCGGTGCCCTCGCCGATCGTCACCCTCGCCGACGTCAGCGCCCTGCGGGTGCGGGTCGACGTCGACGAATCCGACATCGGCGGCCTGCGCACCGGCCAGCCAGCCTACGTGACCGCCGATGCGTTCGGCACGCGGCGCTTCCCCGGCCGCGTCGTCCGCGTCGGCGAGATGCTCGGCCGGGCCCGCATCCGCACCGACGATCCGGCTGAGCGCATCGACCACAAGGTGCTCGAGACGCTGATCGAGCTCGAGCCCTCAGCGCGCCTGCCGATCGGCCTGCGCGTCGACGCCTTCATCACGCGCATACCCTGACGGGCTCCGCCCGGGCCTCGGCCCGGCGGCCTCCCGACCTGCGCCCGGCCTCGGCCCGGCGATCCCGGACACGGCCCGGGCGATCTCGGACACGGGCCCCGGCGGGCCTTGACTACATGTGTCGTCAGGCGTATGGTGACGACAGTTGTAGTCACGAGGGCCGACGATGCGAACGATTGGCGATCAGGAACTGGCGCTGCTGCGGGATGTGGCGGCGCACGGCGCGGCAACGGTGGCGGAGGTGGTCGAGCGCTTCGGCGTGCCGCGCGGGCTGGCGCGCTCCACCGTCCTCACCATGATGGAGCGGCTGCGCAAGAAGGGCCACCTCTCGCGGAAGCAGGTCGACGGCGTTTTTCGCTACGCGACGCAGACGGCGCTCGGCGACGCCGTGCAGCACGCCGTCGCCAGCTTCGTCGATCGCACGCTCGGCGGATCGGTGACCCCGTTCGTCACCTTCCTCGCCGAGGCCCACCAGGTCTCCGACGAGGAGCTGGCCGAGCTCGAGGAGCTGGTCGCGCGCCTGCAGGACGAGCGGCGGAGGTCGTCATGACGTCCGCCCCCTCGATCGTCGATCTCGTCGTCGATCGCCTCGCCTGGGCCTCGATCGCCACCGCGCTGATGGTCATCGTGGCGTGGACGGTGTGCCGCCTGCGGCCGTCGCTGTCGCCGTCGACGCGCACCACGATCTGGTGGCTGGTCGCCGCCGCCGCCTTGCTGCGCCTGGTGCCGCTTCCGGCGCTGACGCTCGAAGTCCCGGACGCCTGGGGTGTCGGCGCGCTGCTGCCGGCCACACCGATCGTGAACCGGACGGTCGCCGATGCGCGGCCCGCAAGCGGGTCGCCGGCCGCAGCGTCTGCGGTCACCCGCGCGACACCCGTGCGCATGCGACCGAGCGCCGCCACCTCGCCGGTCGACGCGATCGAGGCGTCCTCGCAGCCGTTGCCGCCGGCGGCGCTCCGCCGGGCCACCGCCGCCGCGGCGTCGCCCGTGGCGATCGACTGGCGGGCCTCGCTGGCTGCCGCCTGGGCGGCGATCGCGGCCGCACTGCTGCTCCGCCTCGGGATCTCGGCCCGGCGTCTGCGCCGGCTCGCCGACGATGCGACTCCGGCGCCGCCGGACGTGGCCGCGGAGGCGGATCGGCTCGCCGCGGCCCTCGGCCTGCGCCACACGCCGCCGGTGCGCGTCTCTGCGACCGTCGAGACGCCGCAGGTCCTCGGCCTGTTCCGCCCCACCGTGCTGCTGCCGACCGCCGCGCTCGACGCGATGAGCCCGCGCGAGCTGGCGATGACCTTGTGCCACGAGCTGGCGCACGTGCGCCGGCTCGATCTCGCATTCGCCTGGGCGCCCGCCGTCATGGAGCGCCTGCTGTTCTTCCACCCCGGAGCCCGGCTGGCGGCACGCGAATATGCGTTCGCGCGCGAAGCCGCCTGCGACGCCGAGGTGCTGCAGCACCTCGACGAAGCGCCACGCGACTACGGCCGGCTCCTCCTCCGCCTCGGGGTCACCCGCCGGCCCGCCGCTCTTGCCGCGGCGCAGTCGTCGCCCTCGGTGCGGCTGCTTCGAAGGAGACTCGCGATGCTGAACAATCACGGACCGTCGCCGCGCCCCGGACGCGGCATCTGGCTGGCCGGTGCCCTGCTCCTGCCGCTGGCGCTTCCCCTGTCGCTCGTCGCCCGGCAGTCGGACCTGCCACCGCTGCCGCCCACGCCGCCGCTACCGCCGTCGGCCGCGGCGAGCCCGCTCGCCCCGATCACTCCACTCGCCGCGATCACTCCGCCCGCGCCACCGCCCGCGCCACCAGCGGAGCCGGCATGGCACGCGTCCCGCGCGCCGATCCCGCCAATCCCGCCACCGGCGTCGTACCTGGCCGCGCCGTCCGACGACCAGGCGCCACCACCGCCGCCCCCGCCGCCGCCGGGCCGCGCCGCGCCGCCGCCACCTCCGCCGCCCCCGCCGCCGCCTGCCGACTTCGCCTGGAGCTCCGACGGCAAGGACACGTTCGTGCTCGTCGATGGCAAGGGCACGTCGATGTCCTTCAACTCGTCGCGCGACGCCGAGACAGTGCGCAAGCTACGCGGCGATGGCAATGGCCCGTTCCTGTACCTCCGATCCGGCGGCAAGGTCTTCACCTCGCGCGACCGCGGCCTCATCGAACGGATCAAGGGCGAGATGGCCGAGCAGCACGCGTTCGGCCGACAGCAGGCCGAGTTGGGGCACGAACAGGCCGTGTTGGGACACGAACAGGCGGAGTTGGGCGCTCGACGCGCCGGGCTCGGTACGAAGCAGGCCGCGTTCGCCAGCCGTCACCAGCATGAGGCGGCCCTGGCGATGGCCAAGGCGGGTACCACGCACGCGCAGCTGCAGGGCCTGGAGGCCGCGCTCGGCGCCCTCGAAGTGCATGCCGACAACCAGAACGCCGAGGTGGTCAACGCCCGCAAGGCGATACGGGCGGCCATCGAATCCCTGCGGCGCACGGCGGGAACGACGGTCGACCGGGCCCACACCGAGGGCGAGGCCGCCCAGGCCGACGCGATGCGGGAACTCGCCGAGAAACAGCGCGACCTGGGACGCCTGCACGCGCAGCTCGGTCAAGCGCAGGCGGCCCTGGGCCGGCGGCAGGCCGAGCTGGGCGAGAAACAGCGCATCGCGGGCGAGGCGGCGCGCAAGCGCATCGTCGCCATCCTGAACGAGGCGATCGCGAGCGGGCAGGCGCAGCACGTCAAGTAAGCCGGCCCAAGCAGACCGGCCTACGAGACCAGCCGCGGTGGAGCTCCCGGCTTACTCCTTGGGCTGAAAGTTCAAGGCGACGCCGTTCATGCAGTAGCGCTCGCCGGTCGTCGGGGGTCCGTCCGGAAAGACGTGACCGAGATGGCCCCCGCATCGGCTGCAGTGCACTTCGGTGCGGGCCATGCCGTGGGAGCGGTCGACCGTCGTCGCGACCGCACCGGGCAAGGCCTGATCGAAGCTCGGCCAGCCGGTGCCGCTGTCGTACTTGGCGTCCGAGGCGAACAGCTGCTGGCCGCAGCCGGCGCACATGAAGCGGCCTTCGCGCTTCTCCTTGTTGAGCGGGCTGGTGCCGCGCGGCTCGGTGCCGTGCTCACGCAGCACCGCGAACTGCTCGGGGGTGAGGGTGGTCTTCCACTCGTCCGCGGACGTGGCCATGGACGGGGTCGAGGGGGCGTCGGGACCGGGTTTCTGGGCGTTCACAAGGACCTCCGTGGCGTTGGATGCACGCGACAGGTCCATCGTATCGCCTCGGCGGCTCTAGGTCGTCAGGGCATTGCGGAGGGAGATCAGCGTCCGCTGCATCGATTCGCGCGCGAACCGCGTCACCATCGGCCCGACGACCGGCCGCACGACGTAGGGCACCGATCGGCTGAGGCTGACGGTCTCGCACTCGATGATCACGCCACCGGGCACCGCCTCGTAGCGCCACCACGCCCGCAGCGCCCACAGGAAGCCGCGATCCTCGTGTGGCGCGAGATCGCCGGGGCCGCCGATTTCGCGGATCCGCGTCGCCACGCTGTCGCTCGCCACGCGCCCGGGGCCGAGGTGCGTATAGCGCACGTCGTGCTCGGTGTCGTAGTGCGCGGTCAGGATCTGCGAGCGTGTGATCGCGAGCATCACCAGGTCGCGATCGGGCCCCTGCGGGAGGATGCGGGCGGTGCGGACGTCGGGCTGCCGCAGGAGCGTCTCCACCTTCCGGACGCGCGCGATGACCGTCGCCAGATCGAGGTGGGGCACGAACGTGCGGCCGCGCCAGTGGTTGACGAGCGCGCCGGGCACGTCCACCGTGACGCCCGGCGACGGCGACAGCATCTCCCACACCGCGGTCGTCTGCGGACCGCCGGCCAGCGGCCGCAGCGGCCCATGACGCTCGGCCTGGATGCGCGTGTTGGTGGCATCGACGTACTGGCGCCAGGCGGTGAGGGTGGCCTCAGCCGGCGATCCTGCCGAGGCCGCGGAGGCGCCGCCGGTGATGAGCACGAAGGCCACCGCGGCGATGCGAGTGATCCGCTCGGCATCGAACAGGGCGCGAGTGTTGCGGACCGAGGAGACGACGAACGCGACGACCATGCCGGCGATGGCGACGACGCCGCCAACGTCGAAGAGGCGGAACGGCCCGAGGCCGAACGGCGCGACCATCGGCCGCCAGGCCAGGGTGACGACGCCGATAGCAAGGAGGATGCGCAGCTCGGTCGGGCCGACGCCGAGGAAGGTCATCTTGAAGACGCCGCGGACGTGGGTGGCGAGGTAGACCTCGGCGGAGACGAGAAGGTAGGCCGAGAGGACGCCGAGGGCGACGAGCGGGGACATGAAACCGGAGGCGCCGAGGCCGCAGAAGAGCATCGTCGCGCCGGCGAGGTCGATGACGTGATCGACGTAGAAGCCGAACCGTGGCCGCTCCTGCTTGCGGACCCGGGCAAGCGTCCCGTCGAGACTGTCGCCGAACCAGTTGATCGCAAGCGACAGCACCACCCCGACCAGGCCGACCACCCAATACTGTGCCGCCCAGAAGCTGAGGCCGGCCCCGGCCATCGCCGCCAGCCCGAGACCGCTCAGATGATCCGGCGTGACCCAGGCGGGCAGCCGCTCGGCCATGTGAATGAGAGCGCGACGTTCGGCCCCCGCCAGGGGGCTGCCGTTGGTCCGCACGTGGTCGATTAGTTGCTGCCGCATCGGATGTCCTCCATCGTCTGATGCGCGTTCCGGCGCGAAACTGGCTCAAAGGGGGGAGCGTGGCGGGCCGCCGGCGGGGCCGGTGGGGCCATGGGCGGGCCGGTGGCTGGCCGGCGCGGCGGCACTGCCGACGGACCGCAGCGTTCGGCTAACATTGACGGGTTATGCCCATCTCCGTTGGCGACCGTATCCCCGATGCTGCCCTGACCGCCGTCACCGCGGCTGGCCCCACCCAGACCACCAGCCGCGAGGTCTTCGACGGCAAGAAGGTCGTGCTCTTCTCGGTGCCCGGGGCGTTCACCCCGACCTGCAGCAACCAGCACCTGCCCGGCTACCTGGCGCAGCACGACGCGCTCAAGGCCAAGGGCGTGGCCACGATCGTCTGCCTGGCCGTCAACGACGTCCACGTCGTCACTGCCTGGGCCAAGGCCAACGACGTCGGCGACCGGATACTGATGATCGCCGACGGCAACGGCGATTTCGCCCGCGCGCTCGGCCTCGACGCCGACATGTCGAAGTTCAACCTGGGGACGCGGGCCCGCCGCTCGTCACTCGTCGCCGAGAACGGCGTGGTGAAGGAGCTGAACCTCGAAGTCCCGGGCAAGCTGGAGGTCTCGACCGCCGAGGCCACCCTCTGCCAGATCTGAAAGCAGCCGGTCGCGAACCGGCTGCGGGCCCGGCCGCGGCAGTCGACTAGTCGCGCTCGTCCAGGACCCCAGCGTAGACGCCGGCGAGCGCATCGAGCGCGACCGGCCAGCGGTAGCGACGCACCACCAGGCGGCGAGCGCGACGGAGCCGTGTCAGCGTCTGGCGGGGTCGCGCCAGGACCTGGCCCAGGCCGCGCGCCAGCGCCGCGGGCGTGGGGCGGGCGACGACAACGCCGGTCGCCATGTCGAGGTAATCCTCGATGCCGCGCGTCGACGCCGCGACCATCGGCACGCCGAGGGCCATCGCTTCGAGCACGGCGAGCCCCTGCCCTTCGTCGAAGGATGCCGACACGAAGGCGCACCAGCGCCGGACGAACGGCGCGATGTCGGGCACCGGACCGGTCAGGTGGACCGCGTCGTCGAGCCCGGCGTCCGTGATCGCCTGCCGCACCGTGTCGGCGTAGGCGTGGTCGGCGATCGGGCCGACGAGCTCGAGGGCCAGATCCGGCCAGGTGCGACGCACCCGCGCGAACGCCTCGACCACCGCGATCTGGTTCTTGCGCGGCTCGATGCGGCCGACGAAGCCGACGATCGGGCGCGCCTCGGAGGCGGCGCGCGGCTCCGACACCCGCTCCAGCAGATCGATGCCCCACGGCACGTAGCGCATGCGCGATTTCGCCACGCCGAGCTGCGCCAGCCGCGCCTGGTAGGCGCGCGCGATGCAGACCACGCGATCGAGGCGGGCCAGACCCCAGGCGTCCATCGTGTCCATCCACGCCGGACGGCCGACGCCCCAGCTGTTCAAATGGGCGATGGCCGCGCCGCGCCACGGGCCGCGATCGCGGCAGATGGCGAGCGCGCAGGCCGGCACGCCGGCGTGCGCGTGGGCGAGGTCCGGCCGCCGCTTCACGAGCAGGCGCTCCAGCGCCTCGACCGAGGGCCAGAACACCGTCGGCTCACGGGCGAAGAAATCGAGCTGGACGTGGGCCACGCCGGCACGCCGCAGCCGCTGCCGCAACGCCGGCCAGTCGCTGCCGCCGCGCGAGCGGCCGGTCGTCACCACGGTGACCTCGGATCCCGCAGCCCGCTGCGCCTCGGCCAGGCGCACCAGCGCGCCGCCGGCCCCGCTCCACAGGAACGGGGTCACGTGCACGATACGACGCGGCCACTGCCGCCCGGGCTCCGGCATCCGCACGCGCGGATTGTAGCCCGGCCCCCCCAAACAAAATGCGCTATCGTCGCCCGCATGCCGTGGTCCCAGGTCTACGATCCGTTCGCCGCGCTGTGGCTCTCGACCCTGGTCGCGGCCATCCCGGTCGTGGTGCTGCTCGGTACGCTCGCCGTGCTCAAGTGGCACGCCCACAACGCGGCCCTGGCCGGCCTGGCCGCCGCACTCGCGGTCGCGATCGGCGCCTTCCACATGCCGCCGTCGATGGCGCTCGCCACCGCCGGCTTCGGCGCCGCCTACGGCCTGCTGCCGATCGGCTGGATCGTCGTCAACGTGATCTTCCTCTACCAATTGACCAACGATCGCGGGCTGTTCACGGTGCTGCGTGAGAGCATCACCCACGTGACGGAGGATCGGCGGCTGCAATTGCTGCTGGTGGCGTTCTCGTTCGGGGCGTTCTTCGAGGGCGCGTCCGGCTTCGGCACGCCGGTAGCGGTGACCGGGGCGATCCTCATGGGGCTCGGCTTCTCGCCGCTCGCTGCCTCCGGCCTGTCGCTGATCGCCAACACGGCGCCGGTCGCCTTCGGCGCGCTCGGCACGCCGGTCATCGCGCTGCAGAGCGTCACCGACATCGATCTCCTGAAGCTGAGCGCGATGATCGGCCGCCAGCTGCCGTTCTTCTCGGTGATCGTGCCGTTCTGGCTGGTATGGGCCTTCGCCGGCTTCCGCGGCATGCTCGGCGTCTGGCCCGCCATCCTCGTCGCCGGTCTCGCCTTCGCGATCCCGCAGTTCCTCGTCTCGAACTATCACGGCCCCTGGCTGGTCGACGTGGTCGCGGCCGTCACGTCGATGGCCGCGCTCGCGGCCTTCCTGAAGGTGTGGACGCCGGCCACGGTGTGGCGCCTCGAGACCGATGCCCCGGATGTCGCAAAGGCGGCCCGCCCATCGTCCTCGCTGGTGCTGCGCGCGTGGACACCGTGGATCATCCTGAGCGTGCTGGTGTTCGTCTGGGGCCTGCCACAGACCAAGACGTGGCTCGACAGCCTGTCGATCGTACGCATCCCGGTGCCGGGCCTGCACAACCTGGTGCAACGCGTCCCGCCGGTCGTGGCTGCAGCCCGCGCCGAGCCGGCGATCTTCGCGATCAACTGGTTGTCGGCAACCGGCACGGGCATCTTCATCGCCTCGATCATCGCCGGGCTGGCGATGGGCTGCTCGATCGGCGAGATGATCCGCACCTACTGGCGCACGCTGGCGCTGGTGAAGTTCTCGCTGATCACGATCGCCGCGATGATGGCGGTTGGCTACACGACGCGCTACTCCGGCCTCGACGCCACGCTCGGCCTGGCCTTTGCGCAGACTGGCTTCTTCTACCCGTTCTTCGGCGCGATGCTGGGCTGGCTCGGCGTGGCGCTCACCGGATCCGACACGTCGTCGAACGTGCTGTTCGGCTCGCTGCAGAAGATCACCGCCGAGCAACTCGGGCTGAGCCCGACGCTGATGGCCGCGGCCAACTCCTCCGGCGGCGTGATGGGCAAGATGATCGACGCCCAGTCGATCGTCGTCGCGAGCACCGCGACACGCTGGTACGGGCACGAGGGCGAGATCCTGCGCTACGTGTTCTTCCACAGCGTCGCGCTTGCCGCCCTCGTCGGCGGGCTGGTGATGCTCCAGGCCTACGTCGAGCCGTTCGTGCGGATGGTCGTGCGATGAGGCTCGATACGACTCCGGAGTCGAAATCCAGAACGACTCCGGAGTCGTTTCGGATTTCGACTCCGGAGTCGTTCTGATCAGCGGCCGGTGCGGACGGGCGCGGCGGGACGGGCCGGCAGCGGCGCGGCGCGGGTTTCGAGCGCCTTCATCACTTCCACGACGGCGCGCTCGAGCTGCGGATCCTTGCCTGCGATCACCGATGTCGGGTCGTTCTCGACGTCGATGTCGGGATCGACGCCGTAGCCTTCGATCGTCCACTCGCCCTTGGCGCTGGCGAAGCCGAACTCCGGCACGTTGACGACGCCGCCGTCGAGCAGCGTGCCGCGATTGGTGATGCCGACCACGCCGCCCCAGGAGCGCCGGCCGACCAGCGGTCCGAGCTTGGCTTCGCGGAACATCGCCGGGAAGATGTCACCGTCCGAGGCCGAGTTCTCGTTCAGGATGGCGACCATCGGGCCGCGGAAGACGCCGTCCGGATAGGTCGACGCCAGCGAGTCGGTGCGGGCGTAGCCGAGCGCGAGGACCTGCCGGCGCAGTCGCTCGATCAGCATCCGCGACACGTTGCCGCCACCGTTGGCGCGGACGTCGACGACCAACGCCTCGGCGTCGATCTGACCGTAGTACCACTTGATGAACTCGCGGATGCCGTCGGCGCCCATGTCGGGCACGTGCAGGTAGGCGGCACGCCCCTTGGTGAGCTCGGTGACGCGCTTGCGGTTGGCCTGCACCCAGTCGAGATAAAGCAGGCTCTCCTCGCTGGCGAGCGGCTGGAACGTCACCGTGCGCGCGCCGGTCGCGGCCGGCGTCGCGTTCAGCGTCAGCGTGATCGGACGATCGGCCTTGTTGCGCAGCAGACGATACGGATCCTCGGTCGGGTGCAGCTCCTCGCCGTCGATGGCCAGCACGTAGTCGCCGACCGACACCTGCACGCCGACTTCGGTGAGCGGCGCCCGGTAGCGCTCCTCTTCGTTCTGGCCGCTGAAGATGCGCGCGATGCGGTACGTGCCGCTCGCCTTGTCCAGCTCGAAGCGCGCCCCAGGCAAGGCCACGCGGGCCCGCGGCGGCACGACCATGTCGCCGCCGGCGATGTAGGCGTGCTGCACCGTGAGCTCGGCGATCATCTCGGCGATCACCGTGTTCAGGTCGGTACGGTGCGCAACATGCGCGACCAGCGGCTCGTACTGTTTGCGAAGCGCCGTCCAGTCGTAGCCATGCATGTTCTCGACGTAGAAGAAGTCGCGGTAGCGGCGCCACACTTCGGCGAAAATCTGCGCCCATTCCTCGGCCGGCACGCGGTCGTACATCATCCCGGCCGTCGACACCGGCTTCTTCGACGCGGCGCCACTCGCCGAGGCGTCGACGATCACGTAGTTGCTCGAGCCGCCGCTCGACTGGCTCACCAGGAGCTTGGCGCCGTCGGCTGACAGCGCGTAGCCCGACATGTCCGGCGCCAGCGTCGTCTCCTTGCGATCCTTGAAGGCGAAGAAGCGCAGCGATCGGTCACGGTCGCTGTCGCGGCCGTAGTAGCCGGCGCCGCTGACGGTGTAGATCAGGCCGTTCCTGGTGGCCGACAGGCCGTCGTAGTTGTCGGCCGGGAGCGGCACGCGCATCACGCGCGCGGCGAGGCCGTCGACGTCGATGGCCAGCTCGGTGCCGGCCGGAGCTGGCACCGCGGTCTTCTTGTCATCGGCCTTCGGGTCGGGCTTGGCCGCATCCGGCTTGGCATCGCCAGGCTTGGCGTCCTTGTCGTCGGTCTTCTTGTCGTCCTTGTCGGGTCCGATCTTCACCTCGTCGCTCTCCGGCGGGAAGAGGTGCGGCACGTCCTTGCGCAGCGCCAGCGCGAACAGGCCGGTGGTACGGTTGGTCGCGAAGTTGAACTCGACGGTCGAGAGCTGCGGCGCGAACTCGCGGTCGCTCTTGAAGAACAGGTACTTGCCGTCGGGATCCCAGGCCGGGCTATCGGCGTTGAACAGCGGATCGGTGACGCGCCGCACCTGGCCGTCCTTCTCGCTCCAGATGTGCACCGACGCCTGCCCGTTCGGGCCGTTCATGCTGAACGCCAGGTGATGTCCGCGGGGTGCCCAGGTGTAGTCCTGGATCTGGCCGCGCGGCGCGTCGACGATCTGCGTCATCGTCTTGTCGGGCACCTTGACGACGTAGACGCGGCCGTCCTTGTCGCCGAACGCGATGCGGGTGCCGTCGGGCGACCAGGCCGGCGCGTAGCGGAACGCCTGGCCGCCCTTGGTCAGCGCCTCCGGCTTGCCGGTGCCGCCCTGCGCGACGACGTAGAGCTCGTCCTCGCCGGACAGGTCCGACATGAACGCGATCTTCGCGCCGTCCGGCGACCAGCGCGGCCACTTGTCGTGCGCGCCCGACGAGCGCGTCAGGTTGCGCGTCGGCCCCTTCTCGATCGGCGCGGTGTAGATGTCGCCCCGGGCGGCGAAGAGGGCGCGCTCGCCCTTCGGGCTCAATTCGCTGTCGCGAACCTGAGTGCCGACGGCAATGCGACTGGGACGCCGAGCCAGGCCGTCGTCGGGCACGGCGATGGCGATGGCGATCGGCGCCGCCTTGGCGGTCTTCGTGTCGAGGATCTGCAGCTCGCCGTCCGATTCGAACACGATGCGCCCGCTCTGTGCGTCCTCGCTCGGCCAGCGCACGTCCCACGTGGTCGACGACGTGAGGGGCGTCACCGTCTTCCTCGCGACGTCGTAGGCGTAGAGGTTGAACGTCCCGCTGCGATCGGAGTTGAAGTAGATCGTTCCGCCAATCCACATTGGATCGCGATCGGCGCGCGGATGATCGGTGATCCGGGTCGCCCCGTTGGTCTTCAGGTCGAAGATGAACAGGTCGTTGGCCTGGCCGCCGCCATAGCGCTTCTCGGAGCGGAAGTCGCGGAAGCGCGGCGAATAGACGATGCGCGCGCCGTCCGGCGCGTAGGCGCCGGCGCCCGACTCTGGCATCGGCAGCGGCTCGGCCGGGCCGCCCGCTGCGGCCACGGTATAGAGCCGCGTCACCGGCAGTGTCCACGAGTCGCGATGCGAACGGAAGAGCACACGAGCCCCGTCGGTCGACCAGCCGTAGACCTGGTTGTCGTAGCCCCAGCGGGCCGCCAGCGGACCGCGCGCCGGGTAGAAGGTCACCTGCTTCGGCTCGCCGCCGCCGCTCGGCATCACGTAGACCTGCTCATCGCCGTCGTACTGGCCGGTGAAGGCGATCCACTTCCCGTCCGGCGAGAACTTGGCGAACAGCTCGACGCCAGGATGCGACGTGAGGCGCGTCGCGGTGCCGCCACCGGCCGGCGCCAGCCACAGGTCGCCGCCATGCGTGAATACCACGCGATCGCCCTGGATGTCCGGAAAGCGCAACAGCTTCGACTGCCCTGCGACCGAGGCGGGAGCGGCGAGCGCATATGCGGCGCACAACGCCGAGAGTGCGACGACGCGAGAAAGCACGGCGGTCACTGGACCTCCTGGATCAGGCCGACGGCGAGGCGGCCGGGCGCGAATCATGGCGCAGGGCCTCGTCGAGGAGCTCGATGGTGTGGACCACCCGCGGCGCGTCGGTACCGGCGAGCGCGGTGAGATGGGTGGCGAGCTGGGTCAGGCAGCCGATGTTGCCGCTGGCGACGACGCCGGCACCGGTGGCCAGCACCGCCTTCGCTTTCCGCTGGCCAAGCGCGTGCGCCAGCGCCGGCTGATCGAGATTGTAGGTGCCGGCCGACCCGCAGCAGTCGACGTCGGCGATCTCGACGAGGCGCACGTTGCCAATGCGCGCCAGCAGCGCCCGCGGCTCCGCCGTTACACGCTGCGCATGCCGCAGGTGGCAGGCGTCGTGGTAGGCGACGGTGATCGGCTCAGGCCAGGTCGGCGCCAGGGTCACGCCGAGCTGCTCGAGGAACGCGCTGATGTCGACGGTGCGCCGGGCCAGGGCGGTCGCGGCCTCGGCGTCCGCCGCGCCCTCGAAGAGATGCGGGTACTCCTGCATCCCGGAACCGCAGCCCGCGGCGGTCGTCACGACGGCGTCGACGTCGGCGGGAAACGCGGCGACGTTGACGCGGGCGCGCTCGCGGGCGCGCTCGCGATCGCCGACGTGCAGGGCGAGCGCGCCGCAGCAGCCCTGCGCCGGCGGCACGATCACCTCGACGCCGGAGTGCGAAAGCACTCGGATCGCCGCCGCGCCGATGTTCGGCGCCAGCACCTGCTGCGCGCAGCCGGCGAGGAGCGCGACGCGGGCGCGGCGCGCACCGCGCGCGGGAGTCAGCGCCGGCAGCGGCTGCGCCGGCGGGACCGACGGCGGCACCAGCGCCAGCATCGCGCGCATCGACGCCGGCAGGAGCGGCGCGGTCCACCTGGCCAGGCGGCCGAGCCGCATGGCCCACGCGAAGCGCCGCGGATACGGCAGCGTCTCGAGCAGCAGGGCACGCTGGGCGCGCGCCAGCAGCGACGCCCCCTGCGTGCGGGCCGCATGGGCGCGAAACGGCGTCAGCAGGTCGCCGTAGGCGACGCCCGATGGACACGCCGTGGTGCACGCCAGACACCCGAGACAGCGATCGATGTGCGGCTGGACGTCGTCGAGCGACAGGCCGCCTTCGAGCGCGCTCTTCATCAACACGATGCGGCCGCGCGGCGAGTCCATCTCCTCGCCGAGCTCGCGGTAGGTCGGACAGGCCGGCAGGCAGAAGCCGCAGTGGACGCAGGTCGAGACGGCCTGCGCCATGTGGGCTCCGGCAGGTCCGTACGCCGCGGCGTCGATCTGGTGTTGCATCAGCCTCTGAACGTGCCGCGCGGGTCGATGGTCTGCCGCACGCGCGAAAGGAAGGCGTCGTCGGGTCGGACGCCGAGCATCGGATCGGCCGGCGCCGGACCGGTCAGGGCAACGCCGGAGAGGGCGTGCTCCTGCAGCAGCGCGTCGAGATCGGCCCACGCGCCGGGCCAGGCCACCCACGCCGCTTCCCCGCCGGCGCCGTAGCGGCGAGCCGCGCCGGCGCGGGCCAGCGCCGCGTCGAGCCCGGCGATCCGCGACGGCGTGATGGCGACTTTGGCGAGCGGCGCCGTCGCCCAGGCAAGGTCGCGCGAGGCCGCCCACCAGGCCTCGGCCTCGGCCGGCGGCAGCGTGGCCGGCGGCTCGATCACCGTTGCCCGGTCGTGGCCGAGAATGGCGCCGAGCCCCTCGGCGCGGGTGTCGATCGCATCGGCGGCGCCGGCGATCCGGACGAACAGCTCGCCGTCGGAGGTCAGCTCCAGCGCATCGGGATCGGCGGTCGAGCGGCGCACCCGGTCGAGGGCGGCGAGACCGTCGCCGAGGCTGGCGCAGGCGACGCGCAGCGTCCGCTGCGCGCGCGGCACCGGGAACACCTTGAAGGTCAGCTCGACGAAGACACCCAGCCGGCCGAGGCTGCCGAGCAGCAGGTGGTGCAGGTAGAAGCCGGCGGCGTTCTTCACGACCTTGCCGCCGCCGCGCACCAGCCTGCCCTCGCCGTCGACGAAGATCCCGCCGATCAGGAAATCGCGCACGCCACCGTGGTGGTAGCGGCCGGGCCCGTTCAGGCCCGAGGCGACGGTCCCGCCGATCGTCGCGCCGCGAGTGACCAGCGGCGGTTCGAACGGCAGCGCCTGGCCGTGCTCGGCCAGGCGACGATCGATCTCGGCCACGGGCGTCCCGGCAAGCGCCGTGAACGTGCACTCGTCCGGTTGGTACTCGGTGATGCCGCTGAGGCCGGCGAGATCGAGGACGACGCCATCGCCCGGATGGTGCAGCGCCGGCTTCGACCGGCCGGCGACCGGACGCACGCGCGTCGTCGGACCGATACCCGGCGCGGCATAGAGCACGGCCTCCTGCACTTCCGGGATCGTCGACGGCCGCAGCAGCGACGCAGGAAACGCCCTCACGACGGCACGCGCTCCGTTGGCGCGGCGCCGTGCGCAGCGGCCGCATGCGCGGCGCGGTTCGCGGCAGCGCCGGCGCCGGCCCCGGCCCCCGGCTCCGGCGCGAACCCCTTGCCGGGGTTGGCGATGTCGCCGGGATCCATGTTGCGCTGCAGGCGCTTCATGCAGGCGATGTCGGCCTCACCGTACATCTCCGCGAGGAAGTCGCGCTTCTCGAGGCCGACGCCGTGCTCGCCGGTGATCGATCCGCCGAGCGCGATGCACAGGCGCAGGATCTCCGCGGCACACGCCTCAGCGCGATCGTGGGCACCGGCGATGCGGCCGTCGAAGAGGATCAACGGGTGCAGGTTGCCGTCGCCGGCGTGGAACACGTTGGCGACGCGGATGCCGTGCTTGCGGCCGATCGCCTCGATGCCGACCAGCGCCTCGCCCAGGCGGCTGCGCGGCACGACGCCGTCCTGGACAATGAAATCGGGGCTGAGCCGGCCGACCGCGGAGAACGCCGACTTGCGCCCCTTCCACATCGCCAGGCGCTCCGCCGCCGATTGTGCGACACGGACCCGGTAGGCGCCCGAGGCCAGAATCAGCGCCTCGAGGTCGACGAACTGCGCGTCGATGTCGGCCGCCTCGCCTTCGAGCTCGACGAGCAGGATGGCGGCGGCATCGAGCGGATAGCCGGCGTGGACCGCGGCCTCCGCCGCCTGGATGGCGAGGTTGTCCATGATCTCCATGGCGCCGGGCAGCAGCCCGGAGCGGACGATGCGCGACACCGCGTCGCCGGCGGCTTCGAGCGAGCGATAGGCCGCGAGCACGGTGCGGTAGCCGGCTGGCCGCGGCAGCAGCCGCAGCGTGATCTCGAGGGCGATGCCGAAGCGGCCCTCGGACCCCACGAAGCCGCCGACCAGATCCGGCCCGACCGGATCCAGGCTGCGTCCGCCGAGCGTGACGAGCGTGCCGTCCGCAAGCACCGCCTTGATGCCGAGCACGTGGTTCAGCGTCATGCCGTGGCGGAAGCAGTGAGCGCCGCCGGAGTTGAAGGCGACGTTCCCGCCGATGGTGCAGATCGCTTGACTCGATGGATCCGGCGCGTAGTAAAGGCCGAGCGGAATGGCTGCGGCCGAGACATCGAGGTTGATCACGCCGGGCTCGACGACGGCGACGCGGTCGATCGGATCGATCTCGAGGATGCGGGTGAGCCGGTTGAGCGCGATGACGATGCCGTCGACGTGCGGCACCGCCCCGCCCGACAGGCTCGTGCCACTGCCGCGGGCCACGAACGGCACGCCGGCCTCGGCGCACAGCCGGACGACGGCGACGACCTCGTCGCCGGTCTCGACCAGCACGACGGCGCGAGGACGGGCCCGGAACGTCGTCAAGCCGTCCGACTCGAAGGCGGCCAGGCCGGCCGACGCGGTGACGATGCGCGCCGGCGGGAGCACCCGGGCGATCGCCGGCAGCAGCTCGGAAGGACCCACGGTCGCTATCGTAGTCGTTCGCGGACGTCTCTGGCAGCCTCGCACTACAATGGGGCCCGTGCGTGCCACGCTGACTGCCCTGTTCGTCGCCACGGCCACCGTCCTGGCTTGTGCCGCCGGACCGGCGGCCCCCACCCCAGTACCGCCCGCCGGTCGTTCGCCGGCCGACGCCGGCTTCGTTCCGCTCTTCAACGGCCGTGACCTCGCGGGCTGGGCCGGGGCGGTCGACGGCTACGAGGTCAAGGACGGCGCCATCGTCTGCAAGGCCGGCCAGGGCGGGACGCTCTACACGCGCACGCCATACAGGAACTTCGTCGTCCGCCTGGAGTTCAAGCTGCCGCCGGCGGGCAACAACGGCCTCGCCATCCGCTACCCGGGAGCGGGCGATCCCGCCTACGTCGGCATGACCGAGGTCCAGGTCCTCGACGACACCGCCCCGCAGTACGCCAACCTCGATCCGCGGCAGGCGCACGGGTCCGCTTACGGAATGGTCGCGGCCACCCGCGGCCACTTGAAGCCAGTCGGCGAGTGGAATCAGCAGGAGGTCACTGTGGCCGGATCGACGATCAAGGTCGTGCTGAACGGCACGACGATCCTCGACACGGATCTCGCGGCCGTCACGTCGTTCATGGCCGACACGCCGCACCCGGGCAAGGACCGCACCGAGGGCCACTTCGGGTTCGCCGGCCACAACGACCCGGTGGCGTTCCGCAACATTCAGATCCGCGAGCTGCCCTGATGCTGTCGTCCCGTCCGCCTTCCGGCCCGTACGCGGGCCTTACGATCACCGATCTGCGCGTGCACTCCATCGCGATCGCCGACCCGCCGCTACGCAGCTCCTACGGCCTGCACCAGCCGTACGCCCTGCGCACGATCCTCGAGCTGGTGAGCGACGCCGGGGTCGTCGGCATCGCCGAGACGCACGGCGGCGACGTCATCGCCGCCCAGTTCACCGCGCTGCGCGGCCGGCTGATCGGCCAGGACGCCTTCACGCTGATGGCGTCGCTGCTGCCGATGATCGATCCGACGGCCGCGCCCGACGGCGATCGCTCGCAGACCTACAGCGTGCCCGGCGAGAACCCGCTCGACGTCGGCAACCGCCTGTTCTCGGCGATCGAGCTGGCCTGCCTCGACCTGATCGGGCGCGCCCTCGGGCGCCCGGTCTGTGACCTGCTCGGCGGCCGAGCCCGCAGTGCGGTGCCTTTCTCGGCCTATCTGTTCTACAAGCACGCCGGCGGCGGGGGCGAGGGCGACGACGAGCGCGCCGACGAGTACGGAGAGGGCCTGACGCCAGAGGCCATGGTGCGGCAGGCGCGCCAGATGTGCGAGACCTACGGCTTCCGCGAGATCAAGCTGAAGGCCGGCGTACTCGATCCCCCCGTCGAGATCGCCACGATCAAGGCGCTGCACGCCTCGTTCGGCGACGGCATCCCGTTGCGCATCGATCCCAATTGCGCGTGGTCGGTGCCGACGTCGATCGAGGTCGGCCGCGCACTGTATCGCGAGCTGGGCCGCGGCGGCTATCTCGAGGACCCGTGCGCCGGCATGGACGGCATGGCCGCGGTCCGCAAGGCGCTGCTCGACGCCGGCGAGGACACGCCGCTCGCCTCGAACGTCGCCGTCACGTCGTTCGCCGATCTGCCGGCCGCCGTTCGGCAGGACGCCGTCCAGGTCGTGCTGTGCGACCCCCACTACTGGGGCGGGGTACGGCAGATCCAGCACCTCGCGCGGGTGTGCCAGACCTTCGGGCTCGGGCTGTCGATGCACTCGAACAGTCACCTGGGCGTGTCGCTGATGGCCATGACTCACGCCGCCGCTGCGGCTCCGCAGCTGACGTTCGCCTGCGACACCCACTATCCCTGGCAGCACGCCGACGACGAGGTGGTCGCGGGCGGCCGCATCGGCTTCGTCGACGGCTGCGTCGAGATCCCGGATCGCCCGGGCCTCGGCATCGACCTCGATCACGACGCCCTCGCGCGCGGCCGCGAGCGCTACGCCCGCTGCCCCTACCGCAAGCGCGACGATCAAGCCGAGATGCGCCGGCGCGTCGATCCGACCTGGACGCGCAAGCTCCCCCGCTGGTAAGACCCGACACACATGCCCACGATGACTCCGTCCGATCTGCGATCGCGCCTCACCGGCGTGGTCGGCTTCCCCGTCACGCCGTTCACCGACGCCCTGGCCGTCGATCTCGCCGGCCTGCGGGCCAACGTCGAGGCGATGACCGCGCACCCGTTCTGCGTCATCGTCGCCGCCGGCGGTACCGGCGAGCTCTACTCGCTGAACACCGAGGAGCACACCGCGGTCGTCAGGACGTCCGTGGAAGCGACCGCGGGCCGCATGCCGGTGATCGCCGGCGTCGGCGGCAAC